>CAXTCB010000059.1:0-19229 GCA_964242875.1 uncultured Acidobacteriaceae bacterium
CGCGCTGGTACGCCGGCTCCTTCGTCTTCATCGTCGAGCCCGTCATGCTCGCTCTGCTCGCCATCGGCCTCATCGCCCCCGCGCTCTTCGGCCTCATCAACTCGGAGATTACAGGCTCGTCCGGCGCCCGCCGCGACGCCTTCCGCGGCCGCGGTTGGGCCACCTTCGCCCTCGTCGGCGTTCTTCTGCTCTGGAGCCTTCGTGGCTACGAGCGCCTCCACGCCGAGGACCTCGCCCGCGGGGCGGACTACGGCAACGTCGAGATCCAACGTTCGACTGTAAGTCCCTATCCCATCAACCCTTTCCGATGGCACGGTGTCGTCGAAACACCCAACTTCTTCCAGCTCTCCACTATCGACAGCCTCTCCGGTCAGGTTCAAACCAGCGAGCAGGACGACCTCTTCCACAAACCCGCCGAAACCCGTGCCACCCTGGCCGCAAAGAAAAGCTCCCTTGGCCGTGCCTACCTCGACTGGTCGCCCTTCCCGCTCGTCACGGAAGATTCCCTGCCCTCACCCGAGGGCGACACCGTCGTGACCTTCCGCGATCTCCGTTTTCTGTACGACACCATCGGCATGCACGGCCGCGCGGATTCACCCCTCAGCGGACAAGTCTATGTGAATGAGGACGATGAGGTCGTCCGCATGGCGATGGATGGTCGATCCGGCAAGTAGAACTCCTGTCTCAACCGAACTCAACCAACCATCTGCCTTCCGGCCTACACTTCCTCTTCAATCGGCAGCGCCGTCCCGCGCCGCCGATCAAAGATGCGTCGCACCACGAAAAACGCGATCAGCAGCACCAGCAGACCAATGCCCGCCACCACCAGGCCAAGGTGGTCATGGAAGGCTTCCCCTACCGTATGTACGATGGTCGGCCCATACCATCGCGTGATCATCGCAAACGCCAGAAACCGGATGAATTTGCCGGCAAAGATCGCGGACGCAAACAGCAGCGGTTTCATCTCGAATACGCCGGCCGCCAGTTCAAACAGCTTCAGCGGCATCGGCGGCGGAACCATCGCCGGGATCATAATGACCAGGAACTCCTGCTTTTCAAACCGGTTCCGCAGCTTCTCGTAGCGTTCCCGGTTGATCCGCTGCAGCAGAAAGAGTTCCCCGCCGGCACGCCCGATGAAAAACGGAATCAGGCTTCCCAGGGCCGATCCGAGAGCAGCAACAAACGAATACAGCACCAGTTTGCCGGGATCAGCGGCGACATACCCGACCAGTACCAGATCCATCGTGGGCGGTACGGGAAACAGGCCGCTATCAATGAAGGACAGACCACCCAGGCCCCAGACGCCCAGAGGCTTCAGGATCGCCAGCATCCAGGCGCTCCCCTTGTGGAACCAGATAACAGGATGTAGTTTCACAGCACCTCGACCGTCAGTCTACCGTTCCGCTGCCGGGATCGCTGCTTCCCGGATCGTGGTAGCCTCATGCCCTGTTCGCCCGGCCAGCAGATCCAGGGCATGGCCGAGCAGCGGCAGAATCGCAGTCAGCGACACCGTGGCACCGTTCGGGCTTCCCGGCAGATTCACGATCAACGTCCGCCCTGCCGTGCCCGCAACCGCCCGGCTGAGGGCGGCCAGCGGCGTCGCCTGCAGGCTGGCAGCGCGCATCCGTTCCGCCAGGCCGTCGACCATCCGGTCGCACACCATCCGCGTCGCCTCGGGTGTCACATCCCGTGGAGCCAGTCCGGTTCCACCGGTCGTCAGGATCAGGGCAACGGCATCCTGCGCACCCTTGTGAAGCGCGCCCGCGATTGCGTCCCGCTCATCCGGCAGCATCTCGCGGTGAATCTCCGTGAACCCCGCGCCGCGCAGTATGTCCTCGACAGCGGGTCCGGAGAGATCACTTTGTTCCCCGCGCATGCAGCGGTCACTGATCGTGAGCACCAACACTCTGGCCTTTTGCGACAGCATTCCCATTCCTTCTCCAATGTACGTCCCTGGTTTTTAACGCGCAGCACCACGGTTGCACAACACGGTGCGTCCTCTCGGGTGTTGCTCGCGGAAGATGAGAAGATAAAGCAGCTTCGATCTTGCGCTGTGTAGCTGCGAGTCCCTGCAAGCACGGCTCGCACCCGAAAGACACGGCCGCATCCAACTCACAGAATCAGATGCCGACCCTGGAAACACCACCGAACCCGGCCACGCCACCCCCGACCGAAAAGATTCGCTCGGGCCGCTACGCTGATCTCGATCCGCACGAGCTCATCTACCTGCTCGACGAGGTCAACGATGATCGGGCCCGCGCACGTTTTCGCGAAGCGATCTACATCTCCGTCATCGTCTGGCTGGCCATCGGCTGGTTCATCTTCTACGGACCGCAGGTTCTCTTTCATCAGGGTCGCCTGATCAACCCGGCGGACGTGCTGAAGCAACGCGATCGCGAGCTCACCTACCTGGACCTGCCGAAAGACATAGCCAAGCAGCTTCCGCGCAAGCCCACCAACACGATGAGCGATAAGGACCGCACCCAGCAGACCGCGCGTCCCTCGCTCGATCGCAAGACTCTGGAGCAGCTCCAGGCCATGCGGAAGGCAGGTGCCCCCGGCGCCGCGACGCCGCTGCCCAAAGCTCCAACGCCGCAGCCCTCCGCAGCACAGCCCGCGCCACAGCCTCCCGCGCCAACCCAGCAGGCGCAACAACCACAACAGCAGCGGCCACCGATGATGGAGAGCCCGCATCCTCAGCCGCAGCAACAGGCCACGGCGGACGCGCCAGCTGCGCCCACCAAACCGAACTTCTCCCAACCCAACCAGACGGCCGGCGACGCCATTCGCCAGGCAGCGCGGCAGGCAGGCCAGCCAGGCCAGGGCGGCAGCTACGGAAACAGTCTCCCCGTTGAGCATCAGGGTGTGAATACGGGCGTCGATGTCTTATCCGACACCATGGGCGTCGACTTCAACCCGTATCTTCGCCGTATTCTGCGGGAGATCTATAACACCTGGATTCCGCTCATTCCGGAAGAGGCCAGACCGCCTCTCAACAAGCAGGGAACCACCCTGATCCGCTTCACGATTCAGGCTGACGGACACGTAAGCGCCATGAACCTCGATGGGTCGTCGCATGACGATGCCATCAACCGCGCCGCATGGGGAGGAATTACCGGCGTCGGCCAGTTTCCTCCGCTCCCAAAGGAGTTTCACGGCCCCAATCTCGAGCTTCGTATTCACTTCCTGGTGAATAAAGATCCCGCTGCTCAGTGAGGTCGTGATGCGCGATCCGCAGGAACTCACTCGTCGTGAAGCTGCCGAACGCCGCCGGCAACTGCGCGGTCTGTTGCTTCTCGTCATCGCCGCCGTTATCTTTATTCTGCTTCGCTTCGGCCCCGCCCGGGTCTTCATCTCCGGTTGGTGGCGTCTTTGGTAGACCCCGCGGCCCAGCGTGCAGCCCTGCACCACGACGAGCCCTCGCCTTGCGCACCGGCCGGCGACCTGCCGCTGATCGTCGTCATCGGGCCAACCGGCAGTGGAAAGACAACGCTTGCTCTCCATGTTGCGGAGCAGTTCTCGGGCGAGATCATCAGCTGTGATTCGGTCGCGGTCTATCGCGAGATGGAGATCGGCACCGCGAAGCCCACGGCGGATGAGCGCGCGCTGGTGCCGCACCATCTTCTCGATGTGGTCAGCCTGGACGAGCACTTCACCGCCGGCGATTGGAGCCGGCTGGCGCGCGAGGCGCTTCGCGGCGTCTCCGCTCGCGGGCGCCTGCCGATCATCACCGGCGGCACCGGGCTTTATCTTCGCGCGCTGCTGCAGGGCCTGTTTCCAGCACCTCCGATCGACCCAAATCTGCGGGTCCGCCTGCGGGACCTCGCGGCCCGTAAAGGCGCGGCTGCCCTGCACCGGCTGCTGGCTCGTCTCGACCCGCGTGCCGCCGCCGCCATCCACGCCAACGACATCCCCAAGACCGTCCGCGCCCTGGAGGTCACGGTCGCCGCCCGCCGTCCACTCACGGAGCAGTGGACTGCCGGTCGCGATGCACTCACCGGCTACCGTGTCCTGCAACTCGGCTTGGCCGCACCACGGCTTCGTCTCTACGATCGCATTAACCGGCGCGCAACAGCCATGTTTGACCGTGGCCTGATTGCCGAGACCTCGCTTCTGGTAGACCGGTACGGCTATGACTGCCGCCCGCTGGGCTCACTCGGCTACGCGGAGGCGGTCTCGGTGCTTCGTGGGGCCGCGACGCTCTCGGACGCCATCAGCCGCGCGCAGCAGGGCCACCGTAACTACGCCAAGCGCCAGGCAGTCTGGTTTCGCAAAGATCCTGCCATTCACTGGCTGGAGGGCTTCGGCGATGAACCCGAGACGATGACTCGAGCCCTGCACCTGATCCGCGCGCACCTTCAAGCCTGAGCGCAACCTGCGGCCTCCCGGAGCGCCCTTGATCCCCGTCAGTGATCGCCGATCTTCTTCTGTGGCTCTGGTCGCAGATGCTCAACCCCGCCCTCGCGCATCGAATGCTGAAGTACTTGAAGGAGCGTGCAATGGCAGGAACAAGCGAAACGGCAATCTTGGCAGGAGGATGTTTCTGGGGCGTGCAGGAGCTGCTGCGCGACTACCCTGGCGTAACCTCGACTCGCGTTGGCTACACCGGCGGCGAGGTCCCAAACGCGACCTACCGCAACCATGGCTCGCATGCCGAAGCCGTCGAGATCGTCTTCAACCCCGACAAAATCAGCTTCCGAAAGATTTTGGAGTTCTTCTTCCAGATCCACGACCCCAGCACACCGAACCGGCAGGGCAATGATCGCGGCGCCAGCTACCGATCGGCCATCTTTTACACCAGCGAGGAGCAGAAGCGCATCGCCGAGCAAACCATCGCCGACGTGAACGCTTCCGGTCTGTGGCCCGGCAAGGTGGTCACGGAGGTCGTCGCCGCTGGTCCCTTCTGGGCAGCAGAACCCGAGCACCAGGATTACCTGCAGCGCATCCCGCACGGCTATACGTGTCACTGGGTCAGGCCTGACTGGAAGCTGCAGCCCGCAACCGTCTAAGCTCTCCAGGCATCCCGCACCAACCCGGCCCGCCGCAAGGCGGGTCGTCTGCGTCTGGCGTACCATTTACCTATGAGTACCGAAGTTGCCGACGCCGGCACCCGCACTGCTGCCCCCGCCCCTTCCGATCCTGCGACTCGGCCGCAGCTCTCCCACCTTACCGCCGCGCTTGACGATCTCCGCGCCCGCGGAACGTACTTCCGGCTGCGTGTCCTCGACGACGAGCAGGGTCCCGTCTGCACCTACGACGGCAAGCAGGTCATCAATCTGGCCAGCAACAACTATCTCGGCCTTTGCAATCACCCCAAGCTGCGTGAGGCCGCTATCGCCGCCACGGAGCAGTTTGGCGTCGGATCCGGCGCCGTCCGCACCATCGCCGGCACCATGCGCATCCACATGCAGCTCGAAGAGAAGATCGCGCGCTTCAAGAATGTTGAGGCCTGCGTCGTCTTCCAGTCCGGTTTCACCGCCAACGCCGGCACCGTCTCCTCCATCCTCGGCAAGGGCGACTTCATCCTCTCCGACGAGCTCAATCACGCCAGCATCATCGATGGCGCGCGTCTCTCCGGCGCCAAGATCAAGGTCTTTCGCCACAAGGACGTCGCCCACGCCGAAGAGCTCCTCAAAGAGATCGAAAACGAGCCTGGCCGCAAGCTCATCATCACGGACGGCGTCTTTTCCATGGACGGCGATATCGGCCCCGTCGACCAGCTCGCTGCGCTGGCCGAGAAGTACAACGCCATCATGATGGTCGACGACGCCCACGCCTCCGGCGTTCTTGGCCGCAATGGCAGGGGCTCGGTTGATCATTTCAACATTCACGGCAAGGTCGACGTGCAGGTCGGTACCCTGTCCAAGGCCATTGGCGGCCTCGGAGGGTACGTCTGCGGATCGCGCGATCTCATCGATTACCTCTACCACCGCGCCCGGCCGTTCCTCTTCTCGACCTCGCACCCTCCTTCCGTCGCCGCCACCTGTATCGCCGCCTTTGACATCCTGGAGACAGAGCCCGAGCGCATCGAGCGCCTCTGGGCCAACACGCGCTACTTTCAATCGGAACTGCGAAACGCTGGCTTTGACATCGGCGGAAACTCCACGCCGGCCAGCGAGACGCCCATCACCCCTATCCTCCTGGGAGATGGCCGCCAGACCATGGCCTTCTCCCGCGCGCTCTTCGATCAGGGAATCATGGCGACGGGCATTGCCTTTCCCACAGTGCCCGAAGGCAAGGCTCGCATCCGATGCATTGTCACCAGTGAGCACACCCGTCCGCACCTGGATCAGGCGCTTGCAACCATTCACTCCGTGGCCAGGCAGACAGGCGTTCTCTAATGCGACCTGTCTGCCGCCGCACCGAGAAGGAAACTCGTTGATCCGATTCCTGCAACTCCTGCCGCTGAGATGCGTCTGTTCTACCGTGCCCCTCCCTTCTCAATCACTCCGGACGCGACGCGCTACCTTTCTGTCTCCCGCGATCGTCTGCGTTGCCCTCGCCACGACCGTACCTGCCCAGGTCGTCCAGGCGCCGCTCCCAAGTGATGACGCCACCGCGCTGCCGTCTGCTCCTTCAGCCTCTCTGCGTCAGACCGCGGCAGTCGAACTTCCGGATGCACCCAGCTTTTCCTCTTCACTCGGCGCTGACCCGCAACAGACCACGGCGCCCGCAACTCCTGTGTCCGCGCCAAACGCGCCGCAAACAGTTCCCAATGGAGCGCAGAACGTCCCCGGCGGCCAGACCAAGCGCATCCTTGGCGTCATCCCGAACTACCGGTCCGTCTCAGCGGACCAGCATCTGCCTCCGCAGACCGTCAAAGACAAATTCGTCGCCGCCGGGCATGACTCCTTTGACTATGGCTCGTTCATCATCGCTGCCGTTCAATCCGGTGTCGCCATCTCCGGCAACTCCTATCCCGAGTTCGGGAAAGGCCCGATCGGCTATGGCCGCTACTACTGGCGCACCCTGCTTGATACCGCGGACGAGAACTTCATGGTTGGCGGTGTTCTGCCCGCCACGCTGCATCAGGACTCCCGCTTCTACACCCTCGGCCACGGCAGCATCGCGCATCGCGCGCTGTACGCCTCCACCCGCGTTCTGATCACGCGCGGCGACAATGGAAATGAGCAGCCTAACTTCTCCGAACTCATCGGTGCCGGGGCTGCCTCTGGCATTTCCTCGCTGTACTACCCGGAGCGATACCGCACCTGGACCAAGGTCGGCCAGAAATGGCTCACAAGCTGCCTGATCGATGGCGCCAACTTTACCTTCAAAGAGTTCTGGCCCGATATCAACAACCACCTGTTCCATGGTCGCGGCGGCGGCCCAGGAACAGACTGAAGCAGCAGACAAACGAACTGCGCAGCAACACTTCCCGCCACGGGCCGCCGGAATGGGAGGTGTTTTTCCCGACACGTTGATGAAGTCACGAAATCCTCAGCATTATCAGCGATGCAGGACAAACCTCGCTTGCGCAAGCGCTGCTCAGCGGATTAGATTTGGGCGTTTCTCCAAGGAGCTTTGTCCATGTCTGGAACCACCCTCTCCCGTCGTACCCTGTTCAGCCTCGCTTCAGCAGCCGCTGCCGGCGCAACCCTGAGTGCTCTTCCCGGCTCGCCCGCACAGGCTCAGACAGCGCTAGTCGCTGGATCTTCCACGCTCGGCAACGACGCCCAGTCCCTGCTCTCCTCGATCGAACGCGCCATCGCCTTCCAGGACCTCATGATGGACGCTTACGCGAGTGGTGCAACCGTTCGCCTTGCCCAGAGCTACAGCGACGAGGCGCTCGGAGCCACCGCGTTCACCTACGACAACGCCGTCTCGATCCAGGCCTATCTTGCCAGTCCCGCGGGCGACGCGCTCGAGCGTGCGAAGGTCCTCGGTGACGGCCTGCTCTATGCGCAGCAGCACAACTTCCCCGTCAACGATGGCCGCTTTGCCCAGGCCTACTTCGTCAACGTGCCGGCAACGCCAGGCGGCGCGTACATCACGCCGGCCGCCGCGCCTTTCTACTTCTACGGCAGCGCCGTGGGCGACCAGGCATGGGCTGGCATGGCGCTGGCACAGCTGTTCCATCGTACCGAAGACCGGCGTTACCTTACCGGCGCCCTCGCCGTCGCAAACTGGATCGTCAAGAACACCTACAGCACATTGGGTGCGGGCGGATTCTCCTTCGGCACCACCATCAACCCCAGCAATCAATCCGTTCCGTCCACGAACGGCAAATCCACCGAGCACAACATCGACACCTTCGCCTTCTTCACCATGCTCCATCGCTTGACCAGGGGCGGCTCCGCTGCGGATGGAAGAACCTGGGCAGCTCTCGCGCAGCACGCGCTGACGTTCGTCACGGCGATGTACAACGCGGCCGGTCCGTTCTTCTACACCGGTACGCTCGGTGATCAGATCAGCATCAATCCCACGCCGATCCCCGAAGATGTGCAGACCTGGTCCTACCTCGCCACCCTCAGGCAGCCCTGGAGCCGCACCATCGACTGGGCACTCGCAAATCTGCAAACCACAGATACCGCCGCAGCGCCGCACTCCAGCCTCACCGGCAGCGAGCGCATCAGCGGTCTGGTCTTCGATACCGCCAGCCTCACCACCACGGCTGACGATCCACAGGCCGTCTGGCTCGAAGGCACAGCGCATACTGCGACCGCGCTGGTAGCCCGCGCGCTGCACGGAGGCGATACACTTGCCGGTCTACTCTCAGACCTCGGGAGCGCGCTTCGCCTGCTCAAGCAATCGGAAAAAGCACAGTCGCTGCTTGGCGCGGGAAAGACCGCGGGCGGCAAACCTATCCCTCAGGGTCTCGGCCTGCTTGCAGCCACCAGCATCCTCGATACTGGCTTCGGCTATACCTACGGTCCGTCGCTGCACATCGGTGCTACCGGCTGGTACCTGCTGGCCGCTTTGGCCGGCAATCCCTTCCAGCTGCGCTCCGGCTCTCTGCTCTAATCTGGTTACAGATGCCCTCGAACCTTATCATTTAGGGTCGAGGGCAGTACCTCACTCATCGCCGCCGTCGGCCTGGTACGCGGGAACGCCATCCACCAGGGTCGATCGAACCTGCCCCAGCAGGCGCGCTCCATCAAAGGGCGTGTTCTTGGAGCGTGACCGGCTGTCGCTCGCGGAAAACGTCCACTCCGTCTCGGGATAGAACACCACTACGTCCGCCAGGCTACCCACCCGCAGCGTCCCCAGATCCGACCGGTTGAGCAGCGCTGCCGGATGTGTACTCATGAGCGTTACAATCTTCGCGATCGAGGCTCCATGGCCGCGGCTCAGTACCTGCATCGCCAGCCCCAGCGACGTCTCAAGACCTGTGATGCCGTTCGGTGCCCGGTCGAACTCAACCTCTTTCTCATGACGCGCATGGGGCGCGTGGTCCGTTGCGATGCAATCCACGGTGCCATCGAGCAGAGCCGCAACGACGGCATCCCGATCGACCGCGGATCGCAGCGGCGGATTCATCTTCGCGTTGGTGTCGTAGCCGGTCACGGCGTCTTCCGTCAGAGTGAAGTGATGCGGCGCCGCCTCACAGCTCACTTGCAAGCCATCCTGCTTCGCCGCCCGGATTGCGTCAAGCGCCCGTGCCGTGGAGACATGCTGCACGTGCAGATGAGGCCGCAGCCCGTCCTCGCGTTCAATCTCCCGCAGCAGCGCAAGATCGCGCTCCACAATGCGTGACTCGGCCTCCACCGACATGCCGCGCAGACCCAGGCGAAACGCCAGCGCTCCTGCATTCACGCCGGATGAGCCGCCACTCAGCCCCGTCAGTCGCGTATCTTCCGCGTGCTGCGAAACAAGAACACCTTGCCGCGCAGCAGTTACCAGCGCCGCCCGCATAACGGCATCCTCAAGCACTGGTTTGCCATCATCGGTGAATCCCACAGCGCCCGCGCGCACCAGCGCCTGAAAATCCGTCAACTCGACGCCCATGCTGCCGCGCGTCACGGCCGGCATCGCTAGCAGACGCACCGCGGCGTTCCGCTCTGGCGCCAACATCCACTCCAGCGTCTCGACCGAATCGTTCACCGGAACCGTGTTCGGCATGGCGACCACCGTCGTCACGCCACCCTTCGCTGCGGCCCGCGTTCCCGTGGCGATCGTCTCCTTCCAGGTCTGCCCCGGCTCGCGCAGATGCACATGGAGATCGATCAGCCCTGGCGCCACCACGCACCCCGTCGCATCCATCACCGTTGCCTCGCGCGCTCCATCCAGACCGCCCGGCACCTCCACTGCGGCGACCCGCCCATTGCGCAGCAGCAAATCACGTTGCGCATCGATCCCCGCTGCAGGATCCACCAGTCGCCCGCCACGCAGTACTGCGTCCCGAGTGCTCAAACCCGCACCTCACCTGACAACCGCAACAGCTCTTCTGCATTTGCCAGCGCCCGTACCAGCAGCGCCGAGCGTACCGATAAGCCATGGCGTACCTGATCTTCAATCGCCGACTGCGGCCCATCCGCGACTTCGCCCGCAATCTCAAGGCCCCGAATCATCGGCCCTGGATGCAGCACCAGCGCCTCCGGAGCCTGCGCCGCCAGACGCTCTTCGCTCAACTGGTAACGCGCCATGTAGTCGTTCAGGTCAAGCTCGAGGCCGGCCAGCCGCTCCCGCTGAATCCGCAGCATCATCACCACATCAGCCTGTTCAAGCGCCCGGTCGAAGTCCCGCTCAATCTCAACGCCGGCGGAGAGCCCACGCGCCTCTTCGGGCAGCAGCTCCTTCGGCCCACAAAGAATCACACGCGCGCCCAGACGCGGCAGCAGCATCGCGTTCGATCGCGCCACACGGCTGTGCAGGATATCTCCGGTGATCACGACCGTAACATCTCGCAACGTGCTCGCATCCACGCGCTGGTTCGTGAACCCGGGAAGGCGCGTCAACATCGTTCGCAGATCGAGCAGAGCCTGCGACGGATGCTCATGGGTTCCATCGCCGGCGTTCAGCACCGGCAGCCCCGTCACTCGCTCCAGCAGCATCGGCGCACCGGAGTGCGCGTGTCGGAGCACGATGCACTCCGCCCCGAGCGCGCGCAGCGTCAGTCCCGTGTCCTTCAGGCTCTCGCCCTTTTCGATGGACGAGCTCTTATCGCTGACCAGCGTCGTTGTGATGCCAAGACTCTTCGCCGCCAGCTCAAACGAAGTTCGCGTTCGTGTACTCGACTCATAAAAGAGCAGCGCAACACGTCGTCCAGCCAGCAGCCGGGATCGCTGCGCATGCTCCATCTGCTCCAGGCGGGCAGTCAGTGCAAGGATCACCGAGACATCCGCGACCGAGAGATCCATAACCGACAGCAGCGAGCCCGCCATCCTCGGCTACTCGGTCACTTCAACCAGCAGCACCTGCTCCTGGCCGTCAATCTCGTTCAGCTTGACCTCGATGATCTCGCGGCTTGAGGTCGGCACATTACGGCCCGTATACGTCGCCTGGATCGGCAGCTCGCGATGTCCGCGATCGATCAGGACCAGTAACTGCACACTCTTCGGCCGCCCATGATCAAACAGGGCATCCATCGCCGCGCGAATCGTTCGCCCCGTGTAGAGCACATCGTCCATCAAAATGATGTCGCGGCCAGTCACATCGAAACCGATCGCTCCTGGCGTCACTACGGGCCGCGGTCCCTGTGTCGACAGGTCATCACGATAGAAGCTGATATCCAGCACACCCGTCTCGATCGCTCGCTTTTCAATTCCTTCAATCAGCTTGCCGATACGGTCTGCAAGCGGAACACCGCGCCGCTTGATGCCAATCAGTCCAACATTCGCCGCGCCTTCGTTCTTCTCGACGATCTCGTGCGCCAGCCGCACCAGCGTGCGTTCGATCTCAGAAGCCGACATCAGCCGGCCCTTCTCTTTCAGCTTTGGTTGCCGTAGCGCTGCGGAATCGCTCATGGGGTTGCGGTTGATGATAGCAGCCGCAACACGCACGATCTACTTCTTGGAAGTCCTAAGGCTTTGCCTGCTGACGGACTGCGATCGATCCGGCGAAGGCGCCCGAGCCCGCCGAGATCACCAGCAGAAAACCACCCAGCATGCCGAGCCCGGCCAGCATACTGCCCGCACGAAACTCCGGCGTCTGCATCTGCCGCTCCGCCTCGGGAGGTACAGGTGAGGTCGCCCGCGTCCGCTCCAGCAACTCCTCGACCTGCTGGCTCCATTGCACGTCGAAGGTGCTCATCGTATGCGTCCGATAGCGGGCCAGCATCAGCATCGCAGACAAAGCGACAGCCACGCCAGCCATCACCAGCACGCCAGTGGAAAGCCCCAGCTTCGCCCCGATGGTTGCAGTCATCCTCGCCTCCGGTAAGCGGCGGCGGTAAAGCCCAACGGTCAGAAAGGAGGCGCCAAACAGCAACAGCAGACTGGGCAGGCCAAGGTAAGGGAGCACAAAGGCCGCCGCAAAGACCAGAGCCGTTCCAAGAGCGACGCCCGCGGCGCACCGCATGCCCAGGGGCCAGTTGATCTCTCGCGGACGCGGCGGCGGCAACGCGCCGGTGCTCTCCCCTGTCTCACTCTCGCCGTCAGCTTCCGAGCCAAAGCGAAGCTGCGGCGCTCCGCACGTCGGGCAGAACCCTCGCACATCGTCGCCGGGAAGATCGCCACCGCAACGGTGGCAGGTGAGTCTCATAGCAGTGTTCAGGCTACAGGACGGCTTCCGGCCCAGCAACTCACGCCCTTATTGGGTGGTCTCGCCAGCCGCGTGCTCGTCGCCGATCGCAAACCGTTTTGGCAGGTCAATGCGGATCAGCGCAAACTTTGTGCCGGAGTCGCTTCTCTCGATTGAAACCGCATGCTGATGCTGCGGCGAGCCCGCCTTCAGCTCAACGGCGCTCGAATCCGTGGAACTCGCGTCACTGTCGGACTTGTCATTGCTGTCCTTGTCACACGTCAACCCCTCCGGTGTGCGCACCGGCGATCCCACCGCATGCTCGTTCACACAGGCGATCACGGTACCAAACCGGCTTAGCTCCTTGGCGTAGAAGGTGCGAACCCGGTCCGGCGCGTCCGTTGTCTCGTAGCTCAGAACTTCCACCCGCAAGCGCATCGATCCAAAGCTCAGATTGATGTCGGCCGTCCCGTTATTCGAGTCCTTACCCTTCCCCTTCTTCACCAGCACCGCACCCGGGTAAATCGGTACGCCCGTGCCACTCTCCGCTGCGTCCTCATCCGTCTTCACCTTCACCTGCAGACCGCCAAACGGGCTCGACACCTTCAGGCGCTGTCCGGCACCTTCCTTCGAGCTCTCCGCGTGGCAACCAGTCAGCATCCCTGTCGCCGCGAGTGTTGTCACCATCATCCATGCCCTCGTCCTCGAGACCGTCGTCCGCCGCATCGCATCCTCCCCCCGAAGCTCACTTCCGGAGAATACGCTCGTGTTGGGATAGTGGTTCCGCCACTCCCGCCAGACGCGCTTAAATCGCCTCGATCCGCTGCAGCCGCTCTATACTATCCAGAAGCAGCCCGAGCCGACGCATCGTACCTCGTTCTCGAGCGGAGTGTGGCATGGCCCACCATCAAACAATCCGGAGGCAATTGCCGTCGACCCGCACCGAAGGCTCGCTTCCGGTCTCCGCGGATATTCCTGACAAGCTTTACTTCCGCATCGGCGAGGTCGCTCGTCTCTGCGATGTACCCGCCTATGTGCTGCGCTTTTGGGAAGGCGAGTTTCCGCAACTCAAGCCGAACAAGGGCGGCACCGGGCAGCGTCTCTTCCGGCGGCGCGATGTTGAAATGGCCCTCCGCATCAAACGCCTCCTGTACGATGAGGGCTACACGATCCCCGGCGCGCGGCAACTGCTGAAGGTCGAAGCCAAACAGAAGGAACCTCAACTTACTCTGCTGGGTGAGGACGCCCTTCGGGCAGAGGATCGAGACGTTCGTCTTCGCGGTATCCGGCAGGAGCTTCAGGATTTGCTGGCACTGCTTCAGGCGGTCCCACGAGCCGGCGCCACACTGGCAGCCTCTGCGCCTCGGTCTGGCTCGCGCCAAGTACACGCAACACCGGCCGGTCGGCGATCATCCCTGACTCCCGTCCCGGCCAATGAAAACCTCTTCGACTTTCCCGGCGGCACCTCCGCCCGGACCGATCCACAGGAGACCCAGGAAGATTCTCTATGACCAGCAAGCAGCGACAACACATCTCCCGTCCTCTCTGGGCAACGGACGCCATCCGTGAGCCTGAATTCGAAAAGATGTCGAGCGGTGTTCCCCTGCAATGCCAGTTCTGCGTCGGCCAGAGCTTTCGCCGCTCGCGTCTGCGCGCCGGAGATATCCCTCAACTGCTGCTCATGCGCTACCCCGTCCGTTGCGCTCGCTGCAGTCAGCGGCAGACCGTCAGCTTCACGGTCGCTGCCGTCTCCATTCCTTCCTACATCCGCCACCGCCATCGCTCCGGGTCGTCACATCACACGCCCGAGTCTGTGCCCGAGACCTCCGCCAAGTCCCACTCGAACCCCTAAGCACCCTCTCGCACACCACTCTCGATCGGATCCGCTTGTCCACCACGCCTCAACCTTTGCCTCCGGTCTCGCCGCATCGCTTCAGCTTTCTCCGTCCATCGCACCAACACACCGCCACCTCTGCTACGCTGCTGCTTGGCTTCTTTGCGCTGGTGTCGCGCGTCATCGGCCTCATCCGCGATAAGTACATCGCGCACACCTTCGGCGCAGGCCCCGCCACTGACGCCTACAACGTTGCCTTCCAGCTTCCTGACCTCATCTCTTATCTGCTGGTGGGCGGCGCCGCGTCCATCTCTTTTGTCACGATCCTCAGCCGCTATCGCGAACGCGGTGACCACGCCGCCGGCGATCGTGCGCTCTCCGTCATCCTGAACACCATGCTCCTCGTCCTTGGCGGCGCGATCCTGCTCGCCGAACTCCTCGCCCCGCTCTACACCCTGGCTTTCTTCCAGGGCTCACCTGCTGAGGTCGCACTCTCCACCACGCTGACCCGTATTCTGCTGCCCGCACAGCTTTTTTTCTTCGCCGGCGGCGTGCTCACCTCCGTCACCCTCGTTCGCAAGCAGTTCACCTACCAGGGCATCTCGCCGCTCATCTACACCGCCGGCATCATCTTCGGCGGCATCTTCTTCGCCCACCGCCTCGGCATCCAGTCCCTTGCCTGGGGAGCCCTCCTCGGCGCCTTTCTCGGCCCATTTCTTCTCAACGCGTATGCTGCCCGTCGCGCCGGTGTCCGTTACCAACCCATCCTCGATCTCCAGGATCCCGGCCTTCGCGAATGGGTCCGCATGAGCCTTCCTCTCATGCTCGGTGTCTCAGTCGTCTTCATGGACTCGATCATCCTCACCTGGTTCGCCAAACACACCACCGGCGCCATCACTGAGCTCATGTTCGCCAAGCGTCTCTTCACCGCGCCCATGGCCATCATCGGCCAGGCCGCCGGCGCTGCCTCTCTTCCGTTCTTCGCCTCGCTCTACTCGCAGAGACGCTTCGACGACTTCGCCGCCGCCGTCAATCGCTCCATCTCCCGCATCCTTGCCGTCGCTCTGCTGCTTGCCGCGGCCATGTTCGGCCTCGCCCAGCCCCTCGTGGATCTCGTCCTTCGCGGAGGCGCCCTCGACGCCGAGGCCGCGCACTCCACCGCAATCTTCTTCGCCATCTTCACCGTCTCGCTTCCGCTCTGGGCCGCCCAGGCCATCTACGCCCGTGCCTTCTACGGAGCAGGAGAGACGCGCGCGCCCATGATCGGCGGAACTCTCATCACCCTCCTCTCGCTTCCGTTCTACTGGCTCTTCCATCAGCGCTTCGGCGTGCCCGGCTTGGCCTGGGCGTCCAATCTCGCCATTCTCTTGCAAACAGCCATGCTCGCCCTCCTCGCCCATCGCCGGGGCATCGTTCCCCTCTCCGGACTTGACCGCGCGGAGCTCGCTCGTTCGTTCGCCGCGGCACTCCTCAGCTGGGCCGGCATCCTGATCGTCCTGCATCTGCTCCCACGCAGCGCGACCGCCTCGTCGGCTTTTCACGTCAAAGCGCTGCTTACCTTGCTTGCCGGTGGTGCGGTTTGGCTGCTTCTCGCGCTTGCCACGCTCAAGCTCACCGGCTCCCGCATAACGGAACAGCTCCTCCGCCGCACGAACGCCTGATCGCTCGCCACGCCTCCACGTCTGCTATCGCCAAGCGATGCGTCCCCCTTTGCGACAGCTCCATCATCTTGAACGGGCCACGAACATCCCCTCGCAACCTCAGGCCGCATCGCACGTCTACCCTCACATGCACCTCCCCCGCCGCCGTGCCCTCCCCTGCTGCCTCGCGCTCTCCCTTTCCCTCACCACCCTCGCCCAGCAAGCCAAACCGGCAGACGCATCCACGGACACCAACCCCCAGCCGACCACCCACCTCTCCGTCGACGCGCGGCTCGTCAATCTGCCAGTCATCGTGCGCGACAGGAAGGGTGCTCTTATCCAGAACCTCACCAGGGCCGACTTCACCCTCAGCGTCGATGGCCACCCGCAAACCATCCGCTACTTCGATCATGACAACGATCTGCCGCTCACGCTTGGGCTCCTGGTCGACACCAGCGCCTCCCAACGCAGCGTGCTCGATGAAGAGCGCACTGCCAGCAGCGCCTTTCTTGACACCATGCTCACGGCGCCCGCCAATCGTGAACCAGACAGGGCCTTCGTCATCCAGTTCGCCCGCTCGGTCGAGCTCCTGCAGGACCTCACGCCCTCACGCCCCAAACTTCAGGCCGCTCTCAAGGAGATCGACACACCCAACCCGAACGACACAACGTCGCCGTCATCCACTGGTTCCAACTCGAACGACCCCAATGACCCCAACGACCCTGGCAACAACAACAGTGGCAATCAAGGCCGGCGCGGAGGCAATAGCGGCGGTCATCGTGGCGGCGGAACCGCCATGTATGACGCCGTCTTCCTCAGCGCCGACGAGCTGATGAGCAAACAGCACGGCCGCAAAGCTCTCATCATCCTCTCGGACGGCGTCGACAACGCCAGCCGCGAATCCCTCGCGCACTCCATCGAGTCCACCCAGCGCGCCGACACCGTGGTCTACGCCATCTACTTCAAGGGCGAAGAACACAACAACTACGGCAATCACGGCGGCGGCTTTCCCGGCGGCGGCGGCCGCGGCGGTGGCATCGGCTTTCCCGGCGGAGGCTACCCCGGCGGCGGTGGCGGGCGGGGCGGCGGTGGCCAGCGCGGCGGCGGCAGCAGCCAGCCCAGCGTCGATGGAAAGAAGATCCTCGAGCGCGTTACCGGTGAGACCGGCGGACGCCTCTTCGAGGTCTCCAAAAAGGAGACCGTCGCCAACATCTACACGCAAATCGCCGAAGAGCTGCGCTCGCAGTACCGCCTCGGCTATACGCCCGACGCCGCCGCCGCTGCGGACGGCTATCACCAGATCGATCTCGCCATCCCCAAACAGAAGAACCTCTACCTGCAGACTCGCGACGGCTACTACAGCGGCAAGTAGCCGTCTGTCTTCCACAACCCTCTGCTTCTTCCGGGCGGAAGCATCTCGCAACGTTTCCTCTGCCCAATCAACTCCACGCCCGCAGGCGGCATATCACGCTCCTCCCGGCGTCACATAAGACGAGACAGATCGTTCTGAGCTACCCGGACCCTGTCGAGGAGATTCTATGTCGAAGTATGTTCTCAATGAGTTGCTCGTTAACGGCCTGGAACTGGTCTACGCTGCACATCACCAGGGTGCCGCGCAGGCCGACGCAAACATCCGCAGCAGCTCCTCGCCCGAGCTGAAGGACTTCCTCCAGACTGGCGCAAAAACCAGCTACAAGCAGGCGCAGCGCCTCGAAAAGATCTTCAAGCTGCTCAATCTCTCGCCCAAAGGCACGCCCGATCAGGCCATGCAGGGCATCATCGACACCAACAACACTCTCATCGACCAAACCTCCAACCCGACAGAACGCGACCTGATCAACATCGCCTCCGGTCAGCACGCCGCGCACTTCTATCTCGCCTCCTACGGTCCGCTTCGGCACTACGCCAACGAACTCGGCCGCGGCAAGGTAGCCGGCCTTTTGCAAAAGACACTGGATGAGATCGGTACGGTTAACAAGAAGCTCACCGCGCTCTCAGGGAGCATCGTCAAGCAGTCCAACCACCGCACCGGGACCAAAAGCGATGGCGGCCTGCTTCGCACCACCATCCCCGCCTTCTTCATTGTGGGTCTTGTTGGTGTCGCCATCACCCTCGCTACGCAATCCGCAGCGAGCCCCACAGACTAACCACAGGCGTTCGCAAAGAGAGCCCGCGCCATTTGGCCGCGGGCTCTTCATTGCTTCCTCGGATTTCGATTAGCCCTTGGCGTCCTCGTACTCTTCGTTCCACGCCGCCTGAATCGCCTCGAGCAAGCCCTCATTCGACTTCGCCGGATCCCCCACAAACCCAGGCAGTCCCACGACATACTGCAGCAAATCCGTAAATCGTACGCTGTACGGCTCGATCTCCGGATACTTCTCCTGCAGTTGAATCCCGATCTCTTCCGTGTCCGTCCACTCAATCTCTCGCGCCATCTGCTCTCCTATGCTCCCGGCCCGTGGGCCGGCTTGCCTTCCTGCACATAGTTCCGGTTCCACTTGGGAATCTCTACCACATACGTTCCCGGCCTCTCAATGACGGCCTGGCAGCCCAGCCGCGAGTTTAGTTCGATGCCTGCCGCCGTCTCCATCCGGTCCAGCTCCAAGTCCTCGGCCTCGCTCAGGCCCTGCGCGCCCTCTCTGACGTGCACATGGCACGTCGTACACGCACACACACCACCACACGCGTGGTCGAGAAAGATGTCGTAGTTCTCGGCAACGTCCAGAAACGACATCGGCAGTCCATGCCCCTCATACGGCAGCGTGTCAAACGCGAACTCCACCGTTCGTCCCTCCGGCTGGAAGGTCACACGAACCATGCCGTCCGCGGCCGGCTTCGTCAGATCCACTGCTTCACTCGTTCTGGTCATCTCAGACATACGCTCGATCAAATCTCCTCAAACCTCTACGAACTTTTCCTGGGTGTCTCATCTGCGTTTTTCGGCGCGAACTGTGCCTCCGGTCCGTCCATCCGCTGTGCCGGATCGTTCTCTTCCGCCTCTATCACCTGTGCCTTCGCAAACGGGTGCGGTGCTGTGGGCCCGTCTCCCATCTTCTCACCCGCAGCCTCCATCGTCTGCCCCTTCATCGCTCCCGAAACCGCAGAATCCATCATGAGCTCCGCAAACCGGCGCG
>CAXTCB010000060.1:0-19098 GCA_964242875.1 uncultured Acidobacteriaceae bacterium
GTCTCACGCGTTCGGATCTATACCTGCGGCGCCCTCGACCAAGACATAAGAGGGTGATCGACCGCAGACCGTTGTAGCGGTTTGTACTTTTCCTCATCCAAGACAGCCCTTTTGTTCAGGGCGTCACGGTTGGCCCGCAACTCAGGCGCCTGGCATGCATCGTCCGGAGCGATGCATCCTACCGGGGTATGCATTCCACTCCAAATGCGAACGGAACGGCATCAAGCGCTAAGTGCGGACCGGCACTGATGATCTCCATGATCCTTGTGATCGTCATCGCTGTCGCTGTTCTCATCTTCTTTCAAAACAGCAAGAAAGTCGTTGCACAACCGGCTGCCCGTCCGATCACGACCACAACTCCTAAAAAGTAAAAGGGGGCTACTGCAGGACCTACAGCGGCAGGTCCCCATCTTCCGCTGCTTTCGCTGCGGCCCTCATCATCTCGGGCCGTTGTTCCGGACGTTGCCGACCTTCAACGACTATGCGGGCTTCGAGCAAGGCGCCATGGATATCAACACCGGCCACACCGACCAGCGGATCGTAAGGGAGCAGACAGTATTGCCGCGTTGTGGAGCCGCAACCTTGAGGAGCAGGGATTTCTGCAGAAGCTTCAGTAGGTAGGCCGAACGGCCTTAGGTTTTGGTCAAGATCTTCAGGGCTAGTACGACGGTGAGTAGAAGCAGGCCGATAGCAAAACATACGGACTCGCGCATGACTAGTTTGTGCGTCGTCAGCCCCCCGCCCATAAGACCCTTCGCCTTAGTGGACCAGATGTCCTGCCCTGGCTTGATGTTCTGCATGATCTCTGGCAAGGAGCGCAGCAGCAACGTTGCGAACAAAATGGAAGCAGAGATGGAACCGGCAGCGCAGCAGGCGAGCACACCGGCGACGAGTGCTGGTAGGGATCTCGAAAGGTGAGCACATAGCCGATAACGGCGATGGCTGCGGTTTCGATCGCCACCAGCCATTTGGCAAAGTCACTCAGAAGCTCTACCGCCTCGATGTTCTGTGTTGCTTGCTGCTGATGTTGATCCATGTGTTCCTTATGTGATGTTGCTACACAGCTCAGCGAAGTCCGGCGAGTGTGCGGGACCTCGCTGAGCGCTCGTGTATCATCCATTTACGTGAAGAGCACCTTTGCACCTATGGCCCTGTTGCTAAAGCTGATGCTTTGTCGTTGCCTCACGCCCACCTGTTGTCGCTAGCGCAAATCCGCCCTAACAGCTGTCTTGCTCTTGGAAGCTCTACCGACCGGTAGGAGGCTTTCGTGCCTGACCAGCTCCTCCCAAACGGCGTTCACCGATCGCAAGGAACCCATGAAATTAGTTGTCACTGCCCTTCTGTCCTTTGCTGTTTGCGTGTCCACACTGGCTCAGCAGACTGTCACTTCCCCGGAACAAGCCTTCGGCTTCGCTCCCGGAACGGATCGCAAGCTCGCGGATTGGGTACAGCTCGTCTCCTACTTCAAAACTCTCGGCACACAGTCCGATCGGGTTCACTTTGAGGAGATCGGCAAGACTACCGAGGGCCGCCCCTTCATCACCGTCACGCTCTCAGCACCGGAGAACCTGGCGCACCTTGACGAGTACAAGCAGATCCAGGCTCAGTTGGCCGATCCACGCAGCACGACACCCGAGCAGGCTAAGGGCCTGATCGCTCGCGGCAAAACGGTGCTTGTCGTCACCTGCAACGTCCATTCCACTGAGATCGCGAGCGCCCAAAGCGCGTCTTTGTTTGCCTATCGTCTCGCCACGGAAAACAGCCGAGAGATCCAGTCGATCCTGAAGAACGTGATCATCGTGCTCGTACCATCGCTGAACCCGGACGGCGAACAACTAGTGGTCGATTGGTACAAGAAATACCTCGGCACACCGTTTGAGGGCGCGAGCCCGGTCACCCTGTGGCATCACTACACAGGCCATGACGATAATCGCGACTGGAGTTCCTTCACGCAGGTAGAGACTCGCCTTGCAGTGGAGAAGGTGATCAATCCCTGGCATCCGCAGATTCTTTATGACATCCACCAGATGGGATCGAACGGGCCGCGCATCTACCTTCCGCCATGGGTTGATCCCATCGATCCCAATGTCGATCCCCTGCTGGTACAGGAGATGAACGCGCTGGGCACGCAGACCGCCCTCGAGATTGCCGAGACCGGCAAAAAGGGCGTACTGATCCATGGTGTTTATGACTTATGGTCGCCGCTGCGCGACTACATTGCGCTCCACAACGGGTTGCGCGTTCTGACCGAATCCGCAAGCGTCAACATCGCTTCACCGATCGACATCCCTTTCAGCAAACTCGATCGCGGGATTGGCTACGACGCGAAGGTCGCGGCATGGAACTTTCCCGATCCTTGGAAGGGTGGGCACTGGACCCTAGGCGACATCGTCGACTACCAGCAGGATGCGTTCTTCTCAATCGCCCGCAATGCGGCCACCTACCGCGAACGCTACCTGAGCAACTACTACAAGCTCGGAGAGCATGCGGTTCACCCGCAAAGCGGCCCGTATGCCTTTGTAATCTCGGCCGAGCAGCGGGATCCCGCTGCCACGGCTCGTCTTGTAAACACGCTGCTGATTGGCGCCAATGAAGTGGATCAAGCTTCTGCGGATTTCTCTGCAGATGGCAAACCATACAAAAAGGGCAGCTACATCGTAAAGCTCGCCCAGCCTTATGGGGCATTCGGCAAGTCCATCCTCGAGATTCAGGAGTATCCCAACCTTCCCGAGTACCCGGGAGGCCCACTGCAGCGGCCATATGACGTGACAGCCCAAACGATGCCGTTGCTTCTAGGCGTCACAGCTGTTCCAGTTCGCAAACAGTTCGACGTGCTCACAACGCCGGTGCACTCCGTCGCCGACCTGCAGGGAACTTTCAAGGTTCAGCCTGGCGCGCGTGGCTACCTCTTCCTGGACGAGACGAACAGCAGCCTTTACGCGCTCTTTGCTCTACTCAAACAAGGCTTTCATACCTATCGCATCGCCGGTACTGGTCAGCAGGCCGACACCATCTACCTGCCGGAACAGCGTGGCCTCGAAGAGGCTCTCGCCCAGACTGCTGCGAAGCTCCCAATTAACGTGCGGGTAGCTAGCGATCCGCCGGCAGGTCCCGCACTCGAGGTGAAGCTTCCACGCATCGCTCTCTACCAGAGTTGGATCCCATCGATGGACGAAGGCTGGACTCGCTACATCTTCGATCAGAATGGCATCCCCTACACCCGCGTCGTTGATGCCGACATCCGTAAGGGTCATCTCAACAATCGCTTCGACGTGGTGCTAATTCCAGACAACGCACCCTTGGCTATCACTAGTGGACGCTACGGTCGCGGAGAAGAAGGCAGCGGCCCGCAGACACCACCAGAGTATCGCGGAGGCCTTGGCGACGCTGGCATGACAAACCTGCGCACCTTCACGGAAGCCGGCGGCACGATCGTTGCGCTAAACAAGGCGGCAGAGGCCTATACAGGAAAGAGCACGCCGGTGACGAACGCCCTTGAAGGGATAGCGCCGAAGGACTTTTACATTCCGGGTTCGATCCTCGAGGTGACCGTAGACACTTCGAACCCGCTGGCGTTCGGATCACAGCCGACGGTTCCTGTGTTCTTTGAGGGGAGCCCCAGCTTTCGTGTGAGTGGCAACGTGCAGTCTGTCGCAACGTACACCAGCGAAAAGCCTCTGCTCAGTGGCTGGATCCTGGGTGGCCAGTACCTGCGCGGAACCTCTGCGCTGGTCAACGAGCCTCTCGGCAAGGGCCGCATTATTCTGTTCGGCTTCCGTCCCCAGTACCGTGCGCAGTCTGAAGTCACTTATCGCTTCCTCTTCAACGCGCTTCTTTATGCGAGTTCGGCGAACGTCGATCTCGCGAATGCAAGCGATGTAGCGAGTAAGCACAAGGACAGGCATGCTAAACAGCGCTGACCTTCGAATAATTCCTCTCCCCCACCCGCTCTGTCGTTGTTGACCTAAGGTGCAGGATGCCTAGTTTGTTGGCCAGTCGCCTCTCGACTGGTCAGAGGAGATTGCACGCTTCGGCGTGCCGCAAAAAAGGAGAAGATGTCCAGTGTCAGCGAAGAAGCTCAACTCAGCGTCAGTTCGCAGAGTGCTCAAGATCACCATCCCCCTACTAATCACGCCGGCAATTGCCCTGTTTGCGCCCGTCGCGCAGGGGCAGAGCTCGGCAGGCACCATCCACGGCCAGGTCACAGACACAACTGGCGCAACCGTCCCCGGGGCTGACATCGTGGCGCACAGCACAGCGGTCGGGGGCACCTTCAAAGCTGTCTCCGATGGCGAGGGAAACTACCGCCTCAACGATCTGCCCGAAGGGGCGAACTACACGGTTGAGATTACGGCGACGGGCTTTCAGAAATACATCCGGGCCGGTCTGCTCGTGCGTCCCGGCCTGGATGTCACCGTCGATATCCCGCTACCGACTGGCGCACAGACGGAGACTGTGGAAGTAGCCGGTGACCCACCTCTCATCGACACGCAAAACCCTGAACAGGCAGTGAACCTCAGCGGGGAGCTGCTGCGAAACGTACCCATTACAGGACGTCACGACTGGTCCGACTCCCTGCAGATTACGCCCGGTATCACCAGCGCTTCATCCGATGCGCAGGGGGGTCAAACGTACTTCCTCCGAGGCTCCGAGAACGAGAATCACGCCACCCTCTATGACGGCATGGACGTCGGCAGCTTTCAACAGAACTGGCCTTCCAACACCATCAGCATCTCGAACGAGTCGCTTGGGGATATACAGATCAAGACTGGTGGGAACGATGCCAGTTCGCCTGCCGCGATGGGGATGGTGATCAATCTTGCCAGTCCTGTCGGCAGTGATCAATTTCATGGCTCAGGGCTTTGGCTGACCGGGCCGGCTGCGTTCAACGCCAACAACGTCGCGGGCGGCAACGCGGCTGCGTCGGCGGTGGAACAGCCCGACTTTTCTGTCGGTGGACCCATCAAGCGGCAACGCGCCTGGTTTTTCGCTTCAGGCCGGTATATCCGGCGCAACGATGGCATCAGTCAAACGGGAACGCAGACTACGTATCTCAACAGCCTGGCCCCCGGGTTTGAAACCTTCGCAAATACCTCACGCGGCTTCGTCTTTCTTGGCGATGTCTCTGTGCAGCTGACGGAGAAGCATCGGCTCATGGGACTGGTGCAGTTCGACAGCCGCAAGCAGGATGCAAATTACCAGTGGTACGCGACCAGCATCGCGCACAGCCAGTACGGTGGTGGCGCCTACGGCATCCGCCTGATCTCACAGTGGACATCACGCTTCAGCACGCGGCTGCTTGGCTCCTACAACAACAAGGGTGTCAACTCCAGCCTTTCTGCCATCGGAGGCGTTGGCTCGCGGCCCGAGCTCGATGTTTACCAGAACACAACCATCTCCGGCGGTGTGCCGATAGCCCAAGGTGCTTCCCTCGCCACCCTCAACAATCTGTCATCGGTCTCGACAAACCCCGCTAGCAAACCTTCCTTCACGGGCGACGTGGAGTACACCATTCCGCGTGCCTGGGGCGAGCACGATATCCAGGCCGGCTTCTACCTGCAGCCGCATGAGCTCAGCAAATCCACTACCTTCTACGCGAACAACGGCGCCGTCATCCAGCAGAACGCAGTGCTGAACAACGGCAATGATCCGAGCGCAGGCTACAGGATCTTTAGCTCACAAGCGGTGAATCAGAGCAGTCTGCTCACAAACTATGTCAGCGCCAAAGATGCTGCCTGGTACGTACAGGACCGATGGAGACCGATCTCGCGGCTGGCGATCACGGCCGGCATTCGACCCGACTGGATCTCTGCTTCCGATCGCATCGCTAAGCAGAACATCCAGCACAGCTGGAACTGGGCCCCACGAGTGGCAGGGACATACGTCCTGACAAAAGATCAGCGCAACGTGCTGCGCGCGAGCTGGACCAAGATCACGGACATCACCAACGCTGGCTACCTGAGCGCTTCCGCCGTAAGCGGAACCAACACACCCACATCAACGACCACCTACTACAACCCGGATGGCTCTGTCCTGAATGCCATCACGACGCCGGGGACAACGGCGTCTGCGACCGGGCGCACCTTCGATCCGAACCGGCATCAGGGTTTCGTTCGTGAGTGGCTGGTCGGCTACCGTGCGCAGCTGCCGCATGCGATCACGCTCGATGCCAGCTACATCGACCGCGAGTATCGTGACCGGCCTGCCGCCATCGATACCAACCAGGTCTACGCAAACGGCGCTTCCGGCACGGTCTGGACTGGCCTCGTAAATCCTGCGTTCAACAGCACCTACTTCATCACCAACAATCACTACAACTGGCTCGTCTACCAGGGTTACGAAATCACGGTAAGTCAACAGAGCAAGGCAATCCAGCTCTTCAGCACCTACACCTACTCCCCGGATCATATGGGCGGAACCTGGCAACCAGGCGACCCCTCCGGCATCATCGAGCCAACGAAGTTCGCAAACAATAACGGCATCGGCTCTGTGCGTGGTTATGTAACGAATAGCTATACCGGCGACACGCGCGACCGCATGTGGCAGCGGCAGGACTCGCGCACCGGCGTCACCTGGAAAGCACCCTGGGCCTTGCGTGTCTCCACCGTCTTCACGGCGCAGTCCGGCACCTCTGGTGGTCCCGTCGTCACCACGCTCACGGCGCTTGGGACGCCGTACAACAACCAATACGGCCCTGCTACCCTCCGCATCAACAATCGCACTGTCTCGAATCCGCTCGCCACGGCGTATCGCTTCGCGTATCGAGACCGCGGTACCGGCCAGATCTACACTCCCTGGCTGCTGCAGTGGAACACCCTCGTTGGCCGTGATTTCCGCATCACGGAATCGCAGGGTATCGAGGCGGATCTCGATCTCTACAACATCACCAACAACGGCACGGGGCAGCAGTTCGTCAACGGCAATAACTCAGCCTCTGGGACATTCGGTCAGCTGCAGAACATCCAGCAGCCCCGATCGGCGCAGATCAGCGTTCGTTACCACTTCTAAGCAGATCCACCCGCACGACGATCGAAGGAGACATGCCGTGACACGCTTTCGCATAAAGCATTTCAATCTGGCAGCCTGGGGACTATTCCTCTCGGTTGCTGCGTCGCATGCCCAGATGCCGCCACACCTTACGCTGCAGGATTTACTCTCTGCTGAACCTCTATCTGAGACTGCTCTCTCACCAGACGGTGCGACCTTCGCTCTGGTACATAGCGGACAGATCGCCCTTCTGCCTCGCGCGGGTGGCTGGCCCACGACGCTTACCAGCGCAGCAGGGGGGAAGTCTGGGATAGCTTGGTCCCCCGACGGCAAGCGCCTGGCTTTCGCCAGCCAGGGCAGCATCTGGACTGTGTCGGCCGAGGGCGGAAGCCCTCAAAGACTAACTAGCGCACCTCCAGGAGGAGGGGATCCCCGTCAGGCTACTGACCGTGACCCGCGCTGGTCACCCGACGGTCATTGGATCCTGTTTACCAGCGGTCGTCGAGGCAACAACAGTTTGCTTGTTGTCAGTGCCGACGGCAATGTGACGATCTCCCTTACACCGGCCTCAGAGGAGGCAGCTGAGGGTCGCTGGTCTCCGGACGGCCGTCGCATCCTCTTCGTCGGCAGAGCCGACAGCTACTTCAGCGGTCGCCTTGAGGTCTTGCCTTTCGATGCCACCCGGCTCGGGACGCCTACCGTCCTTTACACCGCGCCTATAGACCGCGGTGGCGGGTGGTCCATCCGAGGCGCCGAATGGTCCCCCGACGGCCGCTCAGCTGTCACGGTTCTCCAGAACGACGGGTGGAATCACCTCTACCTCCTGCCGACAAGTGGAGGAGATCCGAAGCAATTAACCACGGGAAACGCTGAAGACAGCGACCCGCAGTTCTCTCCCGATGGAAAGACGATTGCTTTCACCTCAAACCGCGGACTCCCGGAGAGCACTAATCTATGGACGGTTCCGGTACATGGCGGGAGCCCCCAGCAGATCGCGACCTTTGCGACAGCAGGCACGACCTCCGATCCCACCTGGTCCCCAAGCGGCGACACTCTCTTCTTTCATCACGGATCTTCTAGCGAAGCGACCGATCTCTTCTCTGTCTCGATCGCTGGCGGACCGCACGACCCTGTCGCACTCACCCACACCACGCCGCAAACGCTTGCCCACGCGTTCCAGCTGCCCGAACGCGTTACCTGGAAGAGCGGGGATGGCCAGGAGATTGATGGTCTGCTTTATAAGCCTCGCCTCTCGAAGCCCGGCAGCAAGCGACCAGCAGTTCTCTGGATCCACGGTGGTCCCGAAGGTCAGGACACCTTTCACCTCGACGGCTGGGCGCAGTATCTCGCACAACAGGGTTACGTTGTACTTGAGCCGAACTACCGCGGAAGCAGTGGTTTTGGCGAGGTCTTCCGCAACCGCAACGTAGAAGATTCCAATGGCGGTGAGGTAGACGACGTTGCAGCCGGCGCGCATCTTCTCGTCGAAAAATACAACGTGGACCCCGCGCGTATCGGCATCGGCGGGGGGAGCCACGGTGGCACCATGGTGGCGTACGCTGTTACGCGCTACCCCGAGCTCTTCGCCGCTGCCGAGGAGCTCTATGGCGTTGTCGACCGGGAGCTTTTTGTCTACCGTACGAACCCGCAGTCAGCTACACGCTGGATGATGAAGATGGGCGGCAAGCCTTCAGAAAAGCCGGAGAATTACCGCAGGGCGGATGTTCTCCTCTCAGTCGACAAGGTCCGGACACCCCTGCTGGTCCTGCATGGGGAGAATGATCCGCAAGTTCCGCCGGCAGAGTCCGAGCTGTTTGTGAGAGATCTACGAAAACAGGGCAAGACCGTCTTCTACTTCACCTACCCTAACGAACTTCACGGCTTCTCCCAGCCGGCACATCGACTTGATGCGTGGGGTAAACAAGTGGCTTTCTTTGATCACTTCCTGAAGCCAGCCTTCGGTACCACCTCCACATCGGTGCAGGAGGTTCAGTTCCCCGAAAACGTAAGCAAAGAAGGCCAGGCAACGTCACACCCCGCGCAGCGGGAATAGCGGGCAAGGCCACAAGGCTCGATCCATCGGTTTGCAAGCCACGAACGGCCCAAAGGAGAACGTGTATGAAAGTGATTGTTCGACCATCCAAGGCGGCGTTGTTCTTCGCGCTCGTCCCTCTAGGTGCCGTTGCCCCGGCTTCTCGGAGGGCTCTGGCACAACAGCCCACAATCGTTTCCGCCTCGTCTAAGCCGATCATCGAGGAGTGGGTATACCGCACGAAGTACGGTTACACGGATGAGTGGTGGGCACTCTTCCGGAAGTACCAGATAGCAATCCTCGAGCGACAAAAGCAACTCGGTTACGTCAAGGACTTTACTGTCTACGCACCAAGCCTCCACACCAGTGAAGACGCCCGATGGGACTACCGGATCATCATCGTTCGCGCCGCCTACTCCGCGCCGGCAGGGCAGTCCGAGGATGAAGTTGCCAAGCAGCTGTTCCCAGATCAAGCCACGTTCAAGCGCGAAGAGAACCGGCGCTGGGAGTTGACTACCAACCACTGGGATCTCCCGATTCACGTTGTCACCCTCGAAGCCTCCAAATAGCCCAGGAACGAGACCAAGGAGCTACACAATGAGCCAGATCCTCAACGACGTCCTTTCCGCCAACGAGCAATATGCTGCGAACTTCGGAAAGAAGAGCAGCCTGGCTCTCCCGCCTGCACGTGGGTTCGCCATCCTCACCTGCATGGACGCTCGCCTTGATCCGGCCAAGTACGCCGGCCTCGCAGAAGGTGATGCTCATGTCATTCGTAACGCTGGAGGCCGCGCCTCTGATGACGCAATCCGTTCCCTGGTGATCAGCTACAAGCTCCTCGGCACGAAAGAGTTCTTCGTCATCCATCACACCGACTGCGGCATGGAGTTCTTCACCAACGAGATCATTCGGGATCTGCTCGCCAGCTCTCTCGAGACTGCGTCTCTCATGCCCGAAGGTTTCAAAGATGTCGGTGCAGGACCCGGCAGTCGTGCTGGACAGTTTATCGACTTCCTCACCATCCCGGATCAGACACAGGCTGTCATCGATGACGTCGAGCGCATCCGCAGGCACCCACTTGTTCCGTCCTCAATCCCCATCTACGGCTATGTGTATGACGTACGCAGCGGCAAACTCATCGAGATCCAAGAAGCTACGGAGATGGGGGCTGCCAAGTAGCGGTGGGCGCAACATGGAGACACACGGCTGTGTGCCTCATGCGGAGGTTGTTGAACGCTCTGCGGGTCAGGATCGCATGGTGTCGCTTGCCAATGAGCCTCTTATGTTTGGAGCGTTCAGCATGCCGTTCGTCTCGGTCGCCTTCTCATGGGAAAGGTATGTGGAGACGCCTCTGCTCATGACGGTATCGCGACCTCGGAGCAAGAGCAGGCAGTGCCACGGTCGGCCGTTCTTTATCGATGCGCAAGGACCAGAAACAACGCGGCCGCACGTTGAGGATCCCCGGACCCGACCCAAGCATATTCCTTCGCATCTTTCCCGCACATAGTCTGTAAGAGCCCTTGAGACTTATGCTCTGCAATCATCCAGTTCACGATGATCTGGTAGCTCAGGGCGCTATGAAATCCGAAGGTTGCATCGCGATTGAAGGCGAAGGCGTTTGCGGAAGGCCACTGCTGCCTCTCAGATCCGAAAGGAGTCCCCTGGTAGTTCGAGCCATCCGTGTCGAAACCAAGCAGCACCGGCTTCATCTCCGCCGGAAGTGACTGGATTGCCAGCTCCGCTAGCACCGTCGCCGCCTGATGATGTCCATGCGTTGATGCCCGCGGCAGCACTGTGAAGACATACCGATACTTCTTGCCACGAATGAGATCCGTGATCGTGTTCACCACAAACCCGGTATCCCACAGATGAGCCAGCCCCTCTCGCGGGTCCGTCGTGAACGCTTCATCTTTCTGGTCCAGAAAGTAATGATCCCGTATTCCCAGGACTCTCCCCGCATTCAGCGTCTCCTCCCGACGGAGTGCTGGAAGTTCTTTCCGCCCGACCGCCTCCTTCGTGAGCGCTTTCGCGTAATAAGGTTCCGCCAGGGTCGAGTACCGGTAACCACCCTCCCCATTGGTGATCACCAACTCATCCACATTCCCGTGTAGCTGCACCGCAATTCGGTAGACCGTTGCCGCGAAGTAGTACTCGTCATCCGGGTGCGCAGCTACGAGCAGAACATCTCCGGGCACCTGACCAAAGCCGTGTCCGGAAAAGATCCCAAGTACGAAGACAACGACTGCTAGCTTAATCCTCATGCCGCCCCCGGCCCAGCAAGTAAGACCGGCAATTCCATGGCTTGCCATGCTTTAAATCCGCCGATGATATCGGTTGCACGCCAGAGCCCAAGATCGAGCAGGGCGGCCGCCGCAAGGCTGGACGTATAGCCTTCCGAACAGAACACGATCACATGCAGGTCGTAATCAGTGACAATCGGTAAGCGAGCACTTGATGCAGGATCGAACCGCCACTCGAGCACATTTCGCTCCACAATCGTTGCGCCGGGGATCTCACCCTCGACCGCTCGCTGGCCTGCGGGACGAATGTCCACCAGCACAGCACCGGCGCTACCTGCTGCTGTGTGCGCGTCTTTAGGCAGTAGCCGCCGAAGGCGAAGACGTGCGGCGCTAAGAACCCTCTCAATACTCATGCCAGCGGGATGACTCATTGCTGTTATTTGGTTGGCTTGTTCTTCGACCAGCGTCTTCACCCGTACGGACGCGTCCTCGCGCGGCACCAGCTGAATCCCATCCAGCTCGTATTCATTCATCTCGCTGAGCGGAGGAGAATATGCATGAATACTGACGGCAGGCCCGACTGAGCCATTGCGAACATCATGCGCGTACTTTGCACCGAATGAGCGCGGCTGGCCGGGATAGATGGACAATGCAGGCTCACCCGGGCAGTGTTCCTCCAAAACCCCCGTCGCCACCAAAAAAGCACCGCAAGACTCCCCGTGGTCATGGAAACCAGTCGACTGGCCCGGCATCCAGCTGATTGCCCAGATGTCGTACCCCGCACTCTGGTACAGCCGTTCATACCATCGCTCGTCGAGCTGCAGCCGCACCCGTTCAAGCCAACCATCCGTCGCTGCAAAAACCGAGACGATTTCTGCGAGATCTTCCGGCGTCTTAGGAGCGATGCCGGACGGGAGTTCCGTTTCTACTAGGACAGTGCTTGAAGCAGCTTCCACTGATGTACTTAGCATACGATCTCTCTCACGAAAGCGTCGACTAAGATCCCAGGCGCGAACACCAGGATCATGGCCAATGCTCATCAGAAATGGATATCGGATGAACTTCGGAGGGAACGTACCGGCTCTCTGAGAAGGTCGCGGCTCACCCAAGATGGGAAAGGCAGAGGCGACAACGACAACGAAGAGCTAACGTCATACGGAAAGTTAGCATGGCCAGAATGAAGGGTCAACGCTTGAAGGTCGCGGCAGAGAGCTTCATCAGGTCAGCGGCAAGAACCGCCAGCGAGGATTTCCCATCATCACAATTGCAACCCGAGAGGTTCCACTTTCACGTCGGACATCCGTGTATCCCCGCGACAGTTCATCGAGAGTGAGTAAGCTGGAGAGGGCGAGCAGCAGTCTTTCGGCACCTTCCAAGAAGCGGCCGCGCATGGGGGACTTCTTTGCGGACTACTTCATCGACCTACCCGGTGCTGATGCGGCAACCATTGCCTTGCTGACTGTAGTTTCCCCGGGCGCGTCTGCGGGAAGAACAGCTTTTTGGCCATCAGAGCGCGAGAGAAGATATAGGAGCAGATGGCAACAATCGCGATCATGACGGTGATGAAGACCTGGAGACTTTTGCTCTGCGGCGAGTACTGGGCCTTATTTTGTGATGATGCGAGGTGTTCCCGATGCATAAGCATTCCTTTCGCCTAACGAAAAAAGCCCGCCGCGCCAAATGGCGAGCAGGCCTTCGAGAGATCGAACTACCGCTTCAAAGCTAGTTGCGCAGAGACGCGTTGGCTGGATCGCTGAAAACCACGATCGAACAACACAGCGCGCTGCGGCGAAGGGTCATGTCGTCACCCTATGTTGAAGTGTTCATGGTGTCAAGACGTTTGCTGCTCATGGATCCCGCCAGCGACGAACTGCATCTTCCCGCGATGATCTGCGAGCCAGCGCAGAAGTGCCATACACTTTGCTTAACCCACCCAAAGCGCCATCGTCAATCACTTTCAAGCAACGCGTCGCAGCTTCGCTCGCCCATGTTTCTCGCAACAGCAGCACCTGAGTCGTTCTTCACAAACTCCTACGATGCTTCGCAGCAGCAGCAACAGCCTCGATTAGCGCATGGGCCCTTTGTAGCATTGTCTTTCGGCACTCACTTACGTGCACGCGTTCCAGGTCCAGCCAGCCTTGATCGTCGATCAGCTGAGAACGGGCCCGTGCAAGCTCCGGATCCAGCGCAACGGAGGCGGGGCCACCCGGAATGGTACGAACTGCGATAAAGCGCTGCGGATCCAACGCGCCCCGTAGGTCTTCGAGAGCGACGTCGTACCCGGCTTCTGCGAGCCGAACACGGACGTCGGCTGCAAGCCTTGAAGGATCGTCGTTGCTGGCGGCGCGCACAGAAGCCGACACGATCGAGTGTGCGCGATGAAACGACATACCCGCTTGGCGCACCAGAGTGTCTGCTAGTTCGGTCGTAGTGAGAAAGCTTTCTCCAGCGCGCTGCTCCATGCGAGCAACGTTGAACGTTGCCTCTGAAAGCGCACCGTGCAACAGCGTCGTTGCGCGTTCTGCGTCGCGAAAGGCAAGCGCCACGAGGGGTTGGAGAGAATCTTCACTGTCGTTCATATCTCCGAACGGCGTGTTGTGCAACGAACCGAGAACTGCCTGCGCCTCTGTCAGCGCGCGTGAAGCCAGGATCCGCACATGCTCCAGCGGAACGGGATTGCGCTTCTGGGGCATGATGCTGCTGATCTGCACATAGCCATCTGAGAGACGCAGGTAATCGAACTCCGCGGTTGACCAGAGCAGAAGCTCCTGTGTGAATCGACCGAGCGAAAGCATGGCGGTTGCCAGGACGCTGCAAGCCTCGGCAAGGTAGTCAACGGAGGCGATTGCACCGTAGGAGTTGACGACGAGACCGCGAAAGCCAAGTAAGTGAGCTGCGCAGCTGCGATCAATCGGAAATCCGGTAGTCGTTATGGCGCAAGCCCCTAGCGGGGATCGGTTGACGCGTCCGTAACAAGCGCGAAGACGTTCCGCATCGCGCTCCATGACTTCAACGTATGCCATTAGAAGGTGACCAAGAGTCGTGGGCTGCGCCGGCTGATTATGGGTATAAGCCGGCATAATGGCACTTCGATGTTGCTCTGCGATTTTAAGCAGCGTGGAACGCAGCAGAAGGGTGCTGCTGACGGTGCGAAGAAGCTGCTCGCGTAGGACCATCCGATATATCGTCAGGTCGACATCGTTACGGGAACGAGCCGTGTGGACGCGGCCTGCAGTTTCTTCGCCAAGGATTTCGGCGAGCTTTTGTTCTACGAGGAAGAAGAGGTCTTCGACGGTGCCGTCAAATGGCGCCTTTGCGAGGACTTCTTGGTCAAGCGCAAGAATGGCACTCAGGCAGGTTGCACCCTCTTGTGTCGTCAGGATTCCCTGCGTTGCAAGCATGATGACGTGCGCGAGATCGATCTGCAGGAGGTAAGGCAAGAACGCGGCTTGTGCGTCTGCAAAGACCTGTTGCAGCACGGTGTCGCTATAGATCGCTGCTGGAAAAGGCGAACCAGATCGGGACCCGCTGGAGGAACTCATAGCTTGCCTTGTATCATGGCCTGCGGCACCTGGAGGGGCTTGAGTGAAACCCTGAGCCGTCTCTAGCCAGGCGGGTGTACCAACCTTGTTGCCCCCTCGTTGCGAGAATTAGAAGTCCAGACGGGCGCCGAACTGCAGAATGCGGGCTTCGAGGACTGTGCCCGTCGGGACCAGCGTAGGTTGCGACGTGATGGCCCCTGCGGCGTTCGTCGTGGCGTTGGTATTGATCGTTGTGAAGTTGCTGCGATTGAAGAGATTGTTGGCCTCGACGAAGATCTGCGGCTTCACCCGTTCGGCGATCGCAGGGAAGGTACGCGTGTAGCGGAGATCGGCCTGCACAATTTTGGGGGTACGCAGTGTGTTGCGACCGATGAACAAGGGTCGCTGCTGGCCGACGGAGAGCGTGTCGCCGTTCAGGTTGCTGCCCGTGACCTCGTTCTGTTCGTCGCCTGAGGTCGCATTCACCAGCAGGGCGATGTTGTTGTCGGTGAAGAGGCTATTCACATATCGATTCGAGACGTGGGTGACCGGCGCGTAAACGGTTGCAAGATTGAAGGCGCTGGGCCGGTTGATCGAGCTGTTTCCATGATCGCGCTTACGATCGCCCGGATCTGAAATAAAATTGGAGAACTCGTAGGTGTTGGCCTCAGGCGTATCGTTGATGGCGTGCGACCATGTGTAGTTTGCGTTGGTCGTGAGGTTGGCAGACAGACGATGGGTGTAGCTGACCACCATCGCGTTGTAGTTCGAGTTTGACCCGGTATCGATCAACCGAATGTTGTTGAAGGCCGGGTTGGCACGGGTTGTCGCACTGGTGGTACTGTCAAAAATCGGCCGTCCGTCTGCGAGCGTTCCTATCGGATCGATCAGGTTGCTGTTCCGCAGAAACTGCATGTTTCTCCCGCTGGTACGCACATATCCCAGAAGAAGAGTGTCGTTGCTTGCGAGCTTTTGCTCTACCTGCGCGTTGACATTCCAGGTGTACTCGTTCTTGAACCGAGACGTGAGGGCATACGGAGTCGGCGTGGGAAACGCGGCCTGATCCGCGACGGTGAAGGTGCCCGGAAAAGCAGGAGCACCGGCGGAGGTGGGCGACAGCGTGACAATCAGATTGCCAGTCGTGGTGAGGCCGTTCGCGTAGAGAGGGTTATAGAAGCTGTTGGTTGGTGTGGCTTCATAGAAGACGCCTCCACTCAGGCGAACCACCGTGGCTGGATTTGGTGAATAGGCAAGCCCAACGCGCGGAGCGAAGTCGCCAAGAGGCACGCGAAAGCTCCTCGTCTCAGACAGAGGCGCATTGCTGATGCCGTTGGGCGAGCGGTACTGGTCGTAGCGCACGCCGTAGGTTACGGTGAGCTTACCGGTGATCTGCCACGTGTCCTGAGCGAAGGCGTCGAAGAAGATGGTTTGGTAGCCGGCACCCGGGCGTCCAATGGAAGCAGTGATGTTGCTGTAGGAAAAGAGATTTGTTCCGGTCTTTGCGGCGGTGTATGCGGCGAGCGTGGGAAACGTGTACTGGGTGTATACGTCCTGCAGCTGGGTATCGTTGTTCTTCTGAAAGCCGGTGCCAAACTTGAAGGCATGCTTTCCACGCAGGAGAGAGACATTGTCGTTGAACGAAGGAATCTTCTCCTGGAACTTATCTCCTGCTCCGTTTGTACCGCCAAAGCCGCTTACGACGCCGCTAATCGTGATCATCGGACCGGCGCCAGTGGACGCGCCCGCGAAGTGCTGCTGATTGCGGTACGGCCACGAGCCACGAAATTCGTTCAGCAGCGTTGGCGAAAATGCGGTGACGAGTTGGGCTCCGATGATGTGAGCACGATCCTGAAAGTCAGATTCGGCACTCTGGGCATAGAGACCGCCAACATTTGTGTTGAAAGGGTAGTTATTGCGGAAGTAGTTGTATCGCACAAAGCCGGAGTTCCTGCTGTTAATATTGAAGTCGCCGCGGACGTCGATCCACTGCGCTCGCTGCACCTGTGGCGCTGTGTTGAAGTCGGTTGAGGGCACACCCAGCGCGATCAGCGCGGAGCGGTTAGCGGCCGTGACGGTGTTGGCCTGAGGGTTGGCGCGCTTCAGTTTCTCGTAAGCTCCAAAGAGGAAGAAGCGATCTTTCACCAGAGGTCCGCCGGCTCGTGCGACATAGTCATCGACATGGAGATCTGGCTTTGGTTGATATCTGGGGGCGCCGGGAGTGCAATTCTGCAGCATGGGGCAGCTGCTGGCCGCCTTCGGCCGCCAGATATACTGGGCCGCGCCGTGCAGCTGGTTGGTTCCGGCAGGCGTGATCACATTGAAGATCACTCCGGCCGTGTTACCGAACTCCGGGGTAAACGCGTTGGAGATGGTGTTGACTGTGTCCGTGTACGAATCGGAAATGGCGAAGAGGCGTAGACCGTAGCGGTCCGACTCGGTATCCACCATGCCATCGAGCTGATAGTTCACGCGATCCACCAGGCCATTGGTGTTTACCGTGCGCGGGATACCATTCTCTGGATTCGGATGGCCTGAGACCCCAGGCTGAAACAAGATGAAGTTGTATGGGTTGCGCGAGGTAAGCGGAAGGTTTTGCGTCTCCTCCGTGTTGATCGTCCGGCTGAGATCAGAGCGAGTGGGTTCGAGGATGGGCGCGGCGCTGGTCACGTCGACAACGGAGGCAACCGAGCCTGCTTTGAGCGACTCGTCGACGGTGAGATCGGTTCCCGCTTCTACGCGAATACCGTTCTGCGTGAGCGTTGCGAACGAACTGGAGGTCGCAGTCACTGAGTACGTCCCGATAGGCAGGTTGGGCGCCAGATAGCGCCCGTCCCTATCCGTTTTCATCTCCCGGGTGTACCCGTTTGAAGTGTTCTTCACCGTCACGCCCGCTCCTGGAACAGGGACTCCGGTCTCGTCCGTCACTTGCCCGCGCAGCGTTCCATTAATGGAGTTCGATTGTGCAGGAAGATGCCCTGCGCTCAACATCGTCAGCGAGAGAACAGCCGTCAGCAAATTGAACGAAACGGTAGTGTAAGAAGGCTTCATGCAGCTCCCCAATCAGCGCTAAAAGGATGGGTTCTCAAGTCTCTTCAGACCTGTTTGACGGAACATTCTGTGTCGCAAAGACGATGCTGAATCAATCTTCGCTAAGCCGCAGAGAGTCAGAGTTTAGGGATGAGGATTGGACGGTCTTTCCTTCGGCGTCCGATGTGTCAGCTTATCCCACGAGAGGTGAGTTGCAGCGACAACAGCGAAGCACAAGGAGCGTCATACACCGACGCTAGCACGGCTCTTGGAAAAGAGCCAAATTCCGGAAGCTACTTTGGCAAATCAACGTATCATCCGAGCGCAATCTCTAACGCCATCCCGACCTGTGGAGCCTTCTTAAGGATCGAAGGTGGTGCCCGAAATCGCCAGTAGAACTAGAATCGCAGAGCTGCTTTCACCTCAGTAAAAAGCTAAGCCTCTGCCTGGATCGTGACCAACCAACCGATGGCGAGACTCTTCGCGTACTCCTCGTCGGCGTGAAGATGCGCCGAGACAGCGTTCGGATGGCGATGGGTAACCCGCAACCCACCAGTCGTTTCGCTTCCTGGCGGAGACTCTCCCTCATAGATCTACACTTCGTAGTGCGTGAGGTCTTGAGACGGCAGCACCACGATCTGTTTGTGAACCGAGTCCAGAAGGTGGGCCCCGGAGCTCAGCACGTATTGGCGGGACGGAATCATGGATCGAGGATAGCCGCATCCCGCAGAGCTTTCCCTGCCACTAAGCTGCAGGACTCTATGGGGTAATCACCTCGCGTGGAGCCTATCGAAGTCTCAATCCAATGAGTCCGTGACCTACTCCTATGAAGCCTTTCCGCTCGCACTTGGGTATCGGCTGCGAAGATTATGACAAGATCGCGGATGGACCTTCAGAATGATGATCGACCATGGCTTTTATCTGGCGCAGTGGCAAGGATTCGAGAAAGGGCTAGGCATTTCATTACCCACCTTGCTTCGGCGCTGTAAGCTCTTCGAGCTCTCACTGGAAGATCTTATCGGTGGAATAGGCAGAGTCACACTCGAGGATCACTTCATGAACGTGGATCAGCAACAGCTACCGAGTTGCTTAGCCGAAGCCTCCTTGTTGTCGCTTATCTCGCAGACAAGCTCCCAAACCAGCCAGCGCCCGGAGATTGATTGAGGCCTAAGACAAGCCGTCAGCTACGAAGCAGAGGTAGATACTGTCAGAGAAGCGACCTTATACATGCTCGACCGATCCATGTGCGCCGCCGAAACGTGCCTGAACCTTCTACTCGCCTGCAGGGGTG
>CAXTCB010000061.1:0-17751 GCA_964242875.1 uncultured Acidobacteriaceae bacterium
ACGGTGTATGAGGGGATTGCGTCGGCCGAAGCGGTGCTGAGCGCGGATGAGCGCGAGCTGGGAGTGTGCATCGCGGACATTGGCGCGAGCACGACGGAGCTGGCAGTGTTCTTTGAGGGATCGGTGGCGCACACGGCGGTGCTGCCGATTGGTGGAGACCACTTTACGAATGACCTGGCGGTGGGGCTGCATGTAACCGTGGAAGAGGCCGAGCAGCTGAAGCAGGTGTACGGGCACTGCGTGGTGACGGCGATTCCGCAGCTGAATGAGATTGAGATTGGCGGGGATCTGTCCGTGGGGAACCTGGGAGGCGGGAACCAGGCGCGGGTGATCCGGCAGCGGTTTCTGGCGGAGATCCTGGAGCCGCGGGCGCGAGAGCTGTTCACGATGATGCGGGACAATCTGCGGCAGGGTGGGGTGCTCGAGGCGCTGGGAGCGGGGTGCGTGTTGACGGGCGGCGGCGCGAAGATGGCGGGGCTGCTGGATAATGCGGAGAGTCTGCTTCGGGTGCCGGCGCGGGTAGGCCATCCGGTGCCGCTGAGCCGGATGCCGGCGGAGCTCGCCGGGCCGGAGTTTTCGGCGGCGATCGGGATGCTGTTGTATACGCATCGGACGCAGATCCGGCGGGCGAGCGAGGAGCAGGGGCTCAGGGCGAAGCTGAAGGCGATCTTTGCCGGGAGCTTCTAGGGCGGGCGTTTCCGCGTCGCTTCGCTCCGCGATGCAAGGCAGATGGTCGCGGCTCGGCGAAGGTTCCCGGTAGAGAAGCAGGTCCGTCGCTTTGCTCAGAATGACAACAAAGTGGCGGATGCCGTGCCGTGCCTGACACCGCCAACTTGTATCGGATCAGCCGCTGTGTGGGAAAGCGGGCCAGAGGGGATGGAAGCTTTCGGACGGCCTCCTTACGGTGTTTTGATAGAGTGCGTTCATGCGAACTCTCTTGGTGCGGATGGTGGGTGTGGCGGCGGTGTGGCCCTTGCTTGGAGTGGCGGCGGCCGTAGCGCAGGATGCGAAGCCTGCGTCGGGCAAGTGGGCGATTGCGGTGCATGGCGGCGCGGGGTCGGGCGAATGGGAGCACATGCCGGATGCGAAAGAGGCGGCGTACCACGCGGCGCTCGACCGGGCGTTGAAGGCGGGGGCGGCGGTGTTGGACAAGGATGGCGCGCCGATGGATGCGGTGGAGGCGGCGCTGCACGTGATGGAGGATGATCCGCTGTTCAATGCAGGGCGAGGCGCTGTGTTCAACGAGCACGGCGAGAACGAGATGGATGCGTCGATCATGGATGGAGCGACGCTTGGGGCGGGGGCCGTGGCGGGGGTGCATTTTACAAAGAGTCCGATCTCGCTGGCGCGATCGGTGATGGAAAAGACGCCGCACGTGATGCTGGTGGGACAGGGAGCGGATGAGTACTCGAAGCGAGCGGGCCTGCAGCAGGAACCGGCGGCGTACTTCTGGACGGCACAGCGGTGGAAGGAGCTGGGAGAGGTGTTGCAGAAGAGCGGGAGACCGATGCCGCCACTGCCGCCGGGGGTGACGCAGGCGATGACGGCGGTGGACCCGAACGAGGTCTCGCCGCGGCACCAGTATGGGACGACGGGGGTGGTGGTGCGGGATCGGAAGGGCAACGTGGCGGCGGGCACGTCGACGGGCGGGATGCAAGGCAAGATGCGGGGACGAGTGGGAGACAGCCCAATCATTGGAGCGGGAACGTATGCGAAGAATGCGAGCTGCGCGGTGTCGGGGACTGGTGTCGGGGAGTACTTTATTCGGCTGAACCTGGCGCGCAGTATCTGCGATCTCGTCGAGTACAAGGGTATGACGGTGCAGGCGGCGGCGGACGAGGAGCTGCACAAGGTGCTGCCGAGCCTGAAGGGTGGCGAGGGTGGAGTGATCGTGCTGAGCGCGAAGGAGGCGCCAGTGTGGAGCTTCAATACGGTGGGGATGTTCCGGGCGCGGATGGTGGAGGGCGGGACGGAGGAGATTGCGATTCGGCACTGAAGCTCGTGGAAGTCGGAAGGACCCGGATCTGAGAGCACAGCGGATGCAGGTTACCCTCCATCCGCTGTGCGACCGTCATGACGCGTGGTTTTGCGGGAGCACATCCAGCACCCAGATGACGCCAAACTGATCCTGCAACATGCCGTAGAGTGGCGCCCACGGTGCGGGCCCAAGATCTTGCCGGACAGAGGCACCGCTCGCAAGCTTGTGCCAGCAGGTTTTCGCCTCCTCCCCGGTGGTGAAGCGGGCGGCGACGTAGAAGGCATTCTGTCCTTTGTCGAAGGGCAAGGTTGCGGTTGCATCGAACGCCATGACTTTGAATCCATTGTCCGCGGCGACCTGCCCCCACATGACCAGCGACGCGTCCGCGGGATGCTGAACATGGCCAAGATCCTGATACGTCACGATGGTCAGATCGCCACCAAAGACGGTTTGGTAGAACTCGAGGGCAGCGCGGGCCTCTCCGCGAAAGTTGAGGTGAGGAACGATGGTTACGCTCATGATGATCTCCGATCCCAAGTTGGGTATAGGAGAAGGCTATGGTGTATTCCCGTCAGTAGGTGTCGTAGATTGAAGCCATGTCCGACCCTATTCTGCGCGTCCTGACCACGCTCGAGATCCTGCAGTCGCGGGATCGTGTCACGGGGGCGGAGCTGGCGGAACGGTTAGAGGTGGATCTGCGCACGGTGCAGCGGTACATTACGCGGCTGCGGGACCTTAATATTCCTGTGGAGGCGTCGCCGGGGGTGGGTGGGTCGTATCGGCTGCGTCCAGGTTTCCGACTTCCACCGTTGCTGCTGACGAACGAGGAAGCCTTTGCCGTCTCCCTCGGTTTGCGCGCGTTACGACAGATTGGTCTTGAGGCGTTCGCGCCCGCGACGGAGGGAGCGCTCTCAAAGTTGGGGAGGGTGCTGCCTGCTCCCTTACGAGAGAGCCTGCAGACTGTAGAAGAGGATGTTGTCTTTGAACCGCATGCCTGGGTGATTGCGACGCCCGCAGACAGCCTGATGATGGCAGCTTCCGCGATCCGCAGCGGCCACCGGGCACGGTTTGCGTACCTGTCCCACCAAGGCACAACGACACAGCGAGAGATTGAGCCCTATGCGATCCTGCACACAGACGATCGCTGGTACCTGATTGGCTGCTGTTTGGACCGCGGGGCGATACGGACATTTCGCTTGGATCGTGTCTCGAAGCTAGAACTCTCCGCGGCGACCTTTGACAGGCCAGAGGGCTTCGACGCTCGGCAGTACCTGACGGAACATTTGCCGTTCGTACAATCCGACTACAAGGTCGATCTGTGGATCGATCTGCCCATCGACGAGGCATCCCGCTCCTTTGCGCTCTGGCGAGTGTCCATGGAGGAGCAGGATCATGGCACGCGGCTGCGGTGCGGTCGCGACAATCTGGAGTTTTTCGCCGCCATGCTTCTCAGTACGGGGCGACGCATCCTGGTGTACAGCCCGAGTGAGTTGCGAGACACGTTTCGGGCGTTAGCGCTCCTGGCCGCGCAGGCTGCGGCAGGGCCTTCTGCCTGAGGCAAGGACGAAGCCACGACAATCGACTGTCTTCGATGTAGGCTGGACGGCAACCATGAATCTGACGACTGTTGAGACGACGAATACGACCTCGCCGGCGCTGGCCAGCAAGAGTCACTACGAGATCCTGGATGGGCTGCGCGGGGTTGCGGCCATTCTGGTGGTCATGTTCCATACGTTTGAGGCGTATGCGGATGGCAATCCGCAGAAGCAGATCATCAACCACGGTTACATGGCGGTGGACTTCTTCTTTCTGCTGTCTGGTTTTGTGATCGCGTATGCGTATGACGATCGGTGGGGCCGGATGTCGCAGTGGGAGTTTTACAAGCGGCGGCTGGTGCGGCTGCAGCCCATGGTGGTGATGGGGAGCATCGTTGGTGCGGCCCTTTTTTACCTGGGCAAGGCGCCCATGTTTCCGCTGGTTGCGACGACGCCGGTGTGGAAGGTGCTGGTGGCAATGGTGGTCGGGGCGACGCTGATTCCACTGCTGCCTTCCATGGATATTCGGGGATGGCAGGAGATGCATCCGCTGGATGGGCCGGCGTGGAGCCTGTTCTATGAGTACATCGCGAACATTTTGTACGCGACGTGGTTACGGAAGGTGTCGAACAAGGTGCTGGGCGTGCTGGTGGTGCTGGCCGCGGCATTTTTGTTTCAGCTGGTGGTGTGGGGGCCGCGGGGCGATGTGATTGGCGGGTGGGCGGTCGACAAGACGGAGCTGCATGTGGGGTTTGCGCGGCTGCTGTACCCGTTCCTGGCGGGAATGCTGCTGATGCGGATGGGCAAGCGCCTCCACGTGAAAGGCGCGTTCGGGATCTGCAGCGTGATGCTGGTGGTGCTGTTTGCGCTGCCGCGGTTCGGCGGACCCCACCTGTGGGTGAATGGGCTTTATGAGTTCTTCTGCATTGCGGTGATGTTTCCGGTGATTGTGGCGATGGGGGCGGGGGATCGGGTGACGGGTGTGTTGGAGACGAAGCTCTGCAAGTTCGCTGGCGACATCTCGTACCCGCTCTACATTACCCACTACCCGCTGGTGTACTGGTATACGGCGTGGGTGACGCGGGACAAGATTCCGGCGGCAAGGGGAGCGGTGTTCGGGGTGTTGCTGCTTGCTGTCGCGCTGCTGCTGGCGTACGCGTTGCTGAAGCTCTATGACGAGCCGGTACGGACATGGCTGGGGAGGCGCTTTCTGGCTAGGCGAGCCTAGCGTCAAGGGCAGGCATGGCCGCTCAGCGGGTAGGTTCACGCGTGCGGAAGGGAGTGGGCGAAGATGTATCCGTTCAGGCACGCCAGGGCAAGGGATGGCAGGGACTGAGCGAGGCTGTCTTTCATTCTGAGCCGCACGCTGAAGGCGATGAGCATAAGAAGAGCGAGGCCGCCGGAGCCGATCCAAAGGGCGGGAAGCCATTTGAGACCGACAAGCAGGCTGAGACCACCGAGGACCTCGAGGACCCCGGTCAGCAATCGCAGTTTCTGGAGGCCGAAGCGCTCGAAGTCATCGACGACGGACTGTGTGGTGAGGCCAAGAATTCCGTAGACGAGAAAAGCGACGGCGGACAAGCAGGTGAGCAAGGTTGGGAGCGTCACGCGTACATCGGTCTCGTGGACACCCAGGCCACGAAGAGCGACAAGGCAAGGAGACCGAGCGAGGGGACGTACTTCTGCCAGGGATGGTGCGCTTTGATATGAGCGATCTGCGCGCAGGCCATAAGGAGAGCCATGATGAGCGCGGGGATGAGCACGAGAGCATGAAACCAGATGCCGGCGACGAGAAGGGTTGAGAGGGCAATCTTGGAGGCGCCGACGAGGCTGCGCATGCGATCCGACAGGCCGTACTGGTGAAATTCCTTGACGACGTTCGGGAAGCGGACGATCCAGACGAAGGCGACAGACAGGGCGATGATGACCTGGGCGGCGATGGCGAAGGTATGCATGGCGGGAACCTCAAACTCTTGTGAACCAGACCGTTCGGCCGGGTAGCGTGTGCGATTTGGGCTCCGGCACACAGACTCTGAGCTGATGCCAACTAGAGAAATGAGATGTCGGTTGTAGCGGTCACGCAGGTTTCGTTGCGGGAAGGTGGCCGCAAGCTGCGTGTTGTTACGGAAATCGAGAGGCAATGTTGATGCCCTCACGATCTACCGAGAATGCCGGCCAACGCGGGTTGAACCGCAACGAGAGCGGAGACGTCTGGATGGCTGAACCAGCGGGGGTACCTTTGGTGGAAAAGGCAGATGCGGGTGGCGGCGGGTTGATGAGAGGATTAACACGGCGCGCGGGCGGTGTGGACGTTTCGCGGCAACCTCTTACTGATCCTCAGGAGCACTGACCCGATGCCGAATTTTTCGCACGATGACGACCTTCGCATTCATTATCACGACGAGATGCCGCGGGGGGCGCGGATTAAGGTGATTGGCGTCGGTGGCGGCGGGAATAACGCGGTGAATCGCATGATCTCGGCGCAGGTGGAGGGCGTGGAGTTTATTGCGGCGAATACGGATGTGCAGGCGCTGCAGCTTTCGAATGCGCCGGTGAAGCTGCAACTGGGGGTGAAGCTGACGAGCGGGCTGGGCGCGGGCGCCAATCCCGATGTGGGGCGGCGCGCGGCGCTCGAGGACTCGGACAAGATCATTGAGGCGCTTGAGGGCGCGGACATGGTGTTTGTGACGGCAGGGCTGGGTGGCGGCACAGGGACGGGCGCGGCACCGGTCATTGCCAGCCTCGCGAGCGAGATGGGCGCGCTGACGGTGGCAGTGGTGACGCGGCCGTTTGCGTTTGAAGGGAAGCGGCGGATGATGCAGGCGGATCGCGGGCTGCAGGAGCTGCTGGACTCGGTCGATACGGTGATTGTGATTCCGAACGAGAAGCTGCTGGCGGTGGCGAAGGATGCGGGCTTCTTCGAGTCGTTCCGGATTGCGGATGATGTGCTGCGGCAGGGGGTGCAGGGGATCTCGGACATTATTACGATCCCGGGCGTGATCAACCGCGACTTTGCCGACGTAAAGACGACGATGGCGGGCATGGGCTACGCGGTGATGGGAACGGCGATGCGGTCGGGCGGGAACCGGGCGAGCGAGGCGGCGATGGCGGCGATGGCAAGCCCGCTGCTGGAGTCGGGGGCGATTGATGGCGCGCGGGGGATCCTGATCAACATCACGGGCTCGAGCAATCTGAAGTTGAGCGAGGTGAATGAGGCGTCGAGCATCATCCAGAGCGCGGCGCATGAGGACGCGAACATCATCTTCGGTGCGGTGCAGGATGACGGGATGGGCGACGAGATCAAGATTACGGTGATTGCGACGGGTTTTCGGCAGCAGGAGATGCCGGAGCGGCGCGAGCGGATGCTGGCGGAGACGACGATGCCCGGAACGCGCTACGAGCAGCAGAGCCGGTACGAGGTGCCGATTCAGCAGCGGGCGCAGGCGCAGCGCAGTGCACCGCCGGCTGCACCGCCGACACCACCGCGCGTGGCGACGCCCGAGCCGGAGAGCTATGCGGTGCTGGAGCCGACGACGCGGCCGGAGCGTACGTCCGAGGGCAGGCCTGGATCTGAGGGACGGTCTGGATCTGAGGGACGGTCTGGAATTGAAAGTCGGTCTATAGCGGAAGGTCGGGCCGACTCGGAGGCTGTGCGGGGGAGTGAGCCGCAACGGACGGAGAGCTGGCGGAGTGAGCGGGCGACGGAGGCGGGGGCGCAGAGCGGGGTGGAGCGTGCGGCGGAGATGCCGGTGCGGACACAGACGGAGAGCGTTGCCCGACCGGCGGAGGAGGCACGCAGCCGCGAGACAGTGTCGCAGCTGGTTCCGGTCCGAGCATCTGTCTTTGATGACGACTTCTTTCGCGGGCGACCGAGGGAGGCGATGCCGAGCGATGATCGTGAGGCGGCTGCGTCGCCGGCGGCAAACGGGCGCGGGTGGGAGACGCGTGACTCTTCGGGGCAGCGCAACGTCCAACATGATGCAGTACGTGCGGAGGTCTTTCACGTGCATGCCGCACAGGAGCCGTCGCGGCTGCCAAACGCGGGCACCGGGGATGGCATAAGCGGGGACCCTGATGAGCTGGACATACCGGCGTTCCTGCGACGCGGAAACCAGGCTTGATCTGGTGCTTTCTGGGGATTGCCGAAGGGGCGCGGTGCGGGTCTGCTGAAACGGCAGACGGATCTGGGATAGCAGGTGACATGGGCTCGATGAAGACGGGTATGGCAATGCGGGTGTTCCTGCTGCTGGTGATGGTGCTGACGCTCGGGTCGGCGGCGATCGCAAAGCCGACGAAGCTGGTGGTGCGACACAAGACGGGATCGCACCTGGTGGCGACGCGGCGGCCGGGCGCGGCACGGGCACGAAGCACGACGCGGGCAGTCGTGACGACGCACCGACATGCTAGTGGGCGGAGCGTCATGGCGATCGCGGGGCGCGGTCGCATGGTGCGGCGGCACGGGCGGATGGTGCTGGCCGTGCGGCGAACGCGGTATGTGGAGCGGTTTACGGCGAGCTCGTTTGCTGACAATCTGACGCTGGGTGATGTGACAACGGGTGAGGATCCGGTGGTGCGCGCGGCGGCTATTGAGGCGCTGGGAAATATGAATGGGACGGCGCTGGCGATTGATCCCTCGAGCGGCCGCATTCTGGCGATGGTGAATCAGAAGCTGGCGCTCTCAAGCGGGGCGGAGCCGTGCTCCACGATCAAATTGACGGTGGCGCTGGCGGCGCTTGAAGAAGGACTGATCAAGCACGACACGCCGGTGAGCCTGGGCGGCGGCTATCGCGTGAACCTGGATTATGCGCTGGCCAAGTCGATCAATCCGTACTTCGAGCAGCTGGGTCGGACGATGGGGTTTGAGCGGGTGAAGCACTATGCGAACCAGTTCGGGCTGGGGGAGCTGGCGGGGTACAACATCCAGGGGGAACAGCTGGGGACCTACCCGGATACGGAGTTACCGCAGAAGCAGGGCGGGGTGGGACGCATGTGTTCGTTCGGTGAAGGCATCTCCATGACACCGCTGCAGCTGGGAGCGATTGTCAGCTCGATTGCGAACGGCGGGACGCTTTACTATCTGCAGCATCCCGAGACGCAGGAGGCGGCGAAGAACTTCACCCCCAAGGTGAAGCGCATTCTGAATATCGCGCCGATCCTGCCAGAGATGATTCCGGGGATGTCGGGCGCGGTGGAGGCGCCGTACGGGACGGCGCGGAGCCTGCGTGCGAACTTCAGTGCCTTTCCGGTAATGGGCAAGACGGGGACTTGCTCGAATAACGGCACGCGATTTGGCTGGTTTGCGAGCTACGCGGAGACGCCGACGGGCCGGATTGTGACGGTGATCTTCCTTGAGGGTGGACGGCCAACCTTCGGACCCAAAGCGGCGGAGTTGACTGGGCAGTTTTACCGGGCGATGTATGAGCGGAGCTATTTCCAGCCGCGCGGCGTGCCATTGATGCCACTTGCACCGCCGCAGCCAGCACCGACGAATACGGGTGAGGACGACAACACGGATGGTGGCGGCGGGATGGAGTAAGTCCGCAACGGCGGGCGCGGGAGAGACGGTTTTGGTGACGGAACGCCCCCTCAGATGAGGGGGCGTCTGCGCATCTGAGGGGGGAGGAGTGCGTGATGAAGATTTTGACAACAGCAGAGATGCGAGCGGTGGATGCTCGGACGGCGAGCGAGTTTGATGTGCCGATGTGGGTGTTGATGGAGCGAGCGGGCGAGGTCGTGGCGCGGTTTGTGTTGCGACGGTATCCCAATGCAGAGCGTGTGATGGTGCTGTGCGGCAAAGGCAATAACGGCGGCGATGGCCTGGTGGCAGCCCGGCTGCTGGCCGGTGAGGGCGTGGGCGTACGGGTGCTGCTGCTGGGGAGACGGGATGAGCTGCAGGGTGAAACGGCGCGTGCCTTAGCGGAGCTGGTTGAGGCGACGACCGAAGAGAGTGTGGAGGAGCTGACGGAGGAGAGCGAGCTGGCCGGGTTTGCCGAGCCGTTCGCGGAGGCGGATTTGTTGCTGGATGCGATTGTGGGCACAGGATTCAAGCCGCCGCTGCGGGGCATCGCGGCGGCAGTGCGGGATCATGTGCGAACGCTGAAGGTGCCGGTGATCGCAGTGGACCTGCCAAGTGGATGGGATGCGGATGCGATGACGCAGGTGACGGATGGAAGCGAGGGCGAGGAAGCAAAGACGCGGGAGGTGGCGTTCCCGGCCGAAGCGGTGGTGACGTTCACGGCGCCAAAGCTGGCACACGTGTTTGGGCATCTGACGCCGGGCAGAGTATTTGGCGCGGTGGTGGTGGGGGAGATTGGATCGCCGCCGGCGGCGATTGTGTCCGAGCAGAAGCTGAGGTGGACGGGGAGCTCGAAGGCTCTCACAGAGCGGCCGCGAGATATCAACTCGAACAAGGGCAGGTTCGGGCATGTGCTGCTGATTGGTGGAAGTTACGGAAAGGCGGGCGCGCCTTCGATGTCTGGCCTGGCAGGGCTGCGGGCAGGGGCGGGGCTGGTGACGGCCGCGGTGCCGGAGAGCATTCTGAATACGGTGGCTCTGGTGACGCCGGAGTTGATGACGGTGCCGCTGAAGCAGGGTGACGCCGGAGCGGTGTCGCTGGAGGCGATCGAAGGCGAGACGCTGGATCGATTGATGAAGGGCATCCAGGTGCTGGCGATCGGGCCAGGACTTTCGACGGAAGGGGACGCGCCGGCATTTGTGCATGCGATTGTCAGCCGGACGGGGAAGGACGGCTTGGGGGTACCGGTCGTGATCGATGCGGATGGGCTGAATGCCTTTGCGGGCAAGGCAGAGATGCTGAAGGTGTACAGCGGAAAGGCGGCCGGGAACGCGAGGCTGCGGACGGTCGTGCTGACGCCGCACCCGGGCGAGATGGCTCGGCTGTTGGGATGCACGGTAAAGGAGGTGGAGGCCGACCGACTTGGGATAGCGCGGACGTTTGCGACGGAGCATGGTGTGACGCTGGTGCTGAAGGGATGGCGGACGCTGGTGGCGCATCCGGACGGGCGGATTGCGGTGAACACCACGGGAAATCCGGGTATGGCGAAGGGCGGAAGCGGAGACATTCTGACGGGGATTGTGGCGGCGATGCTGGCGCAGTATGGCGAGGATGTTTCAGGCGCGGTGGAGGCGGCGGTCTATCTACACGGGCTTGCGGCGGACCTTGCGATTCATGGCGGCAACGCGGGGCCGGGACGCGACGAGCACACGCTGCTGGCGACGGATACGATCGCGCACCTGAGCGATGCGTTTCGCTATCGAGTTCAGGATGAGGATGGATTGACGTGGATCACCGGCATGCGCGAAGAGCGCGAGGAGACAGGCGCGTGAGTGGAGAGTATCGGCGGGAGAAGCGACTGCGAACACGAAGCGTTGAGGGAACGAAGGCGTTGGGAGTGACGCTGGCGGAGATGTTGATGCCGGTGCCGCGCCTCGTCATTCTGCGGGGCGAGGTGGGAGCAGGGAAGACCACGCTGGTGAAAGGGATTGCGGAGGCTCTGGGTGCAGCCACTGAGGATGATGTGACGAGTCCGACGTTCACGCTGGTGCATGAGTACGTGGGGCCGAAGGTTCATCTGTTTCATCTGGATTTGTATCGTCTCGAGACCGAGGAGCAGATTGCCGTGCTGGGTCTGGAGGAGATGGCGTCGCAGGAGAACGCGCTGGTGATGGTGGAGTGGGGGGAGCGCTTTGAGAGCGTTGTGGCGATGGCGACGGCAGAGATCGCGATGGGCCAGGGAGAAGCGGAGACTGAGCGCCTGTTGCTGATTCGCTGGGATCGTTAGGATGCGCGGCCTGAGATGACAGGCTTGCCGGCAGGAGATGGCTGGACGCGAAGAAAATTCTGAAGTTCGGGCATAAATTGAAGTCGCGGGCGAATGGCATCCGTTCCTGTTTGCAGAAGAATGCACATGGAGTGAGCAACATAGGACCATCCCACGAAGTGGTCATGTACGTGCTATTAGCGAGAATGTCACCCTGTGACAACGAAGGTAAGCCAGGGAGTTCCTCGATATGAGGTCTCCGTGGATGCCAGCGCATCTTTGCACGACCAGGGCCCCGCATGATCTCTCGCTTCGTAGCTCGCGTATTGCCTCGCACTCCCGCGCTCCTGCTCGCGCTGCTGGTTTTCACCACAGCGAACAGGGTTTTCGGACAGGCGTCCATATCGACGGATACCTTCATCACGCCCGCGCTGACGACAGTGCACGCGGGTGACTTGATCCAGTTCAACGTGACGCGGAACGGTGTCCCTGCGACGAATGGGTACTGGACGACAGGTGGCGGATCGGCGGCAGGCTGGATCGAGGCGAGCGGGCTGTATCACGCGCCCTTATCCGTGCCGACGCCGGCGACGTTTAACGTTGTCTACTTCATGGGTCCGACGATGGCGCTGCTGCCGGTCACGCTGGTAAATCCACGACCGCAGCTTTCTTCGATCAGCGTGAGCTCCCTGACGCAGGTTTCAACGCCCATCGCGATCTACGGCAGCGGCTTTCTGCCGACGACGACGATCACGGTTCAAGGGCACACCATGGCGACGCATTACGTGAATGGGAACATGCTTCAGACGACAGCGGTTCTGTCCACGCCGAAGACGTCCTCCGTACCGATTGTGGTTACAAATCCTAACCCTGGATCGTCGAGCGCAACGACGGCGATTCCTGCTGTCTTTCCTGCCATCAGCAAGATTTCTCCTGCAAGCGTAACTGGCGGATGGGTGACGCTGTCGATTTCCGGAAGCGGGTACACGCCGGATGCGGTGGTGATGCTGGACTGGCGGCCAATGAAGACAACGTACGTTTCCCCGTCATCCCTGACAGCGTACGGCTATCTGCCGCCGTGGCACACCGGAACGACGGCGACGATCAAGGTTGTGCCGAAGGCGGGTTCTGTCGGAACAGCAGCGGCAAACATTACGCTGATCAAGCCGGCGACTTCCTATGATGTAGCAGCACGGTTCTCGACTCAGGCTGCCTTTGGGCCTCGTCCAGGACTGGTGGAACATATTCAGCAGGTGGGGCTGCAGGGCTTCATCAATGAGCAGGTGAAACTGCCCGGGGTGACGTACACCCCGCCTACGCTGCCTCGCTATCCGTACCTCGAGGCAGTTGCGTACGGAAGTTCCCTGCTTCGCCTGCGGGTTGCGATGGCGCTGCAGACGTTTGTGGTGAACCAGGGCACCTTTGATGAGTTTCCCTCCTATGCCTCGTGGGAGACGAAGTTGGAAGCGGATTGTTTAGGGAATTATCTGCAGCTGATGACGGACATGGTTTCCGATCCACGGATGGGTGGGTTCCTCAATCTTGCGGGAAACAACATGAGTATGGATGGGACGAGTCACCCGAATCAGAACTTTTCTCGAGAGTTCATGCAGCTCTTTACGCTTGGAACAGCGAAGTTGAACGACGACGGGACGTTGCAGAAGAGCAGCAACGGCGAGCCGGTTGCAACTTACGACCAGAGTACGATTCTGGATCTTTCCCGAGCCTTTACTGGATGGAACTATGCGCCGGTTGTGAACCCAGCGTACGAATCCTTCGGCATCGACTTTTCGCAACCCCTGGCACCGTTCGATCAATATCACGATCATGGCGCGAAGACCTTGTTTGGAACGGTCAGCTTGCCGGCGGGACAAAGTATTACAACGGACCGGACGGCTGCGCTGAATGCGATCTTCAACCACTCGAATCTGCCACCGTTTGTTGCGACGCGGCTGATCCAGCAGTTAGTGAAGAGCAATCCCACGCCGGCCTATATCTCGCGCATCTCGGCGGTGTTCAAGAACAATGGAAAGGGTGTACGTGGCGATATGACAGCAGTCGTGACGGCCATTCTGCTGGATCCGGAGGCAAGGGCGGGCGACACCGCGACGCAGGTGGGCGTGAACGAAGGATTCATGCAGGATCCACTTCTGTTTGAAGCGTTTGCGATGAACATCCTGCAGCAGACGCAGTTTGATGGGCAGGCCGAGTACCTTCCCGGGAAGATGGGAGAGGATTTCTGGCATCCGAACTCTGTTTTCGGATTTTTCCCGGCGACGTACCTGATTCCCGGGACGGCCACAAACAGTCCGCAGTACAGCCTGCTGAACAATCTAACGCAGGAGCATCGGACCCAGTATCTGTACGGCATTATCACCGGGGCGACGAGCGGATTTCTCTCGCAGTACCAGAACAATTCATGGCTCTACACGGCGTTCACGAACGTGCCTGATCTGGTGGATGCGCTCAACCATCAGCTCTTTCATGGCCAGATGCCGGCGGCGACACAAAGCGAGATTTTGAACTACTGCTCGGGCATTTCCAACCAGCAGCAGGCCTTCACCGCCGCGATATTTCTGGCGATGAACAGTGATTCCTTCAACGTTGTGCACTAAAAAGGGGCCCCCGTGATTAATCGTCGAACGTTTCTCTCTCATGTCTCGAAGGCCGGACTCGCCGGCGCTTCCGCACCGCTCTGGCTGAACCTAGTGAGTTCGCGTGCCTTTGCACAATCGGGCAGCGGTTACAAGGCTGTGGTGCTTGTGAGTCTGCCGGGGGGCAACGATGGGAACAACATGCTGATTCCCCTGGATGCGACCGAGTACAACGAGTACGCGACGCTGCGCGGCGGGGGACTCGCGATCTCTCAGAGCAGTCTGAACGTGCTGCAAGGTACGTCGAATGGCAAGACCTACGGTCTGCATCCGTCGCTGACAAATGTTGCGTCGCTCTACAACAAGAAGCGAGCTGAGCTGATTGCGAATATCGGTCCCTTGCGGAGCCCGGCAACGAAGGCGCAGATGCTCGCGGACTCGACCTTGCTGCCGGAGGCATTGCTGTCGCACCCGCAACAGCTCGCGCAATGGGAGAGTGCGACGACCTCTGCGGCTCCAGTTACGGGCTGGGGCGGGCGCATGGCGGATCTGTTCACCGCGCAGAGCGGATCCTTGCCGGCGATGCTGGATGCCGGTCCGTCGAGCATTTTCACGGTGGGGAACTCGGTGCAGGGGATTGCGGTGCAAGCGGACGGGGGTGATCTGGTTGCCTTGCCGACGGGCATGGACGCGGCGGTCCTGGCCGTTGCGCAGGCTGAGAGCTCGTCGCCAAACGCGATCATCTCGCAAGCCGCGCACCTGCGGGTGCTATCGGCGAAGCAGCAGGTCATTCTGAAGTCGGCGCAGGCTGCTGGAAGCGGGTTGCAGACAGCGTTCCCGGCGACGAACTTCGGCAATGTGTTGAAGACGATCGCGCAGGTGATCGGTGGCCGATCGGTGGTCGGTGCGTCGCGGCAGATTTTCTATTGCACGCAGGGCGGATACGACACGCACCAGAACCAATGGCCGCAGCAGGCGGCGCAACTTACCGAGCTGGATGGCGGGTTAGCCGCCTTCATGACGGCGCTGGATGAGCTTGGGCTGACGAACCAAGTTCTGGTGTGTACGCACTCTGACTTCAATCGAACGATGCAGGGAAACTCGACGCAGGGAACAGACCACGCCTGGGGAAATCACCAGATCATTCTGGGTGGCGGGATTGCGGGGGGAAGAGTTCTGGGCACAATGCCGACGCTGGAACTGGGTGGAAGCTCCGACCTGGGAGTGCTAGGCACATGGATCCCGACGACATCGGTAACGCAGATGACCGCTGGAATCGGGAACTGGATGGGCTTGAGCAAGGCGCAGCTTGCCAGTGTCTTCCCGGACCTGGCGAACTTCTCGACGGGAATGCTGGCGCTGTAAGACGGGGTTACTGGCTGCCGGAGGATCGTGGCTGGCGGCCAGTAAACCGGTAGATGGCGCAATGTTCGTCACCGGTAGAACCGTACTCCAGCTGATTGGCGATTTCCTTGAGATCGGCGAGATGATCTTCGGTCGACATGGGAACGCGGCCGTTCCAGAGACACGTGAAAGCGGGACTGCGCTCAAAGAGCACGGCGTGTTCTGCGTTCACATAGAGAACATCGAGGTGACCCGAGCGCTTCGGAAGTTGCGTTTCAATAAGACGAAGCAGGCGGCGCATGGCTGGCGCCTCAAAGGGATGAAACAGGAAGAGCACAGTGGGTGAGTTGGGCAGGGTGGTCTCGAGGGCATCGCCCTCTATCAGGCGCACGGGGGCGAGCGGGTCGGATTTGCTGCTGGCTGCAGTCAGGTTGGAGCGGGCGATCGCGGCCAGATCCGGATTGAGCTCGATGCCGATCACTTCCCGGAAAGGATGTTCCGCGGCGAGGAGGAGAGCTCGTCCCTTTCCGCAGCCAAGGTCGACAAAGGTGTAGCGCTCAAGCGGGAAGGGCGGTTTGCCCACGCTCTGCCAGAGATGGAGCAGGCCACGGAGAATGGATGGAGCAACGGCGTAGTAGGCGGTGACGAAGCGGTCGGCGGCGGCTCCTGTTCGGAGATCAACGGCGGGAATGAGACCGCCAGTTTCGGTGCCGAAGCGAGCGTCGAACGGGTGAACCGGGGCGACGGCAGGAGAACTGGACGGCGCCTGGCGCGCACTGCGTGCGGGAACGGGCTGGAGGCGACGGGTCGTCATCGTCAGCGAATCTGGATGAGGGTGCGATTGCCCTCGAGGCCGAGCGTTCGGCGGCCAGCGGGCGTGATGTCGCCTGGCGACCAGGCAGGGACATGCTCGAAGAGCACAGTGGTCCTGCTGACGGCTTCCAGACCGGCCAAGCGATTCCGGATCTGTGCGGAGAGTTGAGCGACGGAGTCTTCGGTTGGACTGGTTGCGGTCACGGTCAGGTGAACGCGGACTTTCTGCGGAACTCCAGGGATGCCGATGCCGGGAGAGTCCAGGTCCGGCATCACCTGAAGGCTGCGAACCAGGCCGAGATCGACGATGTTGCAGGGCAGCGCGGGGTCGTAACAATCGCGCAGAGCGGAGAGGATGTCGGCGTCAGAAAGCATTGCAGATCGATGATAGATCGTGTGATGTGTGCTGCGGATTCTGAACGTATTGCGAGATCGGCTGTTGCGTGCGCTTTGAGGCTTAGTGGTTCGATGACGCCCAAGCGAGACCGTCTACTCCGTCGCCGGCGCTGATCGTCTGCGAAACCGTGAAGCTGTCGACGTTGATGGCGACGATCGTCTTACTGCGCATGCAAGAGACGTAGGCGACGCGACCGTCCGGCCGGAGCAGGATTGCCTGCGGGCCGGGGGGCGTGGGGATGGTGCGCGTGACCGTGAGGGTGGGAATGTCGACGACGGCCACCTGATCGATAGCAGGAAGAGCTACGAGGAGGGAGTGACCATCCGCCGTGGCGGCAGAGCCGTAGCCGTGGTCCGGGAGCGGAATGCGAGTCTTAACGGTGTTCGTGGCGGTGTCGATGACGTCCAGCTCATGCTTATCCGTGTCGGAGGTGAAGACGAGTGCGCCATCGTTGGAGATGGCGATGCGTTGCACGCCGTGAGCGACCGGGATGATGGTGATGACCTTGCGCGCCTTCAGATCGATGACTGAGACGGTGCCGGTAGAGACGTTGGAGGTGTAGGCGCGGCGACCGTCAGGCGAGAGCACGAACATGTGGGACTGCGGCTCGCCGGTGGGCACGGAGCCGATAACGGAGAGGGTCTTTGGATCGATGATGTTGATGGCGTTGTCGAGCTCGGCGGAGACGTAGAGCAGACCGTCGGCGGGATTGAAGGCGGGCTTATGTGGCCGGACACCGTGGCCGAGATCGATGATGTGAGCGATGCGGCGGGAGGCGATGTCGACGGCGAGAATTTCATGGCCATCGGTGCCGGGCTTGCCGACTCCGGAGTTGCCGTAGATGGGGATGAAGACGGTGCGGCCATCGGGTGAGGTGGCGAGTTCGTGGCCGGTGATGTGCTCTTCCGGGAGGACGGCGATCTCCTTACCGGAGGCGGGATCAATGATGCTGAGTGTGTTTGCGTACTGATTGGTGGCGAGGAGAAGGCCTGCCGGGGAAGGCGGTGCGGCCTGAGCGAAGAGCGCGGGGGCAAGAAGAGAGGCGGCGAGACTGGAGTGGCGCCGCGGGCGACGAGAGAAGAATGCCATGCTTGGGGCAAGGTATCACGGGAGGGTGCGGATCGGCCTTGCCGATGTTCCTGGCGATCTGAATCACATCGATAAAGAGCACGCTGTCAGCGAACCTGCTTGCCCGAACCCTGTTCCTTCTGCTTTTCTGATGGCGGCGAAAGGAGAGTTCTATGATGAGCCGAGTCCTTTACGTTGTATGCGGGTGCTCCCTCCTGCTGGCTTCCGCGATCTTTGGTGC
>CAXTCB010000062.1:0-17480 GCA_964242875.1 uncultured Acidobacteriaceae bacterium
GGGGAGGTGGCCGGAGGTGCCTGGGCCCGCGCGAGCTGCAGGCTCAGAACAAGGGGAAGCAGACGGAGATGGTGGCGGAGGGTCATGGTCGGGGCGGGGTGGCGGTGGTGTCTCCGCTGCTGTGGTGAGCGTGGGTGTTGTTGAAGACGTGGAGCTCGGCGGGGAGGAAGATGCCGTTTTTGAGCGCGCCGCGACCGGCGACGGAGTCCCCGACCTTGATGTCGGCGAGGGTGATGCTTTCGCCGGTGGGAGCTTCGGGTTTGCGGGAGGCGTCGGCTGCGGGCGGTGTGCCGAAGCTCCCGCCGCCGCCGCGACCGCCGCGACGGAAGGAGGTGCTCTCGTCGACGGTGATGACCTGCTTGACGTTGTCGAGGCGGAGGACCGTGAGCTTGAGGGTGTCGAGATCGATGGCGGTGATCTTGCCGGCGATGTAGGTCTTGCCGAGGTCGGCCTGGGCGCGGCGGACCTCTTCGGCATTGATGACGCCGAGGAAGGCGGCGTGGAGGGTCTTGGTAGGGGCGTCGAGGATGCCGCCGGCGCCGAGGCCGTCGCCGACCTTGATGTCGGTGAACTTGGCGGTCTGGCGATCGTGGATGACGCGGGTGTTGTCGGTGGTGGTGACCTGATAGGTCTCGCCGGAGATGTCTTTAAGGGTGAGGGCGGTGCCGTGGACGGCGGTGACGGTGCCGCGGAGCATCTGGCCGCCGGGCAGGCGCAGGTCGCTGTCGTCTTCCTGGGCGGAGAGGCTGGGAACCAGAGTTACCGTGCAAGCCGTGCAAGCAAAGAGGAGGCAGGCGCGAAGCATGCGACGACGATGGCCGGAAGGGCGGGGCGCGGATTGGGGGAGGTGCGGCGGCATGCGGGACCGGTGCGAGCGAGCGTGCGTGGGACTGCAGATAGAGACGATTCCGGGAAGGGAAAGACTCTGCGAGCCGGGAAAGTTATGGAGGGGCCGCGGCGATGAGCTCGGCTAAACTGGCTGTATGCAGGAGAGCTCTGTGGTGGCGGAGACGGGTGACGTACCGGCGGCGCCGCGGCTTCCTACGCATGCGGAGCAGCACTTTGATTCCGGGCAGGCCGTGCGGGATGTGGTAATTGGGCTGTCGGACGGGCTGACGGTGCCGTTCGCGCTGGCGGCGGGGTTGTCGGGTGCGGTGTCGTCAACGCACCTGGTGGTGCTGGCGGGGCTGGCGGAGATCGCGGCGGGATCGATTGCGATGGGGCTGGGTGGGTACCTGGCGGCGCGTGGCGATGAGGAGCACTACGTGGCCGAGCGGCGGCGGGAGGAGCGCGAGGTGGTGGAGCGGACGCGCGACGAGGAAGAGGAGATCTTCGAGATCTTTGAGGAGTATGGCGTGATGCGGGCGGATGCGACGCCGGTGCTCGAGGCTTTGAAGCGGCGGCCGCAGGCGTGGGTGGACTTCATGATGCGGTTTGAGCTGGGACTGGAGCGGCCAGCGCCGGGGCAGGCGAGCCGGTCCGCGATGACGATTGCCGGGGCGTATGTGGCGGGCGGACTGCTGCCGCTGGTGCCGTACATGACGATGGCGGCGAGTGGCGAGGCGCTGAAGGTGTCGACGGCGGTGACGCTGGGAGCACTGGCGGTGTTTGGCGGGGTGAAGGGCCGGCTGGTGGGGACGGGGGCGTGGCGATCGGCGGTGCAGACAGTGGCGATTGGCGGCGCGGCGGCGGGCGTAGCGTACGGGCTGGCGCGGCTGCTGAGCGGGCATTCAGGATAAGTCTGCGAATCTTTCCGGATCTGTGGCAGTCTGATGCGGAGGTAAAGGAACGATGGCACGCCGGGACGAGGCGGGCGCCGGAAGAGCCTGGCCGCTCCAGAGAGCAACAAGATGTGTGCCGGATGGCATCTGACGGGTACGTTTCATGGGGGATGCAATGCAGATTTCTTTCGCGCCAAGCGCAGTGGCCGCGGCGCTTCGAGACAGGTTTGTGAGTACGCGGCAGGCGACGCTGGAACTGTGCGGAGCGCTCTCGGCCGAGGACATGATGGTGCAGTCAACGCCGGAGGCCAGCCCGGTGAAGTGGCATGTGGCGCACACGAGCTGGTTTTTCGAGACCTTTGTGCTGCGGGAGTTTGTGGCGGGGTACCGGGAGTTTGACCCGAATTATCTGTGGCTGTTCAACAGCTACTACAACTCGCTTGGAGATATGCCGGAGAAGAAGCTGCGGGCGTCATTTTCGCGGCCATCGCTGGATCGGGTGATGGCGTATCGGCGGCACGTGGATGCGGCGGTGCTGGCGATGCTGGAGCGGCCGATGGAGGCTGAGGTGCTGCGGCGGGTGCGGATGGGTGTGGAGCACGAGCAGCAGCATCTGGAACTGATTGTGACGGACACCAAGCACGCGCTGTACACCAATCCTCTGAAGCCGGCGTTGCGGGATGATGCCTGGCAGCCGCCAGCGACGATGGCGCCGCCGGTGGAGTGGAAGAGCTACGCACCGGGGCTGGTGGAGATTGGAGAGACGCCTGATCCTGCGTCTGTGGAGAGCTTCGCCTGGGATAACGAGACGCCGCGACATGCGGTGTATCTAGCTCCTTTCGCCATGGCGTCGCGGCCGGTGACGTGTGCGGAGTACCTGACGTTTATCGATGAGAATGGGTATCGGCGGCCTGAGCTCTGGCTTTCGGAGGGATGGACGACGATGCGGGAGCGCGGGTGGGAGGCGCCACTCTACTGGCAGCGTGACGAGACAACGCGGTCAGGATGGTCGATCTACACGGTGCATGGCGAGCGATCGATGGACGAGTTGAGTGAGACGCCTGTTTGTCATTTGAGTTTCTTTGAGGCAGATGCGTTTGCGCGATGGTCCGGGTGCCGCCTTCCAACAGAGTTCGAATGGGAGATTGCGGCTGCAGCGGAGAGTGCAGCGGGGATCGAGATGGGGAACCTGTTCGAGACGGGAGATCTGCAGCCGACACCCGCGAGAACGGAGGGGGGACTGCAGCAGATGTTTGGGGATGTGTGGGAGTGGACGCAGAGCCCGTACACGGGGTATCCGGGGTATAAGCCGCTGCCGGGGGCGCTGGGTGAGTACAACGGCAAGTTCATGTCGTCGCAGATCATCCTGCGGGGTGGCTCGTGCGCGACGCCGCGATCGCATCTTCGCGCGACGTACCGTAACTTCTTCGGACCTGCGACGCGCTGGCAGATTTCGGGGCTGCGACTGGCGAAGGATGGAGCGGAAGGTACGGCTGCGTGAGCACACAGATTGAGACAGTGCAGGATGGATTGACTGAGGTTGTCGGGCAGGTAGTTCGTGAGGGCCTCGGGGCCTCGCAGAAGACGTTACCGGCGTGGTTGTTTTATGACGAGCGGGGATCGCAGCTCTTTGAAGAGATCACGGCGCTGCCGGAGTACTACCTGACGCGAACGGAACGCGAGATCCTGGCGCAGTACTCGCCGGAGCTACCCGCGCGCTGTGACGGCAACGCGACGATTGTGGAACTGGGTGCCGGGACGGCGGCGAAGACGGGCCTGTTGCTGAAGGAGTTTGCCGACTTTCATGGATCGGTTCTCTACCAGCCGATCGACATCAGCCCAAGTGCGCTTGAAGAGGCGGCAGCGGCGCTGGCGGCGAAGGTTCCTGGCGTGCGCGTGGAGCCGCAGGTCGCAAATTACATCACCGAAGGGTACACGGTGCGGCGGCCCGAGGGGCATCGCGTTCTGGCGCTGTACATCGGATCGAGCATCGGAAACTTTGCGCCCGAGGAGGCGACGGAGATCCTTCGCAAGCTGCGGAGCCAGCTGACGGCAGGGGACTGGCTACTGCTGGGCGTAGATCTGGCGCCGAGCGAGCGAAAGCCGGTGGCGATGCTGCTGGCGGCGTACGACGATGCGGCTGGGGTGACGGCGGCCTTCAATAAAAATGTACTGGTGCGTCTGAACCGTGAGCTGGGCGCGAACTTTGCCGTGGATCGCTTTGCGCATCGCGCGCGATGGAACGCTGCGGCCTCGCGGATTGAGATGCACCTGGAGAGCCTGGACGAGCAGACGGTGCGGATCGGTGACGACTCAGTGCACTTTGCGAGCGGCGAGACGATTCACACCGAAAACAGTTACAAATTCACGCAGGCTGGATTGTTCACCCTGCTGCGGGACTCCGGGTTTGTGACTGATCGCGCCATGCACGATAGCGATGAGCGATTTGCGGTGGTGCTGGCGAAGGCTGTTTAGCGGACTTTCAGCGTCCGCTACGAACGTAGTCACCGCTTTTTCCGCCGCTCTTTCGCAGAAGCACGATCTCGCGAATGCGTATGCCTTTGTCGAGCGCTTTGGTCATGTCGTAGACGGTGAGAGCGGCGATGGAGGCGGCGGTCATCGCTTCCATCTCGACGCCGGTACCGGCAATGGTCGCGGCGGTTGCCGTGATAGCGACGCCGCCGCTGACGATTTCGGCGGTGACCTCAACGAAGCTGAGCGCGAGTGGATGGCACATGGGGATGAGCTCGGAGGTGCGCTTGGCGGCCTGAATGCCGGCGAAACGAGCGACCTCGAGTGGATCGCCCTTGGGGTTCTGTGGCAGGGCGGTGAGGACGGCGGCGGAGAGCTCGACGAAGGCGGCTGCGACGGCCTCACGGCGGGTTTCGGATTTCGCGCTCACGTCAACCATGTGAGCGCGGCCGGCGGGGTCGTAGTGGCTGAGCGACGCGGGTTCATTCCTGGGATCGGGCATGGTGTGAGGGTAGAGCATTTGTGGGTGCAGGGAGATTGTCACTGGCGGCGCAGGCTCGAGGTATGGATTGGCAGAGACGCTAGCGGAGGAGAATGGAGACGGTCTCGCCTGCGACGAACTCGTCTGCGTGCCCGGCGGGCAGGAGGGCGTAGCAGTTGGCGCGAGCGTTTGCGGCGAGGTCACCGGAGCCCTGCCAAGGGATGAGGCGAACGGAAGGCGTGGTGGGCGAGGGTGTGAGCCGGGCTGGTAGCAGACGCGTGAGGCCTGAGCGGGCGGGGACGGCTTCAGAGAGGGTGGCCTGAGCGAAGAGCGGACCGAGATCGGCCTGGCCGGCGAGCGCGCGGAGCAGAGGGGCGACGAAGCAGAGGAAGGTGACCTGGGTGGAGATGGGATTGCCCGGGAGGCCGAAGAAGAAGGTCTGCGGATGGGTGGCCGAGGCGGGCAGCTTGCCAAAGACGACTGGCTTGCCGGGCTGCATGCGAACGCCGGTAAAGAAGAACTGCGCCTGGGCTTCGGCGAGGACCGGCTCAACCAGATCGTACTTGCCCATGGAGACGCCGCCGGAGAAGAGGATGAGATCGCAGGTGCGGGCCTCGGCGAGGGCGTGGGTGAGGTCCTGAATGCGGTCGGGGACGATGGGCATGCGGACCGGGTCGCCGCCGGCCTCAGTGACGAGCGCGGCGAGTGTGTAGCTGTTGGAGTTACGAATCTGGTGCGGCTCGGGGGGATGATCGAAGTCACCGAGCTCGACCAGTTCGTCTCCGGTGGCGAGGATGGCGACGCGGGGCTTCTGGAAGACAGAGACGTGGTGCGCACCGAGCGAAGCGGCGATCGCGATTTCGGAGGCGGCGAGGAGGGTGCCCGGAGGGAGGGCGACCTCGCCGGCGCGGAGCTCGGCGCCTTGCCGGACGATATTGTCACCGGGGGAGGGGCGCCGACCTTCCGGGAAGGTGAGAGAGCCATTCGCGGAGCGGGTGGCGTGCTCGACCATGAGGATGGCGTCGGCGCCGGCGGGAACGGGCGCGCCGGTCATGATCTCGAGAGCCTGGTGGGACGCGAGCGCGGGGCCAGCCCAGCGATCACCGGCGCGGAGGAGGCCGACGATCTGCCGGTCGCAGGCTGGGCCGGAGCGGATGGCGAACCCGTCGCGCGTGGAGCGATGGAAGGGCGGCTGATCGCGGTCGGCGACGATCGGCCGGGCGAGTATGCGGCCGTGGGCAGCCAGGAGCGGAAGCTGCTCTTCGCTGAGTGAGGAGAGGCCGCTTGCCTGGGCGACGATGAGATCACAGGCGGGCTGGAAGTCCAGAACGGAGTCCATAGCAGATGCTGATGCGTGCGGCGAACAGGAAGAAGCCCCGGACGGATCCGGGGCTTCTGGTGGGTCGATGCTGGTTACTTCTTGCCGGCCTTGTAGGTGGACTTCACCTGAGCGCCGATGCCGGTGAGGATGGACTTGACCTCTTCGGCGCGGGGACCGGTAGGGGCAAGCTCAAGGTACTTTTGGTATGCCTCGACGCAGCCGTCAGGCGCGGTGATCTTCTGGGTCTTCGGATCGACAGAGGCCTTGCCGATCAGAGACTGGCCCTTGATGTAGTAGGCGTCGGCGCGGTTCGGGTCGGCGGCAATGGCTTTATCCGCGGCCACAGCAGCGTCCTCGGTCTTGCCGGCGTTGTAGAGGGTTGCGGCCTCATTGAAGAGGTACATGCCGGCGTGATCGGGCTGCGCCTTGGCCGCGGCGTCGTAGGCGTCTGCCGCATCCTTGGTGTTGCCGCTCTTGGCGAGAACCTGACCGAGCTGGTTTTCAGCGGCTGCCTGGGTCTCGGGGCTGGGCTTCTTGGCGGCGTTTGAGAGCTCGATGGCCTTCTTGTAGGAGGTCGCGGCGTCGGTATATTTCTGCGTGATCGCGGGATCGTTGGTGGGTTTGCCTGATGCCTTGGCAGTCTTGGCCGCGGCGTCGGCGGAGCCAGCCTGAGCGTCGCCAAGCGCCACCCAGAGGATCGCCTCATCCGGCTTCTGCGTGGTTGCCTGCTGCATGGAGGTCATGGCAGCGTCGTAGTTGCCGGCCTTGGTATCTGCACGGGCCTGCACCAGGGTCGCATTGAGGTTGGCGATCTTCTGGTTACCGGCGACGGCTTCGGCATTCTTCTTCTTGTACTCTTCGAGATTCTTCTTCTCCTCGGGGGTCATCTTGTCGATGTAGGCCTGCCGGGTCATATCGAAGTTGGCAAGAGCGTCGGTATCGGCCTTGACGTCTAGGCTGTCGATGAAGTCGAGGCTCTTGTCGTCCTGGAAGACGACAGCGAGATAGTTGCCGGGCGCGATGCCGGTGCCCTTGAAGTCACCATTGGCATCGAGAGGGAAGCTGTAGGGGAACTTGCGCGTCTTCGCGTCGCCGGCTTTGTCGGTGGTCAGTTTCACATCACCCTTGGGGACGGGTTGACCAATCGCATTCTGCACGTGGCCGTGGATGCTGCCGGTTGCCTGTGCGTTTGCGGCCGTGGGGCTCGCCATGAGGCCGAACATCAAAAGGCAAAGTGCAAATGCACTGCCCAGCTTGCCTGCGTACCGTTTCATTCGTTTATCTCCACTCGTAAGGAAAGTTGCTCCGTTTGCAGTCTGCATTCTAGTCGCAGAATGGGATCAGAGGCGAGGTTACGGCCGGTGGATCGGCGTTGCATAGGGAATTGGATCGGTCATGCCGGCCTCGCGAAAGGCGCGCAGCCGAAGCACGCAGCTTTCGCAGACGCCGCAGGCCTCCGTCTCGCCCGAGTAGCAGGACCAACTTACATGGAAGGGAGCGCTGACTTCAACTCCGAGCGCCAGGATCTCGCGCTTGCGGAGATGGATGAGCGGCGTCTCGACGCGGATGTTGCCCTCGGCGGTGCCGGCGGCGATGAGTTGATTGAAGGCGTCGTAGTAGGCCGGCCGGCAGTCGGGGTAGCCGGAGCTATCCTGCTCAACCGCGCCGATGAGAACGGTGCGGGCGCCCAGGACCTCCGCCCAACTGACGGCCGCGGAGAGAAAGTGGGCGTTGCGGAAGGGAACGTAGGTTACGGGGACGGAGGCGCCGATCGCGGCTTCTTCCGGCGGGGCATCGGGGACGGCGATGGAGGGATCAGTGAGGGCGGAGCCGCCGATCTGGCGGAAGAGATCCATGGTGAGGTGGAGCAACTTCTGCACGCCGACGGCTTCGGCGATCTGCCGGGCGGCGAGGAGTTCGCGCGCCTCGGTGCGCTGGCCGTAGCTGAAGTGAACGGCGAACAGATCGTGGTCGCGCGCGGCGAGGGCGGCGCAGACACAGGAGTCCATTCCGCCGGAGAGGCAGAGGACAGCGCGGGGACGTGAGGACGTGGGGCTCACTGGCTGCGCGCCTCGAAGCTCTGGAGATGGAAGATGATGGTGCCCCAGAAGAGCTTGGCCTGAATCTGCACGGGCATGTGGCGGGCGTCGTCGGTGTACCAGATGTGGATAGTGCCACGGTTGCGGACGACGCCTTCTTCTGCGGTGGGCTGCACGCGAATGGTCTGGAAGGTGCCGGCCGGCGTTTTGATCTCTTCCTTGCCTTCGACCTTCATGGTGACGGTGACAGTGCGCATGGCGTCCGCGAGGGGAAAGCCGAACCTCTGGCCAACGACAAGGGGCTGGCTGGCGGCGTAGAAGATGCCGGAGAGTGAGTCCGTGACGCAGGCGGGGACGTTGGCGGTCTGCTGCTTCTGCGTTCCCTTGACGAGGTTGCGCTCGGTCTGGTTCTGCTTGCCGTGGGCGTAGTCGAAGGTGAGATCGCTTGAGACCTTGCGGCGGCCTTCCTGGATCTGTTTGCTGAAGCCGGTGGAGCAGCCGGTTTTGACGTCGAAGCCGGACTGGAACTTGTCGACGACGGGGAAGAGCATGGTGGTCGCGCCGATGGTATCGGCGGTGGCGGAGATGCGTTCCGTCGTGCCTTGCTGGTCAAGCTGGAAGACGGCAGTGCCGGCGGTGAAGACGCGCCAGTCCACGGCGTAGGTGAGGGTGAGGTGCTGGGGGAAGGGGAAGTTGGACGGGGGTGCCTGGAGCGTCGGGATGACGACGGGCTGCGGAGCAGGGCGTGGACCGAGAAGTTGAGCGGGGAGCGTGGCCGCCGGAAGCAGGACGAGGAGCGCGGCGGCGGACATCAAAAGGGATCGCAGCAGAAGTGGTCTCACGAGATCGTTTGAGGATAGGTTATCTGTGCGTGGAGAGCAGCAGACGCAACAGCAGGGCGGCATAGATCGCAGCGGCGCCGATACTGGCATTGTACTCGCGGTGATGCAGGTAACGCTCGCGCGAGAAGGCACCGGCAGGGGCGGAGGTGGGCGCCGGCGTGAAGCGGGGAAGGAGCCGTGGCACCTGTTGGGCGTAGGCGTAGAAGTTGGGAAAACGGTTTTGAAGGTACTGCTCCTCTGAGCGGATGGTGGGCAGGTAGATGACGGCGAAGAGAGCGGCGAGGACCAAGATGATGATCCAGCTCTGTGAGGCGGCCGCGAAGCCGAAGGCGATGAGCATGGAGCCGAGATAGAGTGGGTTCCGGGTGTAGGCGTAGGGCCCCGTGGTGGTGAGTTCCTGGTTCTTTTTGACGTAGCCGGCGGCATAGCCGCGCAGCCAGAGGCCGGGAAGCACAAGCGCGAGGCTGGCGGCCAGGCTCTCCCAGGCAGGACGCGCGAGGAAGAGAAAGACCACGGCGAAGGCAAACCCGAGCGGAACACGGATGCGGCGGGCGGTACGCTGCCAGGAGGCGTTTGGCGTCATAGAAGGGGCTCCGCCGGACTCTGGTGAAGAAGCGCAAGGGCGGCTTCGACGACCGTCTCGATGTGGATGTGCAGGAGACCTCCTTCAGTGGCCGCGTGGCGGCTATGGTCAGTGACGCTGCGAGGGTGGCGAAGGACGCGTGCCGCCGGGCTGCGTGGACCGGTACGCGCCGGATCGGTGGGACCGAACAACGCTAGCACGGGTCTGCCAAGCGCGGACGCGAGGTGGGTGGGGCCGGTGTCGCCGGCGATGACCAGAGCGGCGCGGCGGGTGAGCGCGATGAGCTGGGCGAGATCGGTGGCGACGGGTTCCGCCGTGCCGCACGAGGCGGCGACCACGGCCGCGGCGACTGGATCAGCCGGCGAGACCTGATTGACGAGGATGCGGTAGCCGGCGCGTGTGAGTTGTTGGGCGACGACACCGAAACGATTGGCGGGCCACTGCTTCGCGCCCCAGCCAGCCTGCGGGGCGAGAAGGATGAAAGGCTTTCCGCCGAGGGCTTGTCGCTGCCACCAGAGTTCAGCCACGGGATCGGCAGGCAGCGTGACAGGCACGGGTTGAAGCGGCAGGTGAAGCGCGGCGGAGACGAGCTCGGCAGCCTGGTCGATGACGTGAGATGCCGTAAGGGGGATGCGGCGTCTGTAGAGCAGGCGAGCCGGGATCTCGCGTGGTTGGTCCTGGCCGATCAGATCCGGCGTACCAGCCAGGCGGCCGATGATCGCGGAACGAAGGGAGCCCTGCAGATCGATGCAGCAATCGTAGGCACCTTTGCGCAGCTGCGACCGAAGGGAGAGGATGGAGCGCGCGGTAGCCAGGGAGATCGGGCTTTGTTTCCATTGCCGCGTCTCGACGGCGTGGAGTGTGTCTAACAGCGGAGAGTGGCCGGTGCTGTCGCAAAGCAGCGGCTGCCAGCGGGGCTCAACGGCCCAGGCGAGATGAGCCGTGGGCAATGCAGCGCGTAGAGCGGCTACGGCAGGCAGCGCGTGCAGCACGTCACCCATGGCACCGATGCGGATCAGGAGAATTCGCATCGGAGGTCAGCGTTCCCGCGAGCGATCGGAGCGCCGCTCGTCGTGTACGGCAAGGCGACGATCACGCCGACGATCCAGCCTGGTGACTCTATTGATGAGCTGCTCGAGCACGGCTCGCTCATCAACGAAGGTGACCTTGAGCTCGGGGACAAGCAGCGGGCCGAGCCGCTCGAGGCGACCGCACATGCCCAAGGAAAGCTTGACGGCGTCCTTTTCGGTGGTGATGAAGCCGTCAGCCTTTGCCTTGCGGGCTTCGTCGAGCAGGCGATCGATGTCGCGCTCGAGGTAACGATGGTGATCGGGGAAGGTGAGGGTCGCGGCCGTTTGCACGCCGTGCTGCGCGAGCATGGTGGTGAAGCTCTCGGGCCGGGCGATGCCGCAGAAGGCAAAGGGACGCACGGGCGGGATCGTTGCCGTTGCGGCGAAGTGGAGCGAGCGATGGATGTGCCAGATAGCAGGCGGCCTGGTCTCTCGCGTGAGGACGGAGATGAAGTCCTGCAGCGACTCGGTCTCATCTTCGCGCAGGACGATGACGTCGGCGTTGCACAAGGCGGAAAGGGGTTCGCGCAGGTCGCCCGCCGGAAGAAGGACGTCATTGACGTCTTTGCGGGTGAGCAGGACGATGTCGAGATCGCGCGCGAGCCGGCGATGCTGAAAGCCGTCATCCAGCAGATGCACGATCATGGCGTCGGCTGGAGTGTGCTCGGCCAGAAGGCCCGCCTGGTAGCGATCAGCGCCGACGTAGACGGGCACTCCGGAGAGCCGCGCGAGCAACGTGGGTTCATCACCGAAGCGCGCTGCATCGCCTTTGGGATCGACACGCTCGACCTGCTTTGAAGAGCGTTGATAGCCGCGGGTCAGGATGCGGACGGCGTACTCGCGCTCAGCAAGAATGCGGGCGAGGGCAAGGACAACAGGTGTCTTGCCGGCGCCCCCGGCAGAGACGCTGCCGATGCTGATCACGGCACTCTTGAGCGATCGGCGGTTGGGGCGATGACGCGTTTTGAACCAGCGCTCGAGACGGAGACCGATGGCGTAGAGAGGGACCAGCGGAAGCAGCAGAGGACGGCGAACACTCACGCGGGCTGCTCCGAAGAAGGCAGCAGCGGAGCCAAGGCTGCGAGGGTGCGTGCGGTCGCGCCGGCCTGCGAGAGAAAGACGGCGCGGCCGCGCTCGCCCATGGCCTGCGTTTCGCCGGAGGAGCCCAGTGCCTCCCGCAGGATCTCTGCAAGGCGAGCCTCCGATGCGAGCACCTGAATGGCGTTGTTTCTCTGCATCATCGCGACGATCTCACGGAAGTTTTCAAAGGATGGTCCCATTATCACCGGAACGCCAAAGCGAGCGGGTTCGAGTGGATTGTGCCCGCCCGCGGGAACGAGGCTGCCACCGAGGAAAGCAGTTGTGGCAAGGGCGTAGACGCTGGCGAGATCGCCGATGGTATCCAGCACGATGACCTCTCCTCCGGAGAGCGGCAGAGTTGCCGCTAGCGATGAGGCGGGATGAACCGTGAAGCCGCGAGCTGATGCCAGCGCGATAACGGCGGCGAAGCGAGGGGTATGGCGAGGAGCGAGGAGAAGAATCGCCGAGGGCAGCTGCTTGAGGACGGCCGGCCATGCCGTGAGCAGAAGCGCCTCTTCGCCTTCGAGTGTGCTGCCGGCGACGAGCAGCGGCGACGCGGCGGGTAAGGAAGACTGCAGGGTCTTGAAGATCGTTCCCTGGATCGCGGCCTTGACGTCGTACTTGAGGTTGCCGGTGACTAGGATTTTTTCCGCCGGCACATGGATTGCGCGAAGGCGGCTTGCGGTCTCTTCGCCCTGCGCGAGGAAGAGGGAGACGGGGCGCAGAATGGGCTGCCACAGGCGGCGCAGACGGAGATAGCGAGGGAACGAGCGGTCGGAGATGCGGGCGTTAAGAACCACAATGCGAGCACCGTGGCGATAGCTTTCGCGGATGAGATTTGGCCAAAGTTCGCTCTCCATCAGCAGGAGGAGATGAGGTCTGAGAACGCGAAGATAGCGCCGGACAAGAGCGGCAAAGTCGAGCGGGAGATAGAAGACGGCATGGCCGGGGAAGCGCTGCCGGGCGAGGCGCTGGCCGGCCTCGGTGGTGGTAGAGATGGCGATCGCAAAGGCAGGATAGGCGCGCTCCAGGCTGGCGATGAGCTCGGAGGCGGCGAGGACCTCACCGACGCTGACGGCATGGAGCCACAGGACCGGCCGGCCTGCGAGGATGCGGTCCAGATCTGGAGGAAGCACGCCGAGACGTTGCGAGAGGCCATTGCGGTACCGTCCGCTGGTCGCCATGCGAAAGAGCCAGAAGGGAGCTCCGAGGAGCAGGACCAGGAACAGCAGAAGGCTGTACAGCGGCAAGCGAAGTCTCCTTTGGGCGGCTGTCTTGGTGGCAGGGACTTTACTCCTGCTGATCTGGACGATGATACTCAATGAGGCGGTACCGGGTGTCCTTCGAGACAGCCTTTCTGCCGCTCAACCGTCTCTCCTATGGCTATGCAATTCCTCTCTCGTTTGACGCAAGCTCTCTGCTGCTTTGGCCTGGTCTCGCTCGCTGTATCGCCGCCCGCGATCGTTGCCGCGGACAAGAAGGCACCGCCCGCAAAGGCTGCCGGCCAGTACGTTGCCTTTGACACGCATGACAAAGAGCATGTCACGATCGCGGCGGATCCTTGTGACGATCCGAAGAGTTGCGACTTCTTCCGTCTGCCGTACATCCAGCATGGATTTTTGCCGGTGCGCGTGGTGGTGACGAACGATGGCGACAAGGCTCTGTCACTCGACGACGTTCGCATGCAGTTCATATCGGAAAACAAGGATGTGATCCCGGCGGCGACGCTGGAGGACATCAATCGCCGGCTTTTCTCGCGGCGCAGCGCACAGGGCACAAGGATTCCGGGGTTGCCCTATCCGGTGACGATCCATCATGAGCCGGTTGACAAGAAGGTGACGCAGGACGATAACGACTTCGGCTTTCCGGGCACCACGGTGAACGCGCACGCAACGCTTTCGGGATACCTGTTCTACGACGTTCGCGAGCTGGATGACCCGGCGATGCGGGGTGCACAGATTTACGTCAAGGAGATCAAGACCCTCGACGGCAAACAGCAGCTGTTCGCGTTTACGATCCCACTCGATACGTGGCTGGCTGCGCAGCCAAAGAAAGAGAAGAAGCCGGTCCTGACACCGGCGGGCGACAAGTCCGCACCGGCTTCGGACGACAAGAAGTAGAGGTGCCCGGCGAGCGCGACGGCGGCTACAGGTCGTATTCTAGAGGAACTGGAGCGACCCCGAACCATGCAGACAGAGCCACTCCGCATTCGCCTTGCCACGCCGCAGGATGTGCCGACGATCCTTGGCTTCATTCATGAGCTTGCCATCTATGAGCAGGAGCCGGATGCGGTGCGTGCGACGGCAGCGGATCTGTATCGCGACGGCTTTGGACCCGTGCCGCGCTTCCACGTGTTTCTGGCGGAGTGGCTGGGGAAGCCGGCCGGCTTCGCGCTGTACTTCTACAACTACTCCACCTGGCAGGGACATCACGGCATTCACCTGGAAGACTTGTATGTGCATCCGGAGTTTCGCAAGCGTGGTATTGGCAAGGCGCTGCTGGCGAAGGTTGCTGGCGTGGCCGTCGTCGAAGGGTGTCCGCGGCTGGAGTGGAATGTGCTTGATTGGAACAAGCCGGCGATTGACTTCTACTACGAGATGGGCGCACAGATGAGTACGGACTGGCGCATCATGCGCGTGACGGGCGAGTCACTGTGTGCGCTGTCGGAGCGGTGTCCATAGTGCGTGTGAAACGAGTCAAGGTGATCGGCGGTGGCCTGGCAGGGCCAGAGGCAGCGCTGCAGGCGGCTTCGTTCGGGTGTGACGTGGCCCTGTACGAGATGCGGCCGCAGCGCTCGACCGAGGCGCACCAGACGGCGGACTTTGCGGAGCTCGTCTGCTCAAACTCGCTCAAGAGTGAAAGCGAGTTCTCTGCGCCGTGGCTGCTGAAGCAGGAGATGCGGCAGGCCGGCAGCTTTCTTCTGCTGGATGCGGATGCAACGGCCGTGCCGGCAGGTCATGCGCTGGCGGTCGATCGCGCGGAGTTCTCTCGCCGTGTTGCAGAGCGCATCGCGGCCGAGCCGCGGATCACGGTGCATCGCGAAGAGGTGACTTCGCTCGATGAGACGGATCCCGAGACGATCACCATTCTTGCCAGCGGACCACTGACCAGTGCGCCGCTCGCCGCCGAGCTGCAGCGGCTGACCGGCGCGGACCATTTGGCGTTCTACGACTCCATTTCGCCGATCGTAGATGCGACGACGATCGACATGGAGAAGGTGTACTTCGCCGCGCGCTGGGACAAAGGCACGGCGGATTACATCAACTGCCCGTTTACGAAAGAGGAGTACGAGCGCTTTCTGGACGCATTAACCGGTGCCGAGAAGATCGAAGCGAAGGCGTGGGAGGAGCTGCCGGCGGATGGCCGGCCTGAGCACCTGGCAGAGACGCCCGTACCTGCTGCCGCCGGCAAACCACTGCAGTATTTTGAGGGCTGCCTGCCGATCGAAGAGACGGCGCGTCGCGGCCGCGATACGTTGCGCTTCGGACCGATGAAGCCGGCGGGCCTGACCGATCCGAAGACCGGTCGCTGGCCTTACGCAGCGGTCCAGTTGCGCCAGGAGAACCTGCGAGCGGACTCATACAACATCGTCGGTTTTCAGAACCACCTGAAGTTTGGCGAGCAGGCGCGCGTTCTCCGCATGATTCCAGGGCTGGAGCACGCCAGCTTTCTGCGTTTCGGGCAGATCCATCGCAACACGTACATTCATGCGCCGTCGCTGCTGACCGAAACGCTGCAGTTGCGAGCGCAGGCGAACATCCTGATCGCCGGGCAGCTAAGCGGCGTTGAGGGCTACACGGAGTCCATTGCCAGCGGGCTGTTGGCAGGCCGGTATGCGGCCGCGCTGGCCCACGGCGAGCAGCCTGCGCCGGCGCCAAGATTGAGCGCAAATGGATCGTTGACGCACTACATCACACACGCTGACACAAAGCGCTTCCAGCCTGCGAACATCACGTTCGATCTACTACCGCCGCTTGAAGAGGAGCTGCGAAAGAAGATCCGGGACAAGAAGGAGCGGCACCGCTTGCAGTGCGAGCGGGCCCTGGCGGCATGGCAGGAATGGCTCTCCACTGCTGCTGTCATGGCCGTGTAACAAGCTGCCCGCATCCGAAAGCGAGTATGACAAGGCAGACCACACGCCTGATCCAGATTGCAGAGAGAACCATCTCTGTCCTGGGCCAGGGTACGTGGACCATCGGCGACAACGCGGCATCACGAAAGCAAGAGATTGCTGCTCTACGCCGCGGTGTGGAGTTGGGCATGACGCTGATCGATACGGCCGAGATGTATGGAGATGGCCGCTCCGAGACGCTGGTCGGGGAGGCGATCGCTCCCATGCGGGATGAGATCTTGCTGGTCTCGAAGGTGCTGCCGTCAAACGCCTCGCGCAAGGGGACAGTTGGGGCCTGCGAGGCAAGCCTGAAGCGGCTTGGTACTGACCGCCTGGACCTGTACCTGCTGCATTGGCCGGGACGAACGCCGCTCGAGGAGACCGTTGCGGCTTTTGAACAGCTGCGTGCGGAGGGCAAGATTCGCGCCTGGGGGGTGTCGAACTTTGATGTCCATCTGTTAGGGAGGCTCTACGGGATCACGGGCGGCGCGGTGTGCGCAGCCAACCAGGTCCTCTACAACCCGGGGTACCGCGGCATCGAGTTCGATCTGTTGCCGTGGTGCTTCGAACGCAAGCTGCCCGTGATGGCGTACTCGCCTGTCGGCCAGGGCGGCGATCTGCTCAACGCACCGGTACTTGCCGCTGTGGCACGCCGACACGAGGTCACGGCCGCACAGGTGGCTCTCGCTTGGGTCCTTCGCCAGGCGAATGTCTGTGCCATTCCGAAAGCCGGCTCCTTGCAACACGTGGAAGAGAACGCTGCAGCCGCCGCGCTCGAGCTCACACCGCAGGATCTTGCCGAGATCGATGGAGCCTACCCTGCACCGCAGCGCAAGGTGCCACTTGCGACCCTCTAGCGAGCATGAGGGCAAAGACACAAGGGCGTTCATCGTCGTTTTACTCTGACTTCTTCTTGTTGCGTGCCTTTACCTTGAACCAGATTGGGCTGCCGATGAAGCCGAAGGCGTCGCGGATCTGGTTCGCCAGAAAGCGCTCGAAGGAGAAGTGGAGCTTGACGTCCTTGTCGGTGAAGAGCACAAAGGTCGGCGGCGCGACGGCGGCCTGCGTCATGTAGTAGATCCGGACGCGCTTGGCCATCGGAACTGACGCCTTCTGGAAGTCCACGCGATCGAGGAAGCGGTTCATCTGCCCGGTAGAGACGCGTTTACGGCGTTCGCGCGCGACCAGCTCTACCTTCTTGAAGACCTGACTCACGTTGATACCTTCAGAGGCCGAAATGAAGAGCAGCGGTGCGTAGTCGAGATACTTGAGCGCGTGCCGCACCTGCTCTTCGTAGACCTTCGGATCGACCACCGGCTTGCCGTCGTAGAGACGCATGCCATCCGGGCCGGCCGTGGTCATGAGGTCCCATTTATTGACGACGATGATGACGCTTCGGCCGCTCTCATGCGCGTAGCCGCCGATGTTGGCATCGAGCGCCGTGACTCCTTCGACGGCGTCGATCAGCAGCAGACTGACGTCGGCGGCTTCAAGATGCTTGCGCGCCATGATGACCGAGAGCTTCTCCGCCATGAGCTTGGTCTTGCCCTTGCGGCGAATGCCGGCGGTGTCGACGAAGCGGAAGCTGTGCCCGCCGCGCTCGACGACCTCATCCACGGCATCGCGGGTGGTGCCTGCGATGGGGGAGACGATGGCGCGGTTGGAGCCGGTCAGTGCGTTGAGCAGTGTGCTCTTGCCGACGTTGGGGCGGCCGATGATGGCGATCTTGGTCTCGGTCTGGACGAAGTCGCCGTGGGTGC
>CAXTCB010000063.1:0-17282 GCA_964242875.1 uncultured Acidobacteriaceae bacterium
TGATTCCGACGGCCGAGGTGCCGGTGACGAATCTGTTTCGCGACGAGACGCTCGACGAAGCGGAGCTGCCCGTCTCGTACACGGCCTACACGCCGTGCTTTCGCAGTGAGGCGGGGAGTTACGGCAAGGATGTGCGCGGGCTGATTCGGCAGCACCAGTTTCAGAAGGTGGAGCTGGTGAAGTTTGTGCGGCCGGAGGACTCAGCGGCGGCGCACGAGACGCTGACGCGGAATGCGGAGACGGTGCTGGAGCGGCTGGGACTTCCCTATCGGCGCATGCTGCTGTGCACGGGCGACATGGGGTTTGCGGCGGCGAAGACCTACGACCTGGAGGTGTGGCTGCCGGGCCAGGGACTGTATCGGGAGATCAGCTCGTGCTCAAACTTCGAGGCGTTCCAGGCGCGGCGCGCGAACATCCGCTACCGGCCTGCCGGTGCGAAGAAGGCGGAGTTCCTGCACACGCTCAATGGGAGCGGCCTTGCTGTCGGTCGGACGTATCTGGCGGTGCTGGAGAACTATCAGCAGGCGGACGGGACGGTGCGGATTCCCGAGGCGCTGGTGCCGTACATGGGCGGCGAGACGGTGATCGGCCGGCAGCCGGCCCGCGGAGGTGCACGTGCTTAGGATTCTGCGGCGATACCTGTTTTGGACGTATGACCGCGGCAGCTTTCACTATGACGTGATGGTGACGCTGATTCTGGTGTTTCTCTTTCTGTCGCCGCGCCTGATCAACTTCAAGGATCGACCGGCCGAGACAGTGGCACTGCAATCGAGCGAGGTGCTGGTCAAGGAGGCCGGGAGCCGGAACGGCAACAGCCGATTCATGTATCAGATTCGTGCCGAGGATGTGACCTCCGCGAAGACCGACGCACAGCGGCAGGCGGCGTTTCTGCGGCTGATCGAGCCGATCTCGGGCGAGGTGAACCTGGAGCACTACGAGCCGGTGAAGGATGCGGCGGGCAAGGTCATCGCGTATAACGTCTGGGTGCTTCGTTAGCTTGATGACCTTTCAGTCGGTGGCGCATCGAAGCATAAGAGGATTGAGACGATGACGGTACGAAGCGCTGTGGCTGCGACGCTGTCTGTAATGGGTGTGCTCTTTTCTGCAGCGACACGTGCGCCTGCGCAGGCTGCCCCAGGCCGCCTGAACGACGTGTTACGGCAGATGGATGCGGCGAGCGTGAAGTTCAAGTCAGCAGAGGCTGATTTTCATAAAGACACGTTCCAGCGGGTTGTTCGCGAGACGACCACGCAGAATGGGACGATCTACTTCTTGAAGTCAGGAAGTGCGCTTCAGATGGGAGCTGTCATTGCACCTCCTGAGGCGAAGGTAGTTGAATATAAGGAAGGTCGGCTGCGCATCTTCGACCCTGGGCCGAACCACTTGACGGAGCTCGACGGACGCAACAACCAGGCGCAGTATGAGAGCTTCTTGACGCTGGGCTTCGGCGGCAGCGGCAAGGACCTCGAGAAGACGTGGAACATTACCGATCAGGGCTCGGAGTCGATGAACGATGGCGCGCAGACGGTGACGGTGGAGAAGCTGGATCTGGTGAATAAGGATCCGTCGCAGCGAAACAGCATTGCGCATGTCACCATCTGGATCGATCCAAGCCGCGCCGTATCGCTCAAGCAGGAGTTCTTCTTTACCTCCGAGGACACGCAAACGGCCGTGTACACGCATATCCGTTACAACCAGAGCGTGAACACGAAACGATACGCGATCAAGACGGACTCGAAGACGAGCCGTTGAGCACGGCTGCGGGACGTCGCCAGAACGTTGAGGCGCAGACGGTCAGGATGGGGAAGAGCTCGAGCGTGTAGCGTGGCTCGGAGTTGTCGAGGGTCAGCAGAAGCGCGCAGCGGAGCAGCACAAACGCGGCCATCGCCCACAGCAGGATGCGCTCTGACCCGCTGGCAGAGAGACGCCAGCGAAGCCAGCCGGCAATGCCCAGCACCATGTAGAGCAGATTCAGTCCGGCATAGGCCGTGGCGAAGATGGTTTGCGCGTGGCTGTCTCGCCAGCGCCACCAGGCAAGCTGGATCCCGGTGAGTTCCGTTCGCGGGCGCAGCAGCATGTTGGCCAGGCGCGCCGCGGGGAGCACGACGTAATAGCGAAGCGGACTGTGACGGATACGCTCGGCTGCAAGGGCTGCGAAGCGGGCGTCCAGCTGCGATGTCGGGCTGGTGGTGACGTTGTAGTCCGCCAGCAACTGCGCGGTTTCGCGCTGCTGCCGGGGCGAGTCAAAGGCACGGGAGGGCAGGTCGGACAGCGCGATGGCGGTGCCGTCGTAGTTCCAGTAGACCTCTTCGGTCGACGCGAAGTCGATTGCCCAGCTGCGGTACCAGCGTTGGAAGCCGAGAGGAATGGCCTCGCCCGGATCGGTCGCGTACCGCGGCGCAAGCGGCTGGAAAAGATGGAAGGTATGCCAGTTGCGTATCGTCCAGGGCACCAGCGGAAGCACGACACAAAGCGCCGCGCCAAGCGCCGGAGCCAGAAGCTTATTGAGGGGTCGAGTACGGGTCTCTAAGCCGGCCCGCTGCCAGCTGACGGCCAGCATCGCCGGCAGCATGGCAACGGAGAGCAGCGCCTGTTCCGGCCGCAGAAGGAGGGACATGGCGAGCGACGCGCCGATGCCCAGCACCCAACCGTTCGTCAGCTTTGGCTGCAGGCGCCATCGCTCAAAGGAGACGAAGGCGAGAGCGATGCTGGCAAGTGTCAGTGTCTCGGTGAGGGGCGTGGCGGTGTAGTTCGCCGTGAAGGGGCAGAGGCAGCCAAGCAGAAGGGCGGCGATGGCAGCGCGAGCGCCAAAGAGTCTGCGGACAAGGACTGCGAGCAGCAGGCAGGTCAGGAGATCGATGACCACCTGAACCCAGAGGACGGCGGCAAAGTTCCCGAGGCCAAAGAGCAGAAAACAGGCGGCGAGAAAAAGCGGGTATCCGGGCAAACGGATGATGGTCGGCGGAAACGGACCGGGCTCGGCGGCGAAGCTGTAGACGTGGTGCCGCAGCAGATTGCGTGCAATGTTGCCGTAGAGGGTCGGATCCCCAAGGAAGGGATTCGGATGGCGAACAAACCAAACTCGCAGCGCGGCCCCAAGCGCAAGGAGCATAGCGACTCCCAACCAGGCAGGCCTCTTGTCGGAGGGCATTCCATGCATCATACGACCGTCCGGCGATCCTCCACGGTGGTGACGTGCTGTCGCTGCTGCTAGGATTTAGCTCGAGCGGTGGACCGCACCTGAGATGAGTTCCGAGGCTAATGACGAAGCAAGTCTTCTACGATCCGCAACGTAAACGCTGGAAGCGCCTGCGCCGGATCTTCGATGTGCTTGCCTTGCTGGGTCTGGTCGTCGGGACGATCTTCGTCATCGGCCTGATCCGCATGCGGCCCCTGCCTGAGCTCTTGCTGCAGAACCCGAAGCGCAACTTCCGCACAGCAAATACACCGGTCGCACCGCTGCGCAGAGGCGAGAAGCTGCACCGGTCGGCCCACCGCCGCAGCAACCTGGCACCCTCTGATGTCCCGTTGAACCAGGGGGAAGGTCTGCGCGCAGCGTACTACGTGGAGGATGATCCGGCGAGCTACTCCTCACTCAAGGAACACATCCGGCAGATCGATCTCCTGTTTCCCGAGTGGCTGCACATGGTGGCGCCCGATGGATCTCTGAGTTATTTCAGCCTCGACAACCGGGCCTACCCCTTGATCGACCCCAGTGGCGTGCACCCGGTCGATGCAGAAAACAAGGTCCGGCGCACGATTGCAACGGCGCGGGTCGATACGGAGGTCTTTCCGCTCGTCAACAACTACGACCCGGTGAAGCAGAACTTTCTCCCGGCCATCGGCGACTTTCTGAAGAACGCGGACGCGCGAGCTCACTTCCTTGATCAGCTTGATCATTTTCTTGCAGCCAATGCGGATTATCACGGGATCTCCATGGACTTTGAGGAGATTCCGGATGACGCGCAGCCAGGATTCAAACAGTTGATCGCGGATATTTACGCAGACTTCCACGCGAAGGGACTTCGCCTTTATGTGAACGTGCCTGTGGGCGACGACAGCTTCGATCTGAAGTTCCTTGCCGATCACTCCGACGGCCTGCTGCTGATGAACTACGACCAGCACCAGACGGAGAGCGGACCCGGGCCGGTGGCCGACCAGGACTGGTTCATCGACAACCTGAAGCAAGTCCTGAAGACCGTACCCAAACAGAAGATTATCTGCGCTATCGGCAGCTACGGCTATGACTGGACCATGCCGATGCCTGCTGCCGCGCAGGCAAAGGGAAAGAAGGGAAAGCCGGTACCCGAGAAGGTGCTCGCATCCCGCAACCTGTCCACGCAGGATGCCTGGCAGGCAGCCTCTGATTCTGACTCGCAGATCGAGCTCGATGGTGACAGCCTCAATCCGCACTTTGCGTACGACGACGAGGACGAGAACGTACGCCACCAGGTGTGGTTTCTCGACGCGGTCACGGTTCTTAACGAGATGCGGGCGGCGCGGGCGCTCGGCTTGCAAACCTTCGCGCTGTGGCGGCTCGGCAGCGAAGACGACTCGCTCTGGAACATCTGGGATAACCCTATGAACGTGGATCCGGAGAAGACCCTGGTCAAGGTTGATCCCGGATACGACATCGACACAGAAGGGGAAGGAGACATCCTGCGCGTGACGCGAAAGCCGCAGACCGGCGTACGCGATGTGACGATGGATGATGACAAGTCCGTTCCGCAGCAGTATCGGCTGATCATCGATGAATCGATGGTGAAGTATCCGCTCTCCTACACGGTCGAGCAGTACGGCTACCATCCGAAACAGGTGGCGCTCAGCTTCGATGACGGTCCGGATCCCACATGGACGCCGAAGATCCTGGACATCCTGAAGCAGTACAACGTGAAGGGCACCTTCCTGATGATCGGTGAGGTTGCGCAGGATAATGTGGGCCTGATGCAGCGCGTCTATCGTGAAGGCCATGAGATCGGTAATCACACGTTCACCCATCCGGACATCAGCGAAATCTCGAACGCAGCCGTTGATCTGCAGCTGTCGCTGACCGAGCGCTTGTTTGCCTCCAAGCTTGGCGTCCAGCCGCTCTACTTTCGGCCTCCCTACTCGATCGACCAGGAGCCGGATACCAATGATCAGGCGGCTCCAATCGATCGCATCCAGGGAATGGGTTATGTGATCGTCGGCAACAAGATCGATACCAACGACTGGGATGAACACCCGCGCAAGACGCCGCAGGAGATCACCGACTCGGTCTTTCAACAGATCAAGGACATGGAAGCCCGACCGTGGGCGCGGGGATCCATCATTCTGCTGCACGATGGCGGCGGCGATCGTGCGCCAACCATCGCCGCCTTACCTGTGCTGATCCAGGCGCTTCGCGCCCAGGGCTACGAGATCGTTCCCGTCTCGACGCTCCTGCACAAGACGCGCGCCGAGGTGATGCCGACCCTGACGCCGAAGCAGCGCTGGCAGGCACGCGCGGACTCAATTGCGTTCTTCTTCTTCGCCTTCTTCAACCATTTTGTGATCTACGTCTTCTTCGTCGGCGACGTGCTGATGAGTGCGCGGCTGATCATCATCGGCCTGTTCGCCACGATCGATCGCTTCCGCAAGCGCCAGAACTTCGCCACGCCGGACTACCAGCCGCGCGTCGCCGTCCTTATCCCGGCCTACAACGAAGAGACGGTGATTGTGCGGACGATCCGGTCCGTGATGATGTCGACCTACAAGAACCTGCGCATCATCGTGATCGACGATGGCTCGAAGGATCGAACGCTCGAGGTCGCGCGCGAGGCCTACCCCAAGGATATCGAGTCTGGCCGGCTGGTGATCCTGACCAAGCCGAACGGCGGCAAGGCCGAGGCGCTGAACTTTGCGCTGGAGCACATGGATGAAGAGATCTATATCGGAATCGACGCCGATGGCGTGATCGCGCACGACGCCATTAGCCGGCTGGTCTGCCACTTTGCCAACCCGAAGATCGGTGCTGTCGCCGGCAATGCCAAGGTCGGCAATCGCGTGAACCTGTGGACGCGCTGGCAGGCGCTGGAGTACATCACCAGCCAGAACTTCGAGCGGCGCGCGCTCGATCTGTTCGACGTGGTGATGGTCGTGCCGGGGGCCATTGGCGCGTGGCGCACCTCTGCGGTACGTACAGGTGGCGGCTACCACTCGAACACGGTGGCTGAAGATGCTGACCTCACGATGAACCTGCTGGAGCAGGGCTTCTCCGTCATCTATGAGGATCAGGCGCTTGCCTTTACCGAGGCTCCGGTGAATGCGGACGGGCTGATGCGGCAGCGCTTCCGCTGGTCCTTCGGCATTCTGCAGGCGGTCTTCAAGCATCGCGGCGCCATCGTCAACCGGCGCGCCATGGGGCTGTTCGCCCTGCCCAACATCGTTATCTTCCAGATCCTGCTGCCGCTGGTGTCACCGCTCATCGATCTGATGTTCGTGGCAGGTCTGGTTCACTACTTCATCGACCGCTACTTCCATCCTGAGACTGCGTCGACGGCGAGCCTGTACAAGCTGCTGACGTTCTTTCTCGCCTTCATGATCATCGACTTTCTCGCCTCGTCGCTCGCCTTCATGCTGGAGCGCAAGCATCCCGCCAGCAAGGGAGACGCATGGCTTCTGGTGCACATCTGGATTCAGCGATTCAGCTACCGCCAGGTGTTCTCCGTTGTGCTTCTCAAGACGATGAAACGGGCGATCGATGGCAAGCCCTTCAACTGGGACAAGCTGGATCGCACAGCGAAGATGTCGGCTGAAACCGAGAAGATCGTCGAGACCTCCTAGAGCGGGTCCCTTCCCCCGGGAAGCTCAGCTTCGTGTACGCCGTTCTCAAGCGTAAAATTGCTGATTATGGCCTCAACTTCGACACTCTCTCGCTCCGCTACGGATCTCTCCACCTTCAAGAACGAAGAGTTTCTCGACTTCAAGGAACCCGAGAACAAGCGGCAGATGCAGGCGGCGCTGGCGCACGTCGAAAGCCAGCTTGGCCACAGCTACGACATGGTCATCGGAGGAAAGCGGGTGCGCTCCGAGCGGACGATCACGTCTGTCAATCCTGCGCGCCCAATGCAGATAATCGGCCAGCATGCGAAAGCGGGAGAGGAGCATGTGGAGCAGGCGATCTCCGCGGCGCAGCACGCGTTTACTTCGTGGAGCCGCTGGTCGATGGAGGATCGTGTTGCGATTCTGCTGCGCACCGCGGATCTCGTCAGCGAGCATAAGTTTGAGCTGTGCGCGTGGCTGAGCTTCGAGGTCGGAAAGAACTGGGCGGAGGCCGATGCCGATGTGGGCGAGACCATCGACTTCCTGGAGTTCTACGCGCGCGAGGCCATGAAGCTCGACCGTGCGACCACGCCAATACAGTTGCCGGGGGAGCGCAATGCGTTTCGCTATCTTCCGCTGGGCGTTGGCGCCGTTCTTCCACCCTGGAACTTTCCCCTCGCCATCATGGCAGGGATGACCGCCGCGGCCATCGTCTGCGGCAACACCGTCGTGCTCAAGCCGTCGGTCGACGCACCCACCATCGCCGCCCGCTTTCTCCTGTTGCTGGAGGAAGCCGGTCTGCCGGATGGTGTCGTAAATCTCTGTCATGGTGCGGGCCCCGGCTTCGGAAGTGCGCTCGTCGCCCATCCGCAGACCCGCTTTATCGCCTTTACCGGATCGATGAAGGTCGGTCTTGAGATCCATGAGCGAGCAGCAAAGCCGCAGCCCGGTCAGCACTTCATCAAGCGCACGATCCTTGAGATGGGCGGCAAGGACGCCATCATCGTGGACGCCGATTGCGATCTGGATACTGCCCTGGAGGGCGTGGTCGCGAGCGCCTTCGGCTTCGGCGGACAGAAGTGCTCTGCCTGCTCCCGCGTCATTGTCGACCAGGCCATCTATGATGTCTTCTGCGATCGCCTGCGTGACCGGGTTTCAGAGATCGCCATTGGCGATCCGGTCGAGAACGTCGCCCTTGGACCCGTGATCAACCAGGTCGCCTTTGATCGCGTGCAGCGGTATCTGCAGATCGGCCGGACAGAGGGTCGGCTTCTGTGTGGTGGCGGCGTCGAGGAGATGGACAACGAAGGCGGCTACTTCATCCAGCCGACGGTCTTTGCGGACATCCAGCCGAACTCGAGACTGGCGCAGGAGGAGATCTTCGGGCCGGTCCTGGCGGTGCTGAAATCAACCAGCTTTGACGACGCCCTGCAGATCGCGAACAGTACCGAGTACGGGCTGACCGGCGCGGTCTACTCCCGATCGCGCGAGAACCTCGATCGAGCATCGCGGGAGTTCCATGTTGGCAACCTTTATCTGAACCGTAAGTGCACCGGCGCCATGGTGGGCGCGCATCCCTTCGGCGGCTTCAACATGAGCGGAACTGATTCGAAGGCCGGCGGCCCCGACTATCTTCTCCTGTTCACGCAGGCAAAGAGCGTCGCCGAAAAGGTTGGGCTTGCACCGACTTCTAAAGGGGAGATGACGGAACAGAAAATGGGGATCTAGACGGCTTGGGACGCTAGGGTACGTTGCACTGGGGCGGAGTCGCTCATGGCGCCTTTCGCGTCAGGATCGCCATAGCGTCTTCACGCGCTTTTCATCTGCAGCAGCCGTCCTGCATTCGCTGCCGCCTCCGCCAAAACCTTGTGGTGGATCGTAAAGAGCGCAAGTTCGAGGCGGTCGGAGACGCCCGTCTTGTCGTAAATCCCTCTCAGGTAATTCTTGATGACCTGTTCCTTCGTTCCGAGCTGGTTGGCGATATCCTTGTTCTTGCACCCTTGAACGATCAAGGCAACGATCTGGATCTCTTTCGGCGTGAGCCTGTCGCGCACCCGCGCTCCCACAGTGTCCGCAACCTGCATCACGGTTACATTGCCGGTCAGCAGACATCGCTGCCCACGATTCACCTTGCGGACGCACTCAATCAGGTCACTCCCCGTTACGCTGCGGTACACCATACCGTGAAGGTGATGGGTCAGCGTCTCGTCGACCTGCTCGCTATTTTCGAGAATCAGGACTGCCCGGCTTCCAGCCGCCGCGATGACGGCCAGAAGTTCAGGAAGAACCAGAGAGACACCCTTCGAAAAGAGGACGACGGCACCCTTGTGCGCTTCGACCGCAGCACGGAGCCGCTGCCCGTCCTCGCATTGTGCGACCAGGCGGATATCATCTTCCAAGGCAAGAACACGGGCGGCACCCGCGCGAAAGATCGATTGATCATCAGCAAGAATAAGTCGAATCATGGTCTAACGAACTCCTCCGGCATCATCCAGCGTCCGCACCTGCATACGCGGCCCGACCAGTGGCTGGTGCCGATATGCTTCAAATCGATACACTTCACTCAATCAACGGGTCAATGACCCAAATGGTTCGAAAGCGTCTTGCACCGTTCCGTACAGCAACGAATCTGATTCGTTATAGGTACGCGGACCGCCGCTTTTCGGATGGGACGGAGTTTCAACTCTCATGGCAAAACCGATTCTGCTTGCGATCGACGACGACATCAGCGTTCTGGAGGCCGTGGTTCAGGACCTCCGGCAGCGCTATGGGGAGACCTATCGTATCCTTCGCGCTGCATCCGGCGTCGCAGCGCTCGATATCTGCACCCAGCTGAAAGAGCGCGGCGACGTCGTTGCCCTGCTTCTGTCAGACCAGCGTATGCCCGGAATGACCGGGGTGGAGCTGCTGCAGCGCACGATGGAGCTCTATCCAGACGCCAAGCGGGTTCTCCTGACCGCCTACGCCGACACGGAGGCCGCGATCCGGGCGATCAACTCCGCCAAAATCCACTACTACCTGAACAAGCCCTGGGATCCCCCGGAAGAGAAGCTCTACCCGGTTCTGGACGATCTGCTGGGTGACTGGCGCGAAGACTACAAGGCCCCATTCGAGGGCGTTCGGGTTGTCGGCATGCGCTGGTCGGCCGGTGACTTCCTGGTTCGAGAGTTCCTCTCGCGCAACCGCATCCCGTTCCAGTGGCTCACGCCGGAGGTCACCCCTGGCGCGCTGGACGCGCTAAAAGAGCGGCAACTGGATGATTCGAAGCTGCCGGTTGTCCTCTTCAACGACGGCACCTCGCTGGTGCAGCCGAGTATCACCGAGCTGGCCAGCAAGGTCGGCATGCGCACCACCGCCGAGCAGGAGTTCTATGACGTTGTGATCGTTGGCGCCGGCCCCGCGGGGCTCGCGGCCGGTGTCTACGGCGCGTCTGAGGGCCTGAAGACCCTCATCATCGAGGCCGAGGCTCCGGGCGGCCAGGCAGGCAGCAGCTCACGGATCGAGAACTACCTCGGCTTTCCGGAAGGGCTGAGCGGCGAGGAGCTGGGCAAGCGATCCTACCTGCAGGCGCGCCGGTTGGGAGCCGAGTTCCTTACACAACGCGTCTGTGCTCTGCGCAGCGAGGGCCCCTACCATCTGCTGCGCATGAGCGACGGCCGCGAGGTCAGCTGCCTGGTCTGTCTCATCGCTACCGGCGTCTCCTACTGCAAGCTCGAGATGGAGGGAGCTGAGCGCTTCACTGGAGCGGGGATCTACTATGGCGCCGCACCGACCGAAGCCATCGCCTGCAAGGATGAGGAGGTGTTCATCATCGGTGGGGCAAACTCAGCAGGGCAGGCAGCGATGTACTTCTCGCGTTACGCCAGCAGAGTGTCCATGCTGGTGCGTGGAGAGTCGCTGACGACCAGCATGTCGCGCTACCTGATTGACCAGATCGAGAACAACCCCAAGATCACCGTCATGACCCGAACCGAGGTCGTACGAGCCTGCGGCGATGGACACCTGGAACAGATCGTCCTGCGAACGCCGGACGGAGAACAGACCTGCGAGACCAACTCGCTCTTCATCTTTATCGGAGCCGCGCCTAAAACACAGTGGATCACGCCGGACGTGGCGAAAGATGCCAAGGGATTCATCCTCTCCGGCCCCGACCTCAAGATACGTGCGCCCAGAACCTGGCCGCTCGAGCGCGACCCCTACCTGCTCGAGACCAGCGTTCCCGGCATCTTTGTCGCCGGCGATGTGCGGTTCAACTCCGTCAAGCGCTGCGCCTCCGCCGTCGGTGAAGGTTCAATCGCCATACAGTTCGTCCATCAGTACCTTGCTTCCCTGCAGCCATGAACGACCACTTCCCTTTCCTGAAAGAGATCCGATGACCCCTGCAACGAACCTGAACGCAACTGAAGCACCGACCGGGCTGACCGATGACCTCATCCGGGAACTCTCCGCAGTTCCACTGCTCGCGTCCCTGAGTGTCGACCAGTTTCGTTGTCTGGAGCCGCTGCAGCTGGTGCAGCCAACGTCCGGAACCTCACTGGCAAAGGCAGGCGAGGCCGCTCAGCATTTCTGGATCCTGCTGGACGGCGAGGTTGAGGTGATGGACATCCAGGCGGACGGTCGGGACTACGCGGCCTATGTCCATGGACCCGGGTCTGCTTTCGGCGAGGTCCCGCTGCTGGCAAACATTCCTAATTCGTCGACCTTGCGGACGCGCGGTACCACCCGGCTGCTGCGCTTTGACGAAAACGCGTTCTGGAGTCTGATGACCGCCTGCCCCGAAGTGCGGCAGGCCATCCTGCGTAACATGGCCATGCGGCTGCAAAAGATGCAGCACTACACCTTGCAGCAGGAAAAGATGGCCGCGCTGGGAACACTGGCTGCCGGTCTGATGCACGAGCTGAACAACCCCGGAGCGGCGGCTCGTCGGGCGTCCACCCAGCTACGGGAGAATTTCCTCCGCCTCCAGGAGATCTCGTCGCGCTTCAACCATCGCGATATGAGCGACGAACAAAAGACCTGCCTCAATGAGCTGAAGCACCAGGCGTTGAAGATCGGTGCGACCCGACATATGAGCTCTCTGGAGCAGAGTGACGCCGAAGAACTGCTTTCCACGTGGCTTGAGAATGCGAAGGTTCCCAATGCCTGGAAGCTGGCTCCCACACTCGTCTCCGTCGGTGTCACTGCCGAGGAGATGGAGTGTGCTCGCCACTTCTTCCCGGTCGACACCTTTACCGACGCCATCATGTGGATCGAGGCGATCGTCTCGAGCTTTCAACTGATCACCACGATTGAGGAAAGCATCGGCCGCGTCACGGAGTTGGTGAAGTCGGTCAAGTCCTATGCCTACGAAGGCTCCGGGCAGCTGCATTCGGTCGATCTGAACGAGAGCATCCACGCGGCCCTGGTGATTCTCGGCCACAAGGTTCGCGAAAAACAGATCGCCTTGACCAAGGACTTTGCCGGGGGGCTTCCGCTGCTTCGCTGCGCCTGCAAGGGTCTGAATCAGATCTGGACCAATCTGATCGATAACGCGATCGACGCGGTCGCGCAGGGCGGCCACATCTCGGTGCAGACGTCGCTCGACGTGCAGCCGCAGGGTAGTTTCCTATGTATCGCCATCACCGACGATGGCGAAGGCATCCGGCCGGAGTTGCAGCCGCGCATCTTCGATCCGTTCTTCACCACCAAGGATCCCGGCGTCGGCACCGGCCTGGGTCTGGGGATCGTCCATCGGCTCGTCGAGCAAAACATGGGAACCATCCGGTTCGCCTCTGAGCCTGGCAGAACTGAGTTCCTGGTTCGTCTGCCCGCAGAAGCCCTGACGAACGCTCACTGACCTGGCGACACCATTTCCGAAAAATCGTTGCGCACAACCTTCGTGCGAGACGGACGTTTAGCTAAGGGAAAGCATGCTCGCCGAGACGATTCCGCTCCGGGCATGGAGGCTCTTATGCATCGCTCCCGCTCTCTGCTCGTTGCTGCTTCAGCGTGTCTCACCCTCGGCGCCTGCGGCTGTGCCCATCGCACCTACTATGTCGCTCCGCCCCCACCGCCGCCTCCTCCCCAGGCCTACCGTGAGGTTCCCCCGCTCGTCCAGCTTGCGGAACAGAATGGCTACCGCACAGGCCAGGAGGAAGGCGCGCGCGACGCCTACCAGAGCGGCTACCATCCCCGGAACGATCGGGGCTTTCGCGACACGCCGGGTTACGATCCGCGTCTCGGCCCCTATCCGCCCTACCGCGATGCGTTTCGATCCGCCTATCTGCGTGGCTACGACCGCAACTTCAATCGTTGAGAGGACGCGGCACGCGAGCTTATGATGGCAATCAAGGAGATCGCTCGCGTGTCGCTTACGCCCTTTCACATTGCTTTCCCCGTCAACGATCTTGACGCCGCTCGCGCCTTCTACGGCGGTGTTCTTGGCTGTGCGGAAGGTCGCAGCTGCTCAGAGTGGATCGACTTCGATCTCTTCGGTCACCAGATCGTCGCGCACCTGAAGCCAGGCGCAGGCGACCGTCCCCACCACAATGCAGTGGACGGTCATGCCGTTCCCGTCCCCCATTTTGGCGTCGTGCTGCCGATGGGCACGTGGCAGAGTCTGGCTGATCGACTCGAGGCTGCGCAAACCGACTTCATCATCGAACCCTACATCCGGTTTAAGGGAGAGGTCGGCGAACAGGCCACCATGTTCTTCCTTGATCCTGCAGGCAATGCGCTGGAGTTCAAGGCCTTCGCCGACCTCGGCCAGCTCTTCGCAAAGTAGCGCTCCGCTACAGCCAATGAACAGGAAATCGTCAGCGCCCCTGGCTTTTCGCCAGCGCCTTGCGCAGCGTGTCGGCAGCGGACTCGGGCGTAATATCGCGCTGCGGCGAGGCCAGCAACTCGAAGCCAACCATGAACTTCCGCACCGTCGCTGACCGCAGCAGCGGCGGATAGAAATGAAGGTGCATCTGCCACTCGGGGTGCGGCTCTCCATCCGCCGGTGCTCCATGAATCCCCATCGAGTACGGAAAGGAGACGTCGAAGACCGCGTCGTAGGCCGCAGTCAGCTGCTTCAGGATGTCCGCCAGACCTTCTCGCGCTGCATCGTCCAGTTCAGGCAGTCGCGCCACATTCTTTCGGGGCAGAACCATCGTTTCAAACGGCCATACCGCCCAGTACGGCACCAGGGCGACGAAGTGCTCATTCGCCACGACAATGCGCTCTCCGGCCTTCAACTCCAAATCTAAATAAGCCGGCAGCAGCGAGCGGCCGTGGCTCTGCAGATAGTCACGTTGCCCCTTCAACTCCGCCGTGATCTCGTTCGGAAGCGAGTGCGTCGCCCAGATCTGGCCGTGTGGATGCGGGTTTGACGCACCCATCATGGCGCCACGATTCTCAAAGACCTGCACATAGTGGATCTCCGGTCGCGCTTCAAGCTCGTCCACCTGCGCGGCCCAGACGTCCACCACCTTCCGGATCGCCGGCACGTCCATCTTGGCGAGCGTCAGATCATGCCGCGGCGAAAAGCAGATGACGCGGCACAACCCCGGTTCACTCTCCGCGACCAGAAGCCCGTCGTCATCTCGAGACTCCGGCGTCACATCCATCTTCAGCGCCGCAAAATCATTCTCGAAGACATACGTGTCGGTGTAGACCGGCGTCTGATGTCCGCCCGCGCGCACATTTCCCGGGCACAAATAACAGGCCGGATCGTAGGTCAGCGCGGCTGGCACCGAGGGCGTCTCGGTCTGACCCTGCCATGGCCTGTCCGTGCGGTGTGGGGAGACCAGAACCCAATCCTGCAGCAGCGGATTCCAGCGGCGATGCGGCTGTGTCGTCAGGCTCATCCCAACCTCGCAATGGCGCCGTCGGAGGCGCGTGAGACATAGCACTCTGCCCGGATGCCCAGCTTCTTCGCATAAGCCGCAACCAACGCTTCTTTGAACGCGGGTGCCTGCGCCTGCTCGACGACGTTGACCGTACATCCACCAAAGCCGCCACCCGTAATGCGTGCCCCCCAGCACCCTGGAAGATCCCGCGCCAGCTCCACCAGCACATCCACCTCATAGCAGCTGGCTGCAAAATCATCGCGGAAGCTGGCATGCGCCGCGTACATCAGCTGACCAAACTTGGCGATGTCGCCGGCAAGCAAAGCTTCCCTCGCCTGGAGCACACGGGCGTTCTCCGTAATGATGTGGCGACAGCGTGCGAACGACTCAGCGGACATCCTGCCTTTCGCTGACTCCAGGTCCGCGAGTGTCGCGTCCCGCAGCTGCTTCACATGTGGCACAGCAGCAGAGAGCGCAGCCTGTCCGGCCTCTACCTCACCGCGACGATCCCCATACTCTCCATGCGCCACCTCGTGCTTCACCATCGAGTTGCAGATCACCACGCTGACCGACTCCGGCAGCTTCAGCAGCTCGTACTCGAGCGATCGGCAATCGAGCAGCAACGCATGGTCCGCGCGCCCATTCACGCTGATGAACTGATCCATAATGCCGCACGCCCCGCCGACAAAGTTGTTCTCGGCAGACTGACAAAGCGTCGCGATCTCCGCTGGCGGCATCGTCGCCTTGGCCGCCTGCAGCACGGCAATCGCCGTCGCTACCTCAACCGACGCGGAAGAACTCAGGCCCGCATTGGGCGGAACGTTGCCCTCAAGTTCAAGACGCAGGCCAGTCACCGGGACGCCACGCTCTCGCAGGAGCCCAATGACACCGGCAGGATAATCGCTCCAGTGATGTCGACCCTTTGCAGGAAAGTTCGCGAGATCATACTGCGCGCTCTCCGCGAAGTTACGCGAACTCAGGTCCAGCTTTCCATCACCGGTTATCTCAATCGTCGCCCGAGTTTCAAATTCGATCGCCATCGGCATCACGAACCCACCGGTATAGTCCGTATGCTCGCCGATCAGGTTCACGCGTCCGGGTGCAGCATAAGTCGCCATACGTCACATACTCTCGCTGGATTTCTCTTTGACCTACCGCAAACCCTGCCATCGTCTCACACTCGGCATACGTCTGGATGCGAGATGGCTTGCCGGCGGCGAGATTGCGCTCGAAAAGGAAGGGCGCAGAGACCGTCTCTCTGCGCCCCGCCCGTACAACCAAAAGCACTCCGTTACACGTTAACCGGCTCAAGAACGCGCGCCAGCCGAAGCCCTTTGCGCTCCGCCGCTGCCTGCTTGTGGAACGCGTACCCGGCAATCAGCGGAACCGCCAACGTGGCCTCGGCAAACACCATCTGCTCGTACACCGTATCTACCTTGCCCCACGAACTCGCTTCCTTCAGCGTGCTCGAGCTCAGAGCCCCATCACGCACATCGGCAACCGTCACTTGAATCGCGTACTTGTGCATCGACGCGTCCACCCCAAGGACATCCGCTGCAACGACAACATCCTGCGCAAAGTTCTTCGGAACACCGCCGCCGATCATCAGCAGACCGGTCGTCGGATTCTCCATCTTCAGCTTGGTCAGCTCATAAAAATCCTTCGCCGAGTCAATCGAAACCTTGGGCCCGTTCTGCCGCTCATGCTGGTGTGCTACAAAGCCAAAGCCCGCCGAGCAGTCCGAGAACGCCGGGCAGAAGATCGGCACGTCCTTCTCATAGGCCGCCCAGACGATCCCGTCCACGCCGCCCTGTGCCGGCGTCTTTCCATGTTTTTCCAGATACGCGCCCATGGCCACAATCACTTCACGAGAACTGTACGGCCGCGGTTCAAGAGAGTCCACGATCTCCTTCAGCGTGTCATCACAGATCCGCAGCTCTTCTTCATCGATCAGCGTGTCGTAGATCCGATCGATCATCAGCTCGCGAAGGGCACCGTCTTCGGTTCCGGCTTTATAGAGTTCATCGGCGATGTAGTGACGAAACCCCAGCGACTCAAAGAAGTCCTGATCCACAATATTCGCGCCCGTGGACACAATCGCATCCACCATATTATTCCGGATCAGATCAACAAACACCTGCTTTAATCCGGAGCTGATCAGCGATCCGGCCAGACACAGAATCACAGCGCAATCCGTGTCGCGCAACATGCGTTCATAGATCGAAGACGCGCGATGTAGATCCCTGGAACTGAAGGCCATCGTCTCCATGGCGTCCACCAGACCCACCACGTTGTGCTGCTTGATATCGATGTGCTCAATCGTTCTTTGAAGAATCTCTTGTTTAGTCGCCATAACTTAAGAGCCTAACAAAAGATGACTTGCGACCCGGTAATTTCCTATGAATCCCCAGATTGCCGAGCCTCGCAACCGCCCCTTCTGACCCCGTACCCATGCGATACAATTGCCTATCGCGAGCAAGGGCAAAGCGACAGCTTGCCTTGGCTGATGCAGCCGGGATGGCGGAACTGGCAGACGCAGCGGACTCAAAATCCGCCGAGGGCAACCTCGTGGGGGTTCGACCCCCCCTCCCGGCACCACAGCAACAGACCAAAGTCCATTGTTCACTATGAAGAGGAACAAGCCTTCGGCAGGACTCACGTCCTTACCTCAAGCCTGCCCCTGCTCCA
>CAXTCB010000064.1:0-17189 GCA_964242875.1 uncultured Acidobacteriaceae bacterium
CGCCAAGCGCGTCACCATCGACAAGGACAACACCACCATCGTCGACGGCGGCGGAGAAGACGGCAAGATTGAGGGCCGCGTGAAGGAGATTCGCGCGCAGGTCGATAAGACCACCTCGGACTACGATCGCGAGAAGCTGCAGGAGCGCCTGGCCAAGCTGGTCGGCGGTGTTGCGGTTATCAAGGTCGGTGCCGCTACCGAGACCGAGATGAAGGAAAAGAAGGCCCGTGTCGAGGATGCGATGCACGCAACCCGTGCAGCCGTCGAAGAAGGCATCGTCCCGGGCGGTGGTGTGGCCCTGGTTCGCTGCGCCTCTGCTGTCGATGCGCTGGTGAAGACGCTTGAGGGTGACGAGAAGATCGGCGCCAACATCATTCGTCGCGCCATCGAAGAGCCGCTTCGCATGATCGTCTCAAACGCCGGCGAAGAAGGTGCCGTCGTCATCGGCAAGATCCACGAGTCGAAGGAGTCCAACTACGGCTACAACGCCGGAACCGGCGCCTACGAGGACCTGGTCTCCGCCGGTGTCATCGATCCCACCAAGGTCACGCGCACGGCGCTGCAGAACGCAGCCTCGATCGCCGGCCTCATGCTCACCACCGAAGCCATGATCTCCGAGATCCCGGAGAAGAAGGAAGCGGCCGGTCACTCGCACGGCGGCGGCGGCGGTATGGACGGCATGTACTAAGTCTCCGCACCACGCAGAAACAGAAAAGACCCCGGAGCAATCCGGGGTCTTTCTTTGCTCGCTGATCGAAGAGACTAGTTCGGCTCTCCGCCGGTCAGTTGAATCTGCCTCGCTGCTCGCAGCTTCACTCCGTGCTCCTTGGTCTTGAACCGCATCGACACCAGATCCTTCTTCTCCGGCGCGTCGAAGCTGGCAACATAGGTATGGTCGAGCGCGCCCAGAAACTGGTCGAAGAACGGCGTAAGCGACGGCAGCGGTCCACGCAGCTGGTTCAGCGCCAGACCGCCCGTTCCCTCCGCAATCTGGTTCAGGTAGCTCTGCCCGCTGAAAGCAGCCGCTCCGCCGCGAATGCCCGAATCCGCATAGTAGATCGAGTACACCGAGATCCCGGCACGCTGGGAGTCCGTAGTCGCGTTATCCACATACGGGCTGTTCTGGTTCAGCGGCGACACACTGCCGTTATACGGATCCACGCCATTCGTGATCATCAGCACGATCCGTGTCTTACGCGTCTGTGGCGCAGCCGGCCTGCCGTACTCGGTCGACTCCCGCGGCCAGCGCTTCGCAAAATCCGACAGGCAGATATACGGACTGGCACTCAATCCCGGGCTGCCAAACGGAATACGCAGCTTCTCCGCAGCCGCCGCGTGATTGGTCGTAAAGGGCTGCGCAACCGCAACCTGCCCGTTCTGCATATATCCGAGCATGACCTCAACGCCAGGCTTCAGCCGATTCAAAAAACTCTGGATATCCGAAAACTGCCGCGCAACCGACGTCCGCAGCCCGTCATCAAGAAGCAGCACAACCTGCGTATTCGCCGGGGCGAGCGGATCAATGGCCTGAATCGGTGTGCTCTTCCCATTCAAGTCGAGCGTGACATTCGCCGGTGTCACCATCGCGGACTGCTTCGAGTCAACAACCAGCGCGGTATACGTGGACCCTTGTGCGAGCAGCGGCACCTTGAACAGAACAGCAGCAACCAGAAGCGTGGAAACCTTGCGAATCGGGTGGAGCAACATGGGTGATACCTCACAGTATTAGACGTTCCAGCGGTCCTCCACGATGCGCCCGTCGGCCCTCTGCCTCTGCTCTACTTCGTCCATGCAGCAAAACTTCTCGGAGTGTGAGAGCATTCCGCCGGGACTCTCGCCGCCCTTTCATCGGCGTTGAGGGCATCGAGAAACAATGAGGACACTCGTCATGCATCGGCAACCGATCCTGTTCACGGCTCTTCTCTTCCTTGGTCTCGTCCGCACCTCTCGCGCCGTCGAAGCCCCACACATCGTTCAGCAGGACGACCGGCACGCCCTCATCGTCGAGGGCGCTCCCTTCCTCGTCCTCGGCGCGCAGATCAACAACTCCAGCTCCTGGCCGGAGGTCCTGCCCAAGGTCTGGCCCGCACTCGAGGCCATGCACGCCAACACCGCCGAAGCGCCGGTCTATTGGGAGCAGATGGAGCCCACACCGGGCAACTTCAACTTCTTCACCGTCGACGCGCTGGTGCAGGGCGCACGCGAGCATCACCTGCATCTCGTCCTGCTCTGGTTCGGCACCTGGAAGAACGGCAACATGCACTACGTGCCCGAGTGGGTGAAGACCGACCTCACGAAGTACCCGCGCATGATCAACGCAGCCGGCGAACCCATCGACGTCCTCTCCGCTAACTCGCGATCCAACCTCGAGGCTGACAAGCACGCCTTCACCATGCTCATGCGGCACCTCAAAGAGATCGACAGCACCGACCACACCGTGCTGATGGTCCAGGTCGAGAACGAGTCCGGTGGCATCGGCTCTCCCCGTGACTTCTCCCCCGCCTCCAACAAGGAGTTCGCCTCAGAGGTGCCGGCCGCCCTGCTCAAGATCGTCGCGAAGCCCCGTGGTACCTGGCGCGAGGTCTTCGCAGGCCGCGCCGATGAGACCTTCCAGGCCTTCTACCAGGCGCGCTATGTCAACGAGATCGCCGAAGCCGGCAAGCGCGAGTTCAACATCCCGCTCTACTGCAACGTCTGGCTCAACTATCCCGTAGCCGAGCTCCCCGAGCGCCAGATCCCCAACCCCGGCGTCGGCTACCCCTCCGGCGGCCCCACGCAGGATATGCTGCCGCTCTGGAAGGCGCTCGCACCCGCCGTCGACATCATCGGCCCCGACATCTACAGTGACGACTTCCCCTTTGACCGCTCCATCCTCGAGACCTACAACCGCCCCGACAACGCCCTCTGGATCCCTGAAACCGGGCACGGCGACAGCTACGCCCCTCTGCTCTTTCTCGCGCTCGGCCACGGCGCCATCGGCTTCTCACCCTTCGGCATCGATCGCACCGCCTGGACCTTCGCCGCAGGAGAAGGGCCGAAAGCACACACGCAGAACTACGCGCTCTTGGCACCGATGAGCCGGGAACTCGCCAGCTTGAACTTCGCCGGCAAGCTCAAGACCGCGGTCGAGGCGAGCGGCGGCGCCGAGCAGGAGCTCGACTTCGGCCCTTGGCAAGCCTCCGTTCGCTTCGGCTTCCCGCAGCGCGACGGCAGACGCCCGCCCGGCACCACCGACAAGAGCGGCCGCGCCCTCGTCGCCCAACTCGGCCCCAATGAATTCCTCGTCACAGGCCTGGACACCAGCGTCGCCTTCCACGTGCCCGGCCGCCTGCCCGGCCTGCGCATGCAGATCCTCAGCGCGGAAGAAGGCTTCTACGATCACGGAACCTGGCACGCCGTCCGGCTGTGGAACGGCGACCAGACCGACCGCGGTATCAGTCTGCGTGGCGAAGGCGCGGTCGTGCGTATTCGCCTCGGAACCTTCTAGTCCCTGTCCGGTATATCGCGCGTCTGACTCAGTTCTCATCACCTAGTCAGGAACCGTGACTCAACCACCGCTGCGCAATGGCTCCGCCAACCGAGGCAAGCATGGCAACCGGCATCGCCACGAACCCGACCTTAAGAAAATCCCGGAAGCTTACATCGAGCTTCTCCTTGCGAAGCGCGATCAGCCACAAAATCGTCGCGAGAGATCCCGTCACAGAAAGGTTCGGCCCGAGATCCACGCCGATCATCACCGCATTCGCCATCAACCCATGAGTATGTGCCGCGTCGAGTGTCGCGCCCGCAAGCAGACCTAGCGGCAAATTATTAACCAGATTATTTGTAACTCCCACAGCGAAGCTCGTAACGAGCGCTCCCATCTCTGGCTCCAGACCCTGCGCCCACACCAGTGCGGCCGTCGCATATCGCAGCGCTCCAATCTTCTCAACCGCCTCCACCATCACAAACAACCCGGCAACCAACGCCAGGGTGCCCCAGCTGATCTCTCTCACCAGCTTCATCGGATTGCTTCGTGCTCTCAGCGAAACCACGGCAGTCACGGCAACCGCGGCCACGCACGTCGGCAGACCAAGATCTCGATCGAAAGCAGAAGCCATCAGAAGAACCGCGATCATCAAAACGAGGGCTACCAGCACCATCACGCCGTTCCCATCGAGCTCAGCCGCCTCTCCGACCTCTCTCATCTCTCCGCGCAGATCCTTCCTAAACAGAAGCCTCAGAACTAGGTACGTCGCCGCAATCGACAGCACGGACGGCAGAGCGAACGACCGCAGCCAGCTTGCAAGCGGCGGCACTCCCGAGTGAAAGACAACAAGGTTCGCCGGGTTCGAGATCGGCAGAACGAATGACGCCGCGTTCGCAATCATGGCGCACGCATAAAGGTACGGCAGCGGCGGCACCTTGGCCCGTCGTACAACCCCCAGAATCGCCGGCGTGAGCACCACCGCGGTCGCATCGTTCGACAGAAAGATCGTCACAAGTGTCCCGATCCCATACACCAGCAGAAACAGCCGCGTGGCCGATCCCCGCGCGCTTCGTACCGCAGCCGAAGAGAGCCAGCGGAACACCCCATGCTCCCGAGCCAGCTCCGCAATCAGCATCATGCCGATCAGAAAGAGATAAACGTCAGAGCCCTTCGCGACCGCTGCCGCCGCCAGCTGCAAAGGAATCAGCCGAAAAACCAGCAGCAGCAGCGCCCCGCCGCCAACCCAGTAAAACTCCGGGATGCCACGAGGTCGAACGAGCATCAGAACCAGGCTGAGCCCAACAATCGCAGACGTCAGCACCAGAGGAAGCATCAACCGCCCTCTTCCGTGCTCATCTGTACCTGGTCCTCAACCTCCGCCTGTGCAACGCCGCCAGGCAATAGCCGCTCCCTCATCGTGTGTCCACTCTCCAGCTGTTCCTACAAAGACAGTAGATGCAGCCAAGCAACGTTCACGCGCCCCCTCTTACAAGCGCGGCAAGAGCGTAAACGACTCGATCGCAATCTTCGCCCCCACCCGTGCCCGCTCCGCCGAAGGCCGCACCACCACCGTGATCTCATCAAACCGCCGCATCTGCCCCGCAGCCGCAATCGGAAACAGCAGCATCTCCTCCGTCCCGCGATCCCCCGCTTGCGCGCGATCCGCACTCGAAGGCACCACCCGCGTCCCCAGCGAGATCCGCTCTCTTCCCTCCGCACCTTCCAGCACCACCTCGAGCGCAATCAGCCCCGGCCGGTCATCCCTGTTCCGCACCGCCACCTCCACCGCTCCGCAGCACGCCACCTCCATCCCAGAACCCAGCCGTTGATGTGCCTCCATCTGTAACTCCGCACGATCAGTCGATCGCACGTCCACCTTCGTCGGGTCACCCCGAACGCGTCGCGCATCGCCCCGCGGCCGCAGCTCCGGCTGTCGAAAGTACCAGTAGTCGCCGTCGAATGGAATCAGCAGCGGCCTCGCCTTTCCACCACCGCCAACACTCATGGCACGCGGCGGCAGTGGGATCTCCCGTTGTCGCGGCTTCGATGGCAGCGTCAAGATCACTCCGGAGAGCGCGCCGCCCGTCGCCCCTGCAACCTGCGGCACCCGCGCTGGCGGCGGCGTACCCGAGACTCCTCTCACTCCCAGCCATCGCCCGGTTGCCACCGCCAGTCCGCTCCCACCGAGCGAGGGCAGCAGCGCGATCACCAGCAGCAGCATCGCCACCGCCGTCTGCCTCATCACCGCGCGTGAACCCGTCCGCTGCACCCGCGCTCGCAGCGGCACTCTCCACAGCACCACCGCCACACCCACCCCGAACAGCAGCCCCGCCAGCGCGTACTGCCACGAGAGCAGCATCGCGATCCCAGCGTCCACCAGCACCGCCGTCACCACCGTCGGCAGCAGTGTTCGCAGAAGCCTAGGCGGCTCCGCAAACGCAAACAGACTCGGGCTCACACCCGCCGGCGCCGTCGCATGCGCCTCCCTGCCCGCTCGCGATGCGCCACGTCTAATAAACAACACCGCCGCCACCGCGATGGCAGGCAGTACCGGGGTTGCCCACTCCGAGCCAGCCTTCGCCAGCACCACCGTCACCGGCAGCAGCGCCGCACAGATCCACGTCCCGCCCAGCAGAGTCCGCACCGGCGCTCGCAACTGCGCCCGATACACCCGGCACACCGTCCAGATCGCCACGGTATGCGCCGCAGCTGCCACCATCAGAAATCCAACCGCGCACTCCAGCAGGCCCCACCAGCTCGCAAACGGTTGGCTGGGGGTCCGACATACCATGCTCGCCACCGCCCCAGTCAGCAGCAGCGATCCCACCGTCGGCAGCACCAGCGACTCCGTCGTTGGCGCTCCACGCTCCTCGTCCGGACTAGTCAAATCATCCATCGCAACGAACAGCAAACCCGGCCTCCGCTCTGAACACCTGCGCTATTGCTTAGACACCGCCGCCACTCATCCCACCCTGGGCCGCTCCATCCTTGGCCGTGGCGCACTCCCCGCAAGCATCGCGGCCGTCAGGCTCAGCGCCACCGGAACACACGCCGCCACCACCGGCTCAGATCCCGCCGTCCCCGCAGCTCCCACAGACCACACCGGCCCTCGCACCCAGAGATGGAGCAGCAAGGTCGAAACCAGCAGCACACTCGGGGCCAGCAGCACTCCGCGCAGCACATAGAACCACTCGACCGGCCTTTCACGCCCTTCGTTCCGTACCGTGTACAGCAGAAACCCAAGCCACACGTACGCCAGCACCGGCATCCCGGTTACCGCCAGTTCGATCAGCCGGGAGTACGGCCACTCCAGCATCTCTGCCCGAGCCGCCGCGCTCGCCGGCACCAGCAGCCGTTCCATGGACCGCCATACCGGATACACCGCGCTCCACCCCGCCGCGAACACCATCGGCCGTATCCATCCCGAGCCCCGTCGCCACGCGCCCAATGCAAGCCCCACCCCCACCTCACGCGACAGCCGCCCCGTCGGCCCGCCCCGCACCAGCTCCTCCAGCAGGTCGCCACACATCGCCTCGCTGTAGCCGCCGGCACCCAGCCGCTCCATCACAGCAATCGCCAGCCGCAGCAGCTTCGCTCTCATCACGCGCCGCCTTCGAGCGCGGGATCCACCATCGTCGGCAGAGACCGCCACAGCTTCTGCAGCACCTCCCGCGTCTCCCTCGCTGACCGCAGCCCATCTTCCGTCACGCGAAAATATCGCTTCGCCCGTCCTCCACGCTCCGGCGTCGACTCGCCCAGCCGCGAGCTCACCAGTCCCTTCAACTCCAGGCGCTCAAGAGCGGCATACACGCTGCCCACGGAAACCTCGCGGCCGCGCCGCCTCTCCAGATCCCTCGCCAGCGGCACGCCATACGCCTCGTCCCGCAGATGCAGTACCGCCAGCAGAACCATCAGCTCAAATTCACCAAGATACCCGCGCTCCCGCATATCTTCCATACTCATGAAGAAATAAAGAAAGCGCAACACAAATCCTGCCACCTGCGCTCACATCGCGTGGGCCCTACGCCCCCGCCGCCATCAGCCCCGCCATCTGCATCGCCCGTCCCACCTCCGGATTCTTCATAAACTCCCGCTGCACCAATCGCGTCTGCTGGTTCTCCGCCATCAGCATCGTCAGCCCCAGGTCAATCGCAATCACGTCGCGGTCGTACCATCCCGCCCCGCCATTCGCCCCCGGGTTGAACGCATCCACAAACCCGTACCGCTCAAAGCTCCGTGGATGGTGCTCCCGCATCGCGGTCAGCGCCACAATGCACTCCTCCGGCAGCAGCGCCAGCGACCCTCCCGCCGCATGCGGCGTCAGCGTCCCGTCCCACATCCCGATCGCCGGCGGCGCCGCCCACGCCGAGTACCCCGCACGCTCCGTATCCGACGCCGAAAACCCCCATACCCGCTCATCGATCCACGAGTACTGCCCATGCTGCAGCAGGCACCACGTCTTGTGCGCCCGCGTCGCCGCCATCGAGTTCTCGGCATAGTCCATGAACGCATCGCGCTTGCCCCGCAGATCCAGCCACACATGCGGGTACTGGTGAATAAACAGCGCTCCCAGGCTCGACACAAACCGTATTCCGCCATAGTCAAACGTGTTCCGTTGAATTGCATTCCACGACCCCACGCCCAGCGGATGTGTCGGCGATCCCATCGCCAGCAGATACATCAGCACGCACTCCGAGTACGAGTCCCACCGCGCCCTCAGAAATCCGCTCTCCGGCAGCCACCCCATGCACAGTGTCGCCGCTGCATCTCCCTTCCCTCCATCCAACATCCACGGCCACTCAATCCGGTCGTAGATCGCCCCCACCAGCCTGTCCGCCTCGTGCGAGTTCAACACACTTCGCGCATGCAGCGCGCCGCACAGCAGCAGCGCCGTGTCGATCGAGGAGAACTCCGTCCCCGCTTCGCGCGTCCCCGTTCGCGCGTCGAGGTAGTGCGGAAAAAAACCATGCGCATGCGGCGCCCGCTCCGCCAGAAACCGCAGCGTCCCTATCACGCGCGCGTGACACTGTTCCGCCGGCAGATACCCGTGCACCGCCGCAAGGCACAACGCACTCAGTCCAAAGCCCGTCGCCGCGATCGAGGCCGACGTGTACTGCGGCCCTTCGCCCTTCCCGCTCGCCGGTGCCCTGTCATACACCAGCCCCGTCCCGGTGTCCGCCCGCTCAAAGAAGTACTCCGCCGCCCGGTGCCGCACGTCTTCGAGCAGCGCAATCGCATGCGGGCCGAAGTTCGTTCCCTGATTCCGCACCGGCCGGCTCGGCACCATCGGCCGCGCCTCCCGCCCGAAAGGATGGACCAGCCGACCGGGAAGCATCCGGTCCACCTCGCCGCCACGGCACCCACTCTCAACCGACACCAGCGACGCCGCGGCCGCAGCCGCCAGCGGCACCCCTGCCAAACTTCTCAACGCATCTCGACGATTCATAATCGAAGTCTTGGATGCACCGTCAGCTACCAGGAATCGGCCAAAGAGCAGGCCGCCGCGGTACCACCGTGCGAAACCCGCTCTCTCCGTTGTGCCTTGCCGCGCACCGCCCGATCGTCACTCACGCATTTGTCACCATCTGCGGTCTCTTTGTCCCGTTCTCGCGGCTCACCCTTCTCCAACGTCTTGCGAGCCTCTCCACTTCCTCAAGCTCACGCCGTCTCGACGCCCCACCGAACGACGCACCACACACCCGCCCGGAGGTCATACACTGGAAGCACGATGATTCGTCCCGCATCCCTCCTCCTGCTCGCCGCCACCACAACCACTCTCTCCGGCCAGACCGCCACGCACAAAGCCGCCGGCACGACAGCCCACAGGGCCCCCGCCACCGCGGCGACCACCAGCGCCGCCAGCAAGGCCGACAACCCGCCCGGCGTTCCGCCCGTGACCACCCCGCCCAAGGCCCTCTACACCTTGCGCTACGTCGACATCGTCACCGGCACCGGCCCCCTCGCCGTCCCCGAGAAGTACTACACCGTCAAGTACACCGGCTGGCTCACCGACGGCACCAAGTTCGACTCCTCCTACGACCACCCCGGCCAGGAGCCCATCACCTTCCCCTACGGCGCCCACCGCGTCATCCCCGGCTGGGACACCGGCTTCACCGGCATGCGCGTCGGCGGCAAGCGTCGCCTCTACATCCCCTATCAGCTCGCCTACGGTGAGGCCGGCCGCGAAGGCGCCATCCCGCCCAAGGCCGATCTCATCTTCGACATCGAGCTGATCAACTTCGCTGACACTCCGCCCGCGCCTCCCGCCGCCGCTGCGCCCGCGACCTCCTCGCAGCCCGCGGGGAACCCCACACAATCACAGCCAGGCACAGCCACACCGCCGCCAGACGCGCCATCAGCCCAGCCGCAGTCGCAACCTCAGTCTCAACCCCAGACCACGAATCCAAACTAGCCAGCAGCCATCTGAGTCATAAGTGCTAAACCGCCTCCAACCCCTCGCGCCCTACCTCAAGCGATACTGGTCCAGCTTCGCTTGGGGCGGCCTCGCCACGCTTCTCTACAACGGCTCGAAAGTCCTCATCCCGCTCATCATCGGCATCGCCATCGATGACATGCGCCGCGGCCTCAATCCCACCCGCATCGCCCATCAGGCCGAGCTTCTGTTGCTCGTCGCCGTCTCGAGCGCCGTCTTCCTCTATCTCAATCGCCAGATCGTCATCGGCGCCTCCCGCGAGATCGAGTTCGACCTCCGCAACGATCTCTTCGCCAACCTCGAAAAGCAGTCCGCCAGCTTCTACCACACCCACCGCACGGGCGACATCATGGCCCGCACCACCAACGATCTCGCCGCCGTCCGCCAGCTCCTCGGCCCGGCCATCATGTACTCCGCCAACACCCTCGTCTTCACCGCCGCGGCCCTTCCCTTCATGCTGCGCATCTCCCCCCGCCTCACCCTCTTCGCCTTCGTCCCGCTGCCCATCGCCAGCGTCCTTGTACAGTACTTCGGCAATCGCATTCACACCCGGTTTGAGCGCATTCAGGCTATGTTCTCGGAGATCTCCGCCAAAGCCCAGGAGAACTTCTCCGGCGCCCGCCTCATCCGCGCCTTCGCCCAGGAAGACGCCGAGATCGCCCACTTCGAGCAGGCCAATCTCGAGTACATCGACCGCTCCCTCCACCTCGTCCGCCTCATGGCCATGCTCTGGCCCACCCTTGAGTTCGTCCTCGGCCTCTCGCTCATGATCACCCTCCTCGTCGGCGGTCACGAGGTCCTGCTGCACCACATCACCGTCGGCGAGTTCACCAGCTTCAACGTCTACATGGTCCAGCTCACCTGGCCCATGATCGCCATCGGCTGGGTCGTCAACCTCTTCCAGCGCGGCACCGCCTCCGTCATCCGCATCGACGAGCTCCTCAAGCAAAAACCCTCCATCGCCGACGACCCCGCGCACCTCCAGCAGGCCGCCGTCGCGCCGCCAGAGATCCAGGGCAACATCGAGTTTCGCCATCTCGACTTCTCCTATCTGCCCGACACCCCGGTCCTGCGCGACGTCACCCTCACCATCCCCGCCGGCTCCTCCCTCGCCATCCTCGGCCCCACCGGCTCCGGCAAGAGCACCCTCGTCGGCCTGCTCGCCCGCCTCTTCGACGCTCCCGATGGCTCCATCCTCATCGACGACCAGCCCATCCGCTCCATCCCGCTCCACACCCTGCGTCAGGCCATCGGCTTCGTCCCGCAGGAGACCTTCCTCTTCTCGTCGACCGTCGCCGAAAACATAGCCCTCGGCCGCCCCGACGCCACCGAGGCAGAGATCGAAGAGGCCGCCCGCACCGCCTTCATCGCCACTGAGATTCAGGAGTTCCCCGCCGGCTTCGCCACCGTCGTCGGCGAGCGCGGCGTCACCCTCTCCGGCGGCCAGAAGCAACGATCGGCCATCGCCCGTGCCATTCTCCGTGATCCGAAGATCCTCGTCCTCGACGACGCCCTGGCCTCGGTCGACACCTACACCGAAGAGCGCATACTCGCCGCCCTCCGCACCGTCATGCAGGGCCGCACCACCATCATGATCTCGCACCGCGTCTCCACCGCCCGCAGCGCGGACAAGATCGCCGTCCTCGTCGACGGCAGCATCGTCGAGTACGGCACCCACGACGACCTCATCCTCCAGGACGGCTACTACCGCGCCCTCGCCGAAAAACAGCAGCTCGAAGAAGAGATCTCCGTCACCGCCTGACGCCCTCGATCGCTTACCTCCTCTCAGGAACGGCAGAGGGATAGAGCCCCTGGATCGGCGCACTCCTGCGCGTCTCCTCCTCCGGATGCGGAAATGGCCTTCGCGGTATCATCGCCTCACGCTGGCTAGTATTCCAAAGAAAGATCGCCTCAACGATCGCCGCCTGTTCGAGATCCTCCTTGTGCAGATGGTCCACCGTGTCCAGGTTCGAGTGATGTGTGCGAGTCTCGTAGTCCAGTTCATCCTGAACAAACTCGAATCCAGGCAGTCCCACCTCATCGAAGCTCTCATGGTCGCTACCGACGTCAACCCGATTCGTCACTGCCGTGACTCCCAGGTCCGCCAGTGGCGCGATCCATTGGGCGAAGATAGGTGCCACCGCGTAGTTGCCCTGCGTGTAGATGCCCCGCACCCTTCCCCCGCCCTCGTCGATGTTGTAGTACGCGTCCAGCGTCTCCCACTCCTTCTTCGTAACCAGCGGCCCTGGCGCCTCACTCTCCGTGGCGCCGTCAGGTGCAGAAGCCTGAACCAGGTGCTGTCGAACGTATCCCCCGGATCCCAGATAGCCCTGCTCCTCCCCGCTCCACAACGCAATGCGAATCGTCCGGCGCGGCTTCACCTCCAGCGCCCTCAGAATGCGTACCGCCTCCATCGCAATCACCGCCCCCGCACCGTTATCCGTAGCGCCCGTACCTGCGGGCCAGCTATCCAGATGACCGCCCACCATCACCACTTGATCCCGCAGTTCCTTGTCCGTCCCCGGGATCTCGGCAATCGTATTGAACCCGTGCTCATGATCGCCCGTAAACGCAGTCTGGATATTCACCTCCATTGTCACCGGAACATGCGCCTGCGCCAGCCGCGCCAACCGGTTGTAGTGTTCGGTCATCACCACGGCATACGGAATCGCCACCGCGTTCTCACGCAAGTGGGCGTCCCGCGCAAGCTCCACACCGTTGTCGTCAAGCAGAAGGCCTGTGTCAACGTTCCTTCCCTCCTCATGCGACGGCAGCAGGATCGCCGCGGCACCTTCCTCCCGCGCCATCGCCACCGCACGTTGGCGGAGCACCGCCACACGCCGACGCTCGATGCGCGACGCCGCATTTGCCGGCGGCGGCCCCGTCTGCCGTCGCGGAACCCCTGGTCCTTCCAACTCCTTCAGCTCGTCCTCCGTGGAGCGAAACGAGAGTGGCTGATCAAGATCAGCACTCGGCCGCGCCGCCCCGAGCAGAAGGATCTTGCCCTTCAACGTGCCCTTGACCGCGTCCAGTTCGCTCGCATCGACAAGCGGCAGATACGCAATCTCGCCGCGCACCGGCCCACTCGTCGCCGCCGACCACACCGCCGCGTGCATCCAGATCGGCTCCGGATCCGGCGTCACAACGCGTCCCCATGCGTTGATCTGGTACCAGCCCATGCCGAACTCGCCCCAGTCTTCCAGGTGCGCGTTCTCTAGACCCACCTTGGCCAACGTGTCGCGCGTCCACTCGTTCGCCTTCTTCATGTTCGGCGATCCAGTCAGGCGCGGCCCAATGCCGTCCGCGAGCGCGCTTGCAAACTCCATCGCCTTCCCGTGCGCCATACCCTCCGCACGGATCCGCCCATACATGCGCAGATCAAGCGACTCCATCGCAGGCTGCGCCCCGTAGTAGCCCCCGGGCTGCATGCCCTTCTGGTCGGCTTGCGGTCTCGCGATCTCCGCATCAGCCGACTTCTTCTGTGCAGACACCGAAGCACCCTGCATAACCAGCGCACAAACGAGCACAAAGCCCCCGCCGGCACGCAAAACAAATCGCAAACACGTCACCATCCGTTCGTATCTCCAGGCTGCACTGAGAAGTGTAATCACCAACGTGCTGATGTCGCCTGCTACGCGAACGGCAGGTCGAAGAGTCCTCATCACGAGCATCACACCAAACGTAAACGACCCGAACCTCAGCCCTTCGCCGCCCACTCCTCTTCCCTCGATTGAATCCGCGCGCCGTTCGAGTGCATCCGACCGGACAGCCGTACACTAAACACAGCATGAAGCGCTCCCTCCATCTCGGCCTCACGCTCCTGTGCCTCCTGGCGCTGGTCGTCCTGCCTGTCCTCTCCGGAGCGACGCTTCACGCCGGCAATCGCAGCTGCAGCGAGAGCATGTCCCAGCGCATGCCGATGCCGCCAGCCCACAGCGCTCCTCCCTGCTGCGCCGTCCATCCTGCCGACGGGATCGCTCCAGCAGCCGTCGATACTGACCTCGCCCTGCCGCCGCTTACGGCACTCCCGCAGGAGCCCCTCTTCGCGCCAGTCCCGCTCAGCGTCGCTCCTCGCCACAGCCCGCCCTCCGCCTCGCCGCCACACGCCTTCCCACTTCCGCTACGCATCTGAAGCCCCTCCCTCCAGACCCGTCCCCGGCGATCGCTCACGCCTTCGCCGACGTCTGACCGTTCCATCCTTCTGGAGAAGAGACTCATGCTTCGACGCCTCCTCGCGTCCACCCTGCTTTCGCTGTGCCTTCCACCATCCGCCCACCCCCAGCAGACCTCGCCCACGCCCAACATGCCCGGCATGGACATGTCCGCCCCGCAAGCCGCACCGCCATCCCCCACCACCGCGCCGCCCACCGCCCACTCCATGCCCGACATGCCAATGGACGACATGGACGGCATAAAGCACATGAGCAGCATGGCCGGCATGAGCATGGCCCAGCCGCACGATCTCCGCGGCGCCATCCTCACCCACACCACCTCCGGTACCACCGCCGAGCCGCCCTCCACCCCCATGCCCATGTTCATGCGCGAGCGCGGCCCCTGGATGCTCATGCTCCACGGCAACGCCTTCCTCGCCGACACCCAGCAACAAGCCGCCCAGCCCGTTCCTTCCGCGGCCCAACGCGGTTCAGCCAAGCTCTTCTCCACCAACTGGATCATGCCCATGGCCATGCGCCCGCTCGGCCCCGGACAGCTCACGGTCCGTGCCATGGTCTCGCTCGAGCCCGCCACCATCACCCACCGCTTCTATCCCGAGCTCTTCCAGCAGGGAGAGACCGCCTTCGGCTCCCCCATCGTCGACGGCCAGCACCCCCACGACTTCTTCATGGAGGTCGCCGCCCTCTACGACTGGAAGACCAGCGAGCGATCCCTCCTCAGCCTCTACATCGCCCCCGTCGGCGACCCCGCCATCGGCCCCACCGCCTACCCTCACCGCATGTCGGCGTCCGAAGACCCCATCGCCGCCCTGGGCCACCATCAGCAGGATTCCACCCACATCGCCTTCAACGTCCTCACCGCCGGCTTCACGTATCGCTGGCTCCGCTTCGAAGAATCCGGCTTCCACGGCGCCGAACCGACCGAGGCCCGCTGGCACTGCGAACCCAGCTCCAACGGCCACGCCGTCGACAGCTACAGCTCCCGCATCACCTTCGTTCCCTCCGCCAACTGGTCCGCCCAATACTCCTGGGCCCATATCACCAGCCCCGAAGCCCTCTACCCCGGCGAAGACCAGTCCCGCCAGACCGCCAGCGTCAAGGTCAACCGCCCTCTCGGTCACGAGATCGGCGCCGGCCTGCGCTCCTCCAATCTCTCCACCACGGTCCTCTGGGGCCGAACCCGCTCCCTCGCCGACAACAGCAAAGAAAACAGCTACCTCGCCGAAGCCCTCTGGAAGTTCGCCTCCACCAACTACCTTTGGACCCGCCTCGAGAACGCCGGCCGCTCGAACGAGCTCCTCCTCAGCCCGGGCTCGCCCCTGCCGCCCAACTTCACCGAGCTCCCCATCGGCCACGTCGCCGCCTACACCGCCGGCTACGACCACGACCTCCACCTCGCCCCGCACCTCCTCGTCGCCCCCGGCGCGCAGTTCACCTCCTACACCACACCCTCCGCCCTCACGGCCACCTACGGCTCGCACCCCTTCGGCGTCGTTGCCTTCGTCCGCTTCCGCATCAACTCAAAGTAGGCTGCCCAGAAAAGGAACTCCCCGTGTCCCCGATCCTCCACGCACTCGAGATGTCCGGCATCATGGCCTGGGAGCTCCTTTGGGCGCTCTGCCTCGGCTTTCTGCTCTCGGCCATCGTCGAAGCCGTCGTCTCCAAAGAACAGCTCGGCAAACTCCTGCCGGACTCCTCCCCCAAAACCATCATCATCGCCTCTGCCCTCGGCGCCGCCAGCTCCTCCTGCTCCTACGCCGCCACCGCCCTCGCCCGCTCGCTCTTCCGCAAGGGCGCCGACTTCATCGCCGCCATCGCCTTCCAGTTCGCGTCAACAAATCTGGTGGTGGAACTTAGCGTCCTCCTCGCCGTCCTCCTCGGCTGGCAGTTCACCCTGGCCGAGTTCACCGGCGGCCCCATCATGATCGCGCTCCTCGTCCTCATGCTCCGCGCCACCCTCACACCGAAGCTCATTGAAGCCGCCCGCAAGCAGGCCGAGCAGGGCCTCGTCGGCAAGATGGAAGGCCACGCCGCCATGGATATGAGCCTCCACCAGGGCACGGTCTGGCAGAAGCTCACCTCGCCCGCCGGCTTCACGGCCACCAGCCACTACTTCTGGATGGACTGGTACTCCCTCTGGCCCGACATCGCCGGCGGCCTGCTCATCTCCGGCTGCCTCGCCGCCTGGGTCCCGCAGCACGTCTGGCAGGGCTTCTTCCTCACCGGCCATCCCGTCCTCGCCAGGTTTTGGGGTCCCCTCGTCGGCCCGCTCGTCGCCGTCCTCTCCTTCGTCTGCTCCGTCGGCAACGTTCCGCTCGCCGCCGTGCTCTGGAACGGCGGCATCTCCTTCGGCGGCGTTATCGCCTTCCTCTTCGCCGACCTCATCATCCTTCCCATCCTCAACATCTACCGCAAGTACTACGGCCTCAAGGTCGCCGCCATCCTCTTCGCGACCTTCTACGCCGCCATGTCCCTCGCCGCCCTCGCCGTCGAACTCCTCTTCAGCGCCCTCCATCTCATTCCCCAACACCGCAACGCAGCCATCATGACCGAAACCCTCCGCTGGAACTACACCTCGGTCCTCAACCTCCTCTTCCTCGCCGTCACCGCCGTCCTCCTCTGGCGCTTCCTCCGCACCGGAGGCCCCGCCATGCTGCGCATGATGGACTCGGCCCCACCCGAAGGCGACCACCATCACCAGCACTGCTGCCACTAAACCGCCAGGTATCTCTATCAACCTTCGCAAAGCGAAAGACCCGCTGTCTCAACACCACACTTTTAGCTTGGTCCTTCGTAGTTGCACCTTTGTTGTCATCCCGTAGGGATCTGCTTCTCTTCCACCGAGGCTCGGCACCTCCACGCCGAGGACGGGTGCTCTATTCATGGCAGCTTCATCGCCATGAGTGGGCCTCCACCGCCGCCTGCGAAGCCACGCCACCGGCCGCCATGCCGACCCACCCATAGCGCATCATGGAGACATGCTCCTCTACGCCGCCACCTCCAACCCCGGCAAGCTCCGCGACTTCACCGCCCACGCTCCCTCAGCCACAATCCATATCCAGCCCCTCCCCAACCTCGCCACCATCCCGCCACCGCCCGAAGACGCCCCCACCTT
>CAXTCB010000065.1:0-16635 GCA_964242875.1 uncultured Acidobacteriaceae bacterium
CGCTGACCGGCGTTGGCCTGGTTCTCGGTATCGTGTGCAGCCTTGCGATGCACCGGTTGCTCGCTTCTTTTATCGCGGGTACAGCTCGCATCGAGCTCGGCTCCGTTCCCTCGACTTATACCGGTCAAAGTATGTCGCTGGGCATCTCTGCGGCAGCCATGCTACTTGCGGCGATCGCCGCCAGTCTGCTTCCGGCACGACGTGCCGCTTTTATTGAACCCACAGAAGCGCTTCGCGCTGAGTAAACGAGGACTCTCATGAACACGCTCCTTCAAGACCTTCGCTACAGCCTGCGCCAGCTTCGCCGCTCGTCAGCATTTGCCCTCACCGCGATCCTCACCCTTGCCCTCGGCATCGGCGCGACCACAGCCATCTTCACACTGGTCTACCAGGTGCTGCTGCGATCCATTCCGGTCAGCCATCCCGAGCAGCTGTACAAGATCGGCAAGACCATCGAGTGCTGCGACGACGGCAGCATGCAGGGTGACTGGCGCATCTTCTCTTACGATCTTTACCGACAATTCCGCGACAATACCACCAGCCTCACTGGCATTGCCGCTGTTGCCGCTGGCACAGACAATGTCAGTGCACGCACCGAACAGCAACAGGCATCTCAGCCACTCGACGTTCGGTTCGTCTCAGGAAACTATTTCTCCTTTCTCGGTGTTCGCCCCTTTGCCGGACGCCTCCTCCGTCCGGAAGACGATCAAGACGGAGCCAAGCCCGTTGCCGTTCTCAGCCACACGATCTGGTCGCTGAAGTTTCACAGCGATCCCCAGCTCGTTGGCTCTACCCTCCTGCTTACTGGTCATCCCGTCACCATCGTCGGCATCACTGCTCCAGGCTTCCTCGGCGAACGCAATGCTGCAGATCCTGCGGGCGTCTGGCTGCCGATCGCGCAGGAGCCCATCCTGGAGCCCGAACGGAAACTGCGCGACTATCCTAACGAGCATTGGCTCGATCTCCTGGTCCGCGTCCCTAACCCGAAGGCCGTGGCAGCCATAGAGAAATCCCTGCAGATCCAGCTTGTGCGATGGAGCCGAATCCATCGCAGTCCGGGTGACGGCTTTACCGAAGCTGATGTTGAAAAACAAACCACCGAGCTCGCCCATGCGCGCGGCGGCATCAACGATCTCGGCAGGCAGTATGAAACCAGCCTTAAACTCCTTCTCCTGGTTGCCGGCGCAGTCCTCCTCATTTGCTGCGCCAACCTCGCCAACCTCATGCTTGGCCGGGCCGTCGCACGCCGTCAGGAGATCAGCGTGCGGACCGCGCTTGGGGCGTCCCGTCAGCGCCTTTTCCGCAAGATGCTTGTCGAGTCGGTCGTCATCGCCCTCACGGGCGGCGTCTTCGGCATCGCCGTCGCGTTCGTCGGGGTCCGGGCCATTCTTGCCTTGGCGATGCGGGGTGTTCAAACCGACCCGCTGAGCGCCAGTCCCTCATGGCCTGTGCTTCTCTTCGCCCTCGCAGTTTCGCTCCTCACGGGCATTCTGTTTGGCACAGCTCCGGCCTGGATCGCCTCGCGCGCCAACCCCGTCGAAGCCATGCGCGGAGCAAATCGAAGTTTCGGGAACAGCAGCACTCTTCCCCAGCGTATCCTCGTCACCCTCCAGGCCGCCCTCTCCGTCACCCTCCTCAGCATCACCGGCCTGCTCCTCACCAGCTTGCACAACCTCGAGAGACAGGACTTCCATTTCCACCCGGAGGGCCGGCTCATTGCGTTTGTCGATCTCCAGGCCGCCGGCTATCGCTATGAGCAGCTCGCCGGCCTCTACCGGCGAATCGACCAAGCCTTCACCAATCTCCCCGGCATCCAGAGCTTCGCTTACGCCACCTACGGCCCAATGGCCAACAATAATTGGGGTACCGGTATCGCTGTTCCAGGCGGCGATCCACACGCCCAGACCTATGCCAGCTACACCTCCGTTAGCCCGAACTTTTTCGAAACCCTTGGCATCCACCTGCTTCTCGGTCGCACCATCAACCAGCAGGACACCGCCACCAGCCCACACGTCGCCGTCATCAACAAAGCCTTCGCAAGTAAGTTCTTCCCCGGAAAACCGCCCATCGGCGGGCAGTTTGGCCCCGATGGTTCAATGACGAGCGAGTACCAAGTTGTCGGCGTCGTCGATGACCTCCACAACAACGAAGACCTCACCGAAGCAGCTCGTCCCATGTTCTTCACGCCACTCGCCCAACTCACCACCTTCGACAGGATCATGGCCACACCAACATTGATCGAACAAGCAAACAAGAATCAGCAGTTCGAGCACTTCGCGGGAAATGTGATCGTCCGCTACGGAGGAGATTCAGCCGCAGCCGCCAACATCGTTCGTTCCACTCTCCACAGCATAGATCCAGGAATTCCGATCCTCAAACTCGTCACCTACACCGATCAGGTCAGCTCCTACTTCACCCAGCAGGAGCTCGTCGTCAGTCTCACGACGCTCTTCGGCATTCTCGCCCTCGTCCTCGCCTGCATCGGCCTCTACGGCGTCACCTCTTACGGCGTCACCCGCCGTGTCCCTGAAATCGGCCTTCGCATGGCTCTTGGCTCCGACCGCTTCGGCATCCTGGCGCTGATCCTTCGCGGAGCCATGACCCAAACCATCCTTGGTCTCGTTCTTGGCATTCCTTGTGCCCTCCTTGTCGGACACCTTCTCCAGTCGCAACTGTTCGGCGTCAAAGGCCACGACCTCGCCACCCTTCTTATTGCGTGCACCGTGTTAGCTCTCAGCACGCTGATCGCCGGTGCCATCCCGGCGCGCCGGGCCGCCAACGTCGAACCCATGAACGCATTGCGCTCCGAATAACCGTCACAGGTAACCCGCAAGGAAGACTTCACCATGATCGATCTGCACCATCTCGAACGCAGTTACAAGACCGGACCCACGGAGACGTTTATCCTTCGTCGGATCGAGCTCACCATCCAGCAAGGAGAATTCCTGACCATCATGGGTCCCTCCGGAGCGGGTAAGTCTTCCCTGCTGAACATCCTCGCCATGCTTGATGACCAGTGGCGCGGCGAGTTCCGATTTGACGACATTGCAGTCCAGTCGCTTAGTCGTAAACAGCGGGCGGACCTTGCCCGCCGAAGTATCGGCATGGTCTTCCAGTCCTACCATTTGCTCGACGATCTGACTGTCGCCGAAAATATTGACCTTCCTCTCTCCTACAAAGATATCGCGCGCTCCGAGCGCCAGGCGCTGGTCGCCGACACGCTGGATCGCTTCAACATCGTCGCCAAGAAAGATCTCTTTCCGTCTCAGCTCTCTGGGGGCCAGCAGCAGCTTGTCGGCATTGCCCGCGCTGTGATCCACCGGCCCTCGCTCCTGCTCGCCGATGAACCGACGGGCAATCTCCATTCCGAGCAGGCTGCGGAGATCATGCAGCTCTTCCGCAAGCTCAACGACGAAGGTACCACCGTCGTCCAAGTCACCCACTCTGAAGCCAATGCCGCTTACGGCTCTCGCGTTATTGAGATTCGCGATGGCTGGCTTACCCGTGACACGGCTCGTCCTAACCTCGACAGCTACTCCGGGAGATCTGCCTAACTTATGATCTCCAGACCACGCCGCATCCTCATCGCCGGCCCGCTGTTCTTCGCATCGGCGCGACTCGACGCTCAAGCATTGCCCGCCAGCCCTGAGCGCCAGACGCTTCGCCTCGACATTCCGCACTCCTACAACCCACTCCGCGCCTATAGGGCGAGCACCGTCCCGCTTCCTGATCTTGCGAACTCACCAAGGCTTGAGACGTTGGTCCAACACGGAGTTCTCGAGCTCTCCTTGCGCGACGCAATCGATCTCGCACTTGAGAACAATCTTGATCTCGCAATAGCCCGCTACAACATTCCCATTGCGCGCGCGGACGTTCTTCGCACGCAGGCTGGAGGTGTGTTCCGTGGTGTTAATACCGGTGTTGTACAAAACACTCCTGGCGGTGGAGTCGGCGGCTTCGGTACGGCGGCTTCGGGCGCTGGCGCGGGCGGGACCACAGGAGGCGCGGGTGGCGCCGGAGCGGGCGCCTCAGGCCTGGTTACGTCCACTCTCGGCGCCGGCAGCATCGTTCCCTCTTACGACCCTCTGATCACCGCCGAAGGCAACGTCGAACACTATACGGAACCGTTATCGAACCTCACGGTTAACGGCGTACCTGTGCTGCGCAACAACACGATCAATGGAAATATCTTCTACACGCAAGCTTTTCCGACAGGCACCAACATTACCGCAACCCTGACCAATCGCCGGAATAGCACCAATAGCTCCTTCACCTTTCTCAACCCCGAGCTCGACACGTATTATCAGGTGCAATTGCAGCAGCAGCTGCTCTCGGGATTTGGCTTCGGTCCCAACCTTCGCTATCTTCGTATTGCGCGCAACGATCAGAAGATCTCGGACCAGGCCTTCTCGCTGCAAGTCATCAGCACGGTTACCCAGATTGCAAATATCTACTGGGATCTGGTGAGTGCGTACGAAGACGAACAGGTCAAGAGCCGTTCACTTGAGTTCGCCAGGCAGACACTCGCGACCGGCCGCAAACAACTTGATCTTCAGGCCATCCCCGCTCTGGACGTACTGAAAGATGAAGGCGAGGTGGCCGCGCGTGAGCAGGATCTCACTATCGCTCGCTCTCAGCTCCGCTTTCAGGAGCTCCTGATCAAAAACGCTCTCACCAAGAATCTTGACGACCCTACATTTGAGAGTCTTCCTGTGCGTCCGACTGACCTCAGCGCCGTCGCTCGCCCATCCACCACCGCAACCGCTACAGCTCCGACCGAAGATGTTATCCAGGAGGCGCTCCGAAGTCGGCTGGAGCTCTCTGAATCTGCTGCCGATCTTCAAAACCGCTATATCAGTCGCGACGCCGCACGCAACGCACTGCTGCCGTCGTTGGCGCTCACAGGCTATTACGGCGGCACGGGGCTGGGGGGCCCCGCACACCCCGGATCAATGATTGCCTCCACCGCTCCGGTGGATTATGGCGGCGCACTTGCCAACGCTTTTAACAATTCGGCACCGGACTACTACGTCGGCCTGCGCCTCGACATCCCTCTTCGCAACCGCGTTGCGAAATCCGATCAGTATCGCTCTGAACTCGAAACGCGACAGGCGGAGCTGCGCGCCCAGCAACTTCGCAAACAGATTCGTATTGAGGTGCGCAACGCGCAGTATGCGCTTGAACAATCGCAGGCTCGTGTGACGTCCGCGGATAGAGCGCGCGACCTCGCGGCTCGCACTTTTGACATCACAAGCAAGGAGCAGGCGCTGGGAGCAGGCTCTGCCTTCCAGACGCTCTCGACGCAACGGGACCTTGCCACAGCAGAGTCTGCGCTCGTTGCGGCTCGCACCGCTCTCCAAAAGGCGCGCATTGAACTGGATCGGGCGGTGGGCAATACTCTAGTCTCCAACTCAATTTCGATAGAAGCGGCACGCAACGGAACACAAGCCGCTCCAGCCACACAACCCTAACCGAGCGCCCGCAACCAGCCTCGCCGAGTCCTATCGTTATGGCAGCAGACATCCCTCTCAGAACTGCCGGACCCTCTTCGATCTCTGCTGCTTTTAGACCTTCGCGCCTGTTAATCGGGGATGATCAACCGCATATCCTGGAGACACTGCAGATCCTGCTGAAAACGGAAGGCTATCTTCTCGAAAACGCACGCTCGCCCTCTCTCGTCCTTGAGTGCTTCGCCAGCTCCGAATTCGATGGCATCCTGATCGACCTCAACTACACGCGCGACACCACCTCCGGACGCGAGGGCCTTGACCTCCTCGCAAGCATCCGTGCACGCGATGCACGAATCCCCGTCATCGTCATGACTGCTTACGCCAATGTTGATCTCGCTGTTGAAGCCATGCGTCGCGGCGCGAACGACTTCATCCAGAAGCCATGGGACAATCCTCGCCTGCTCACAGTACTCCGCACACAGATTGAGCTCCATCAATCACAGAAGCGCACCGCTTGGCTTGAAGCTGAGAATCGCGTCCTTCGGGCAGGCGCCTCGGACTCGGTGCCGGAATTTATTGCACACGCACCTTCCATGTACCCCGTCGTTGATCTGATGAGCCGCGTCGGACCGTCGGACGCCAACGTGCTTATCACCGGTGAGCACGGCACCGGCAAGGAGGTTGTTGCGCAGACGTTGCATCGCCTCTCGCTGCGTGCCTCGCGTCATCTCGTTGCCGTGAACACCGGCGCTCTCTCCGAAGGGACCTTCGAAAGCGAGATCTTCGGCCACGTCAAAGGAGCCTTCACGGACGCGCGGGCGGACCGCATTGGGCGTTTCGAGCTTGCCTCCGGCGGAACCCTTTTCCTCGATGAGATCGCCAACATACCCATCCGCCAGCAGGCCAAGCTGCTTCGCGTTCTCGAGACAGGCGAACTGGAGCGCGTTGGCTCATCCACCACTCGCCGGGTAGATGTCCGCATGATCTCCGCGACGAATGCTGACCTTCACGCAGAGGCCAGCGCGGGCCGCTTTCGCGAGGACCTCCTTTTTCGGCTCAACACCGTCGAGATCCATCTGCCACCCCTGCGTGAGCGCCACGAAGATCTTCCCATGCTCGCTGCGCACTTCCTTTCGCGCTATAACAGTCGCTACAGACGCACCATAGAGGGCTTTGAGAACGCCGCTCTCCAAACCATGCTCCATCACACGTGGCCGGGGAACGTCCGCGAACTCGACCACACCATGGAACGCGCGGTTCTGATGGCTCACTCCAACCGCATCACCGTTGCAGACCTCGGGCTCAACTCCGGCCGGCCCGCGTCTCAAAATCTGGACGACCTCAGCCTGGAGGCGGTCGAAGCCATTCTCATTCGCAAAGCACTCGCTCGTTGTGGCGGCAACGTCAGCCACGCCGCCGAAGCTCTTGGTCTTTCACGGGGAGCCCTCTACCGCCGCATGGAAAAGTATGGCCTCTAACTCTGCGCCTCCCCTGACTCCCAAAGGCTCCCTTGCGAACAGATCGCCTCTCCCGAACCGCTTTCCGCTTGCTGCCAACCGGCGCCGGCTCAGTTACGAACGTCGCATCCGCTTGTGGCTCGCTGCGTTCGCTTTGCCGTCTGTCGTCCTCGTGTCCCTGCTTGTGCAGCTCGTTGCTGGATCCAGGCTTATGAGCTTATGTGCAGGTGCTGCATTTGCCTTGGTGTGGCTGATTGCGGCGACGTACTTGTTCGACCAGCTCCTCCGACCGCTGCAGACACTCACCAATGTCGTAGCTGCATTGCGAGAAGACGACTTTTCCTTCCGGGCGCGCGGAGCACGTCGGGGCGACACCCTGGGCGACCTGGCTCTGGAAATCAACGCTCTCGCGAACACCCTTCAAACTCAGCGCTCCGCCGCCCGCGATGCGCTCACGCTTGCGGAGCGAGTGATGACCTCAATGCCATCACCAGTGCTTGCCTTTGCTCCAGACGGCAGCCTCCGACTCCTGAACGATGCTGCCGAGCAAGCATTTCATCTCACGCGTGCGTCTGCCGTGAGTCGATCCGCCGGCGATCTCGGCCTCGCCTTCATCCTGCAAGCGGAAGATGGCGACCTCTACACGCATGACGCCGATACGCCATCGAAGATCCCAGCCTTCACTCGCTGGTCGATCCGCCGCGCCGCTTTTCGTCTTCATGGCGTACCTCATACACTCATTGTTCTCTCCGATGTTGCTTCCGCGCTCCGCGAAGAAGAACGCCTGGCCTGGCAGAGGCTTATTCGCGTTCTCAGCCACGAGATTAACAACTCGCTTACTCCAATCAAATCCATCGCAGGGAGTCTCCGCAGTCGCCTTCCCGAGAACCGCCAGGAAAGCGGCACACTGTCACAAGGCGATTTTCACCGTGGCTTAACCGTCATTGAGGAACGGGCGGCCTCTCTCAATCGCTTCCTTCAGGCCTACCAGAACCTAACGCATCTGCCGGCACCTCAGCTTCAGCGCTTTTCACTCCATGATCTGCTTGGCCAGCTGGTATCTCTCGAAATGCGCTTGCCGCTTCGAATCCATCTTGGCTCTCCCATCGATCTGCTCGCCGACCGTGACCAGATCGGCCAGATGATCATCAATCTCATCCGGAATGCCGTGGATGCAGCCTTGGAACCCCGCGCCTTGGCGAACCACATACCAGAGGTGACCATCCATTCATTCCGTTCGAAACAGGAGTTCATTGTTCGGATCTTGGACAATGGTCCTGGCTTAACCAATCCAGCGAATCTGTTCGTGCCCTTTTACACGACCAAGCCGGATGGCAGCGGCATCGGCCTGGTGCTGGCGCTGCAAATTGCGGCGGCGCATAAGGGTTCGCTTACGCTCGCGAATCGGGACGATGCACAAGGCTGCATCGCTGAGCTGCGTTTACCCGCCAGCTGATACCGCTACGAAGGCCTGCCGCTCGCACGAGTGCGCACGCTCTCCGTGTCCGTGTCGGGTCAGCTGGCTTGTCTTCGGCGACTCCACACGCGACTCGGCTAGCTATGCGGCTTAGTGATTCACCGCTCACAGCGCGATCAAAGTGAGAGTGCTCGTCGAGCCGTGTACAAAACAGAACAGCGCACCCTCCTTTATGCCGCGATCTTGTAGGAAAGCAGATAAGGCTGACTTCAGAGGAGAACGCGCATGTTCTGTCACGAGGGTTTTGCACTCTTTCGGTGCTTTGAACAGGCGGCCCAAACAAGAGCTGAAGCTAGGGATGCTGTGCTTCTACACCAGGGGGAGCAAAGCGCTTGTGAAGAGACCCTCCTCGCCACGAAGAAGAGCTATAGCGACGCCTTCGTGGGATGGGTCACGCACCGCAGCTTCTGCATCACATGCCGGTCTAAATCGATGAAGGAAGACACTGTGCAGTTTGCCTCTCTGTAGCAAGATCACGCAAAGGGCTAATGACGCGTCCTTGACGACTGTGCCGGCTCAATGGGGTCGTTGAAGATTCTGCCGAAAGCGTTATGCCGCTGCGCGCTATGACAGCACGTTAGACCTATGTCATAGACGCCGGTTGGCCGGCATCCCCTCGCGGTCTCTATTCGGATGGAGCGACTCGTCTGCAGTCGCGCTAAGTTTCCCCCTGGACAACTGACGCTCGATCTCTACTGCACTGAATTTGGCTCCACTCTCATGATGCTCGACAGAGTCAACTATCCCACGCAGATGTTTACGCCGCGTTGGGTAATGCATCCATACCTCTGGAGTCATGAATTCGGCGGGTAGGCGGAATGAGACCTGCAATGTCGCGCATCCTACAGGCAGCGTAGCGGAAGCGCTACGTCATATGTCCAAGGAGCACGATGCCAACTGATCTCATCACCCCTCAGGATCCGCGGTCGCAGTACGCCGGTCCTCCATCCACTATCGAACTGCAGTCCGCCCCTGCCACCCAGGCAGCCATGAGCGAGAAGCCAGACTGTGGCGAACTTTCCTACAAGGGGTCAGGCCGGCTCGCGGGTCGCAAGGCCCTCCTCACCGGTGCCGATTCCGGCATCGGTCGCGCCGCGGCAATCGCGTTCGCGCGTGAAGGCGCAGACGTCGCCATCTGCTACCTTCCGGCCGAACAGGAAGATGCCGAAGAAGTAGCGAAGTACATCCAAGACGCAGGTCGCAAAGCTGTGCTGCTGCCGGGCGACGTCTCTCACGAGGGTTTCTGCCAGCGTCTGGTAGCCGATGCAATCAAACAACTGGGTGGGCTGGATATTCTGGTCAACAACGCCGGCAGAATGGGCAAGACCGAAGGTCTGCTCGAAACCTCGACCGAGCGTTTCGATACGCTCATGAAGACCAACATCTACTCGATCTTCTGGATTACGAAGGCTGCCCTGCCGCACCTGAAGCCAGGAGCATCGATCATCAACACGACAAGCGTTCAAGCCTATGAGCCCTCCGCGAATGTCTTCGACTACGCGATCACAAAGGCAGCCATCGCAAACTTTACGAAGGGTCTCAGTGAGCCGCTCATGGAGACCTACGGCGTTCGCATTAACGCTGTGGCACCAGGCCCGATCTGGACGCCGCTGCAGGAAGCCGATGGTGACAAGGAAAAGCTTAAGAAGCTGGGTAAGAGCACGCCCTACAAGCGTCCGGGCCAACCTGTCGAACTGGCGCCGGTCTACGTACTCCTCGCGTCACAGGAGTCCAGCTACACAACTGGTGAGATCTACGGTGTCACCGGTGGCATGGGCATCGCTTAGGTCTCATGAGAAGACTGCTTCTGCGAAACAGAAGCAGTCTTTTGCCACGTGTGGTGGCTGTCCTGACGATAGAACCACCTGTTTCCTGTGCAACACGGTGAATCCTACTTGCCTCGAGGTAAATGGCTCGGACGCAAATGCTTCCGCAAGCGGCCAGACTGTGGACAGGGCTTCTTCGGCGCACGTACGATAGCTCCTGATGTGGGGTAGACAGATGGGTTCAGCGAGTTCACAGGCTGACACGAGATTGAGTGATCTGCTTTCTTTGCAGGACATAGACGAGACGCTCAGCGCTATCTTGGCAAGTTCTCAATTTCGAAACTCCCTGCAGTGCAGCAACTTCCTGAAGTATGTCGTGAAGCACTCCCTCTCAGGGGAGGACCATCTGCTGCGCGAGCGAGTGATCGGACACGAGGTCTTCCACCGTGCGCCGGACTATGAAACTGGAGAAGATCCAGTAGTTCGGATTCGCGCGGCTGAAGTGCGGAAGCGCCTGGCTCAGTTCTATCAAAGCAGCTCCGCTGGCGTTCATATTGAAGTTCCCTCGGGCTCCTACCGGGCGCTCTTCCATCGTGCGAGGTCGGAGTCGGCAACGCCGGCCAGCGCCGTTGCTCTATCCGAGACGATCAACCCGCCAGTCGCTCCCCGCGCCCAACCCTTGATGGACCACCCTGAACCAGGCGCGACCGCTCCGGTAGCGCCGAGCGATCCGGCAGCCACAGCAACAACGGCAACATTTCTATCCACTTCCGTTGCGCTCTCGGAGGATGGAGGCGCGCTGCTCAAGTCAAGGCGCCCACACAGATGGTGGGTCGCGGTGGTCGTCGTGAGTGCAACACTGGCAGCAGGAGCGACGTATGTTCTGACGACCAGCACCCCAAAAAATGATCGCGCGGAACGACAGTTCTGGGGTCCATGGCTGGACGTGCACCATCCAGTGCTGATTGCAATGGGAAGCAACGCGGTGTACCGCCTGCCGGACACAGTAGCGAACCAGTACGCAAACGCGCAGGGATTGCAGACCCAGGGGCTCGAGGTTTTTCCGCCAGCAAAGGCTCTCGCGAACCTACACGGGAGTGATTTCACCCCCGCGGAAAACAGCTTTGTCGCACTGGGCGATGTGGCCGCCGTGACTAATCTGGTAGCGGTGCTGGCCCGGCACGGACAGCACTTTGCCGAGCGCTTTCCGAATGATATTTCCTTCGCTGAGCTGCGCGGCAGTCCTACGATTTTAGTGGGTGGGTACAACAACCCGACCAGTGCCGAGATGACCAAGGGACTGCGCTTCCGGCTCATGCGGCACAATGAGATCGACGACACGCAGAATCATGAGCGCACATGGGAGTTGCATGCCTCGCTGGACTCGCATGAGACCGAAGACTACGCAATTCTGACCCGCACGCTGCAACAGGGCACAGACGCTCCGCTCCTGAGCGTGGCCGGAATGGGACAGTACGGTACCCAGTCTGCGGCTGAGTTCATCGCATCACCAACCTCGCTCGCGAGCCTGGATTCCGTGCTCGGCAAGGGCTGGCAAGACAAGAGTGTTCAGCTCGTGCTGCATGTCAGAATTCACGATTTCAAGCCGAGCCGGCCTGAGATTGTTGCGTTTCATACGTGGTGATCTCGCGACAGAACAGCTGATAAATAAAAGAGGGAGGCACGAATAATCTTGCCTCCCTCTTTTGCTGTGGGATCGAGACTTATTAGAAGGTGTACTTCACCGCAAGCAGAAGTGTTCGCTGGGTGTACTTGGCATCCGTCACACCGCGTCCAGTGTTCGAGACCTGCGAGGTGAAGGTCGTGTTGTCGGTGGTGACCAGCCGCGGCTGGACCAGGCTGCTGCCGCTGTAACCCGGCAGGGGATGGTTGAGAAAGTTTAGAGCCTGGCCACGAACCTCGACGGCATTGCGCTCGTGGATATGGAAGTTCTTGAAGATGCCGAGGTCAGAGTCGAAGTACGAGGGCAGGCTCAGATACGGCAGTTGACGTGGACCAACCTGTCCAACGACCGGCGCGGTGATGCAATTTAGATTGATGTGCTGATAGGTGGTCAGGCCTGAGTTCGGATTGCAGGTGGCGACCGGTTGAATCGTCTGCACCGGAGTTCCGTAGTAGGTGTTGGATGTCGTGTAGTGGTTGAGGGCGCTGTTGAAGATGGTCAGCCCAAGGTTCTGGCTGACGTTTGCCTGCATATTGCCGCCAGCCTGCCATGTGGTGATTCCTGACAGCGTCCAGCCGTTGACCGCACCCGCCGCGAACTTGTTGTCATGAATCGGCGAGCCAAGATCGAAGGCGTATGAAGTGTTCACCACATGCGGTCGGTCGATATTGAGCACACCATAGTTGTTGTTCACGTTAAACGCATCCAGCGTGCTGCCCACGATCCCGAGTGCTTTGGAGAAGGTGTAGTTCACGTTGAAGGTTTCGCGACCAACCTGACGCACCAGGCTGAACTGCGCCCCGTTGTAGTTGGAGTAGCCGCTATGCGTGTTCACGGAGATAGCGTTGCTGCCATAGCCCTGGTAGTAGGGGTAATAGTCAACCAGGTTGGGAACGTTCTCCGGATCGGCAGGCGCCGCCGCACCCGTAACTGGATCGCGCTGGAAGAGTCCGCCCAGCGGAATCTTGTTCTGATTGACGAGATTGGCCCCGCCGACACCAGAGCCGTTGCTCTGGCCGCCAAGCAGAATATTGGAGGATTGGTTGCCTACGTACGCAACCTCGAGCAACATGCTCTTGGGCAGGCGCTGTGAAATGGTGAGGTTATAGGCCGAAGTCTGGCCGACCCTGTCGTCCTGCTGATCGGTCGCATACACGCTCGACGGCAGAGCTCCGAGGGAAGCTGCGTTGGTTGCGAGTGAGCCGATCTGGCTGAGAGTGATGGCGTCGCCGCTGGTGGAGTTATAGGTCCGGACGCCGAGCGATGTCGTAAGCGGACCGGCAAAGTCGTTGTATTGATCGTTCCAGCGGTACTGTGCCCAGCCCCCGCGCACCACGGTTCGCCCGTTTTTGAAGACGTCGTATGCGAGGCCGAGGCGCGGCTCCAAAAAGAGCGACTGCACAGGCGATCCACCGATCGGAACGGAACTGTCGATGCCGTGCCAGTACACTCCGGGATAAGCTTTGCCCGACGCGACGTCTCCGGCGTAGCGCGATGGCTCCCACGTGGCCAGGCCGGTGCCGGTGGCATCCTGCCAGCGGCCAATATGCTCGACACGAACGCCGAGATTTAACGTCAGTTGTGGCAGCACCTTCCAGTTATCCAGAACGTAGCCCGCACCGGTGTTGTAATACATGTCGTCGATCGGGTTGGTGTTGGCTTGCGAGAAGCCGCTGGTAATACCCATGAGGAAGTTGGCCAGCGGGTTGGCGGTGCCAATATTCTGACCGGTAATCTGGTCTGTCTTAACGCCGCTACCGTAGGAGAGCGACCCGTTGGGAGAGCCGTAGGTACCCTGCTTGTTACCCGCCTGACTCCAATAGCCGCCTGCCTTGAAGGTGTGGGTCTTGTAGACCGCTGTGAAGTCATCGGACACAGACGGCGAGCGCTTGATCGAGTTGTACGTCCCACCCTGCTGGAAGAGATCCGGCTGCGAGATGTCCGGTATCGTACGGTCTCCAGCGGAGTTGATGGACGGGACCAAAGCTGAGGCCGAGTTGAAGGGCGTCTGATACGGGTATCCGAGTGAAGTCTTTGACAGCGCGTTCAGATTCGAGGCGCTGTACGGGTTGTCTAGCCAGCCCACCGCGATGCGAAGTTCGTTGGTGGTAGCGGCATTGAAGACGTGAATGAAGCTGCCGCTGAGCACGTGCGAGTGCACCGGGCTGATCAGCGGACCTCCGGGATAAGCAACCGCATCAGAAGGGTTGTAGTAAATGTGCGCGACAGATGTTTCGGAGTCGCTGCCGTATTGGTAGCTGACAAAAACCTTGTTGCGGTCGCTCAGGTTGTAGTCGACGCGGCCACGGTAGATATAGCCGTTGTGCTGATTGGTCGGCTGCAGAAAGTAGTTGTAACCACTTGCATTGCCGCTTGGGTTGGTGTTCGCTGCAGGGAACAGCTTGAGCAGCGCCAGCGCTCCGGGATCGAGATACTGCGTGGGAACCTGCGTTCCGCTGAGCGGCGTGCCGTCGGGAGCAAAGCCTCCGCTCAGCGCCGAGCAGAAGTCGTTTCCGGTGCTCTTCGCGCAGAGCGCCGCGTTGTCGGGATCAGACAGGCTAAAGTTTCCGGCGCGCATCGCCGCGGTTGGCACATAGCTCGTCAGCGCGGATGAGGCCGGCAGGGTCTGCCGAAAGGCTTCGAACCCAGCCCAGAACAGCAGCTTGCGGTTCTTGTTGAAATTGGTGTGCGGAATCAGAACAGGGCCGCCAACGCTCATACCCGGGTAGTAGTACGACGCATCCGGACGGGCTACGTCGTTGTGTTTATCCTGCCATGTGTTCGCGTTCAGTACGGAGTTGCGGGCGTACAGGTAGACCTGGCCGTGGAAGTCCGCAGAGCCGGAGCGACTGATGACATTGATGACAACCGGTCCTTGCGCGGCATCCGCACCGAAGTTGCTGGTCTGAACTTTGACCTCCTGCGTCATGTCAGGATTGACCGTGGCGATCGACCAGCAGGCGCAACCAGGATCGATAATGCTGGCGCCGTCCAGCAGGTAGGCCGTGCCGCCGCGGTAAGGCGCGCCATTCGTATTTAAACCGACGCCGACCGCCGACCCCGACGATCCAGTGTCGGTGAAGTCAAAGCCGGTCCCGTTCTGCGATCCGTTGGCCGTAGTGGTAACACCAGGAAGGATCTTCAGCAGCTCTGACGTGTTGCGGCTCACCAGCGGCAGGCGCTCGATGTCGCGCGTATCCAGCAGCGCGGAACGCTCGGCGGAGTCTTCAGGCGCGATGGCATTCGCGCTGGTCGAGACGGTAACGCTCTGGTTGCCGCCGCCAGCCTCCAGCTTGAGGCCTTCCAGGGAGCGCGTGTCGCCAGGGTTGATCATCACGCCTTCCTGGCGAAACCCTCGGAATCCCGGCGCGGTCACATCAACGGTGTATGTACCGGGAATGATGCCTGCGAAGCTGAAATATCCGGAGCCGTTGCTGTTGAGCTGGCGGATATCACGGCTCGCGTCGTTGGTGAGGGTGATGTGCGCGCCGGGAATGATGGCGCCGCTCGAATCCTGTACGGTGCCGGACAGATTTGAGGTGGTCTGACCGGGCATCGTCCGAACCGCCGCGGCAGAGAGTGCGAGCCCAACAACGATCTTGAGACAGGAGCGATGCGAGCGGCGCTTCCAAATGGATTTCTTCTTCATTGCAACAACTCCTTCATAAGTGCTTCGAACGTCTTGCCAGCGTGGGGTCAGGCGCTCTCCCCGGAGAGCAGGCTGTTTCCGAGTACTCGTCCCGAAACGCTGCCACTGCCCTCTTTAAGGCTGCGGTAGACTGGCAGGCTCACTAGACGGACTGCGCTCAGCCACTGACAAGGTGGCGTACCGTTCCATGGGAACTTCAAGACCTCAACTGTTCATTCAGAAAGGTTTAGCTGGCGGTATCTCAGAGGTAACATACCTCGTTCAGCCCTCCTTCTTGGTTGTTGCAAAGCGTCTGCATGCAAGCGGCGATGTCTCGACCAGGACTGTTTGCCCGCTCAGCCATGACAAAGAGCGCGATGCTCGGTCTGCATGGAACAGACCTGTCTCGCGCTCTTTTGTCGTCGCTGCAGCTATCCTGCCGTCGGCGTTATGGTTTGACGATCTTGATGACGTTGCTATCGTCTGTCCAGGCTTTCGCGCCCGTGTGGGTCAGCTTGGCGGCTACGTCGTTCCACCGTAGGTCCGTCGTGCGGAAAGCTCCGTGCTCGTAGCCATAGGTAGTGCCGTCGTCGTCATACAAGGTGAAGTGACCGTCAGCCCCGGGGTACACACGAACCTCCGCGATTGTCTGCGAATCGGCCGTGCTCTCAACCGGAGATCCCAAAGGCAGGATTGCACCGGCCCGGACAAAGACAGGAATGGTGTCGATCGGGGCGGACACGGTGAGCCGCTGACCACCGTGCACCCGCTCGTTCGTCCAGAAGTTATACCAGTCCGTACCCGCCGGCAGGTAGACGCTGCGGCTGGTGGCACCCTGCTCGGTAACCGGTGCAACCAGCAGTGCGGGGCCAAACATGTATTCATCGCCCAAGTCTGCGACATTCGGGTCATTACCGAAATCGAGAAACAGCCCACGCATGAAGGGTGCGCCGGTCTGGTTTGCCTGCCAACCCAGCGAGTACAGGTACGGCATCAGCTGGTAGCGCAGACGGAGGTATTTCTCCAAGATGGGCTGAGCCTGCTTACCATAGCTCCAAACCTCGTTGTGAGCGCGTGTACCGTGTGAGCGGAAGTTCGGCTGAAAGGCCCCGTACTCGAACCAGCGCGTGTAGAGCTCGGGGTAATCGTCGTACCCGCCCACATTCTCGCGCG
>CAXTCB010000066.1:0-15634 GCA_964242875.1 uncultured Acidobacteriaceae bacterium
TAAGCCTCAACGCACAAGCGGTAACGCACGCCAAGCGAAGGCGCAGAGCAAGGCATACCGTTTGAAGAATGTCGGAAGGTAGAAAATCTCTCAGACGTTGCTAAGTACTTGTAAAAAGTTGGCGTCCCCGACGGGATTCGAACCCGTGTTACCGCCGTGAAAGGGCGGTGTCCTGGGCCACTGGACGACGGGGACGCAACATATCGCAGGACTCCCACCGGAGTCCCACCTTCTTGACGCTATCATAGGTACGGTTCTGATCCAAATCAACCCGGTGACGTCGCGCAACGCTTCAACAACATTCTCGCGCGCGAGATCCATCCGTTCTCCTTCCTGATTGCAACTGTCCAGGGCGGGCTCGCTTCGCCATCGTTGCCGGGGAAGGATCTCGGCCCTGGCCAGGATCGGGCAAACGGCACGCAAAACACCGGAACATAAATTTCTCGAACCCGGGCCGAAGCCTCGTCATCTAGTCACTACAAGCATTGCGACTCTCTTCTTGAGAAGATCGCCAATCGTATCGTCTCTTGTTTTCTCGACTTCGCTGGCTGCAAGCAGCCCATGCGTTCCAAGGAGTGCCTGTTGATCGCGTTCTCTAGCCACAAACAAGTCGTTCGCTCTGTCGCAATCGCCTTCGTCGCCGGCTTAGCTGCCCTGGCCGGGTGCACACAAAAGAAGGCTGCGGTCGGTCCACCTCCACAGGCAATGCCGGTCCAAGTCAGCACCGTGGCGCTCGACCCGGTGCCTGCAACCGACACCTATGTCGCGACGATCAAGAGTCGGCGATCGTCCACCATGCAGCCCCAGGTCGATGGAAATCTCACCCGGATCTTTGTCCGCTCCGGGCAGGCCGTAAAAGCAGGACAGCTCCTCATGCAGATCGACCCGTTGAAGCAGGTCGCTACTGTCCAGTCGCAGGTGGGTACAGAAGCCCAGAAGCGCGCGGTATACCAATACAACCAGGCTGAGGTGGAACGGCAGCGCAAGCTCTTTGAGGCCGGTGTCACCTCACGCCAGGCCTACGATCAGGCAACACAATCCTTCCAGAACTCAGAGGCTGATCTCTCCTCATCCTCTGCGCTCACCACCTCGCAGAAGCAGCAGCTGGCCTACTACCAGATCCGCGCGCCGTTCAGCGGCGTTGTTGGCGATATACCAGTTCACCTCGGCGATTACGTGTCTTCCACCACGTTGCTCACCACCGTAGATGAGATTGCCGATCTTGAAGCCTACATTTATGTCCCTACGGAGCGTGTCGCCCAGTTGAAGATCGGTCTCCCCGTGTCCATTCTTGACACGGCGGGTAAAGTTCTCACTTCGACCAGGATCGACTTCGTCTCGCCCCAGGTCGACACGACGCTACAGGGTATTCTCGCGAAAGCCACCGTGCCCCGCTCCTCTGAAGTGTTACGAAACGCACAACTCGTCAAGGCTCGCGTCACCTGGAATACAACTCCCGCTCCAACTGTGCCCGTTCTCGCCGTTACCCGCATTGGCGGTCAGCCCTTCGTCTACGTGGCCCAGCCGAAGGACGGCGGATTCACCGCGCATCAGGTAGCGGTCACCCTCGGCGACACCATCGGCAACGCCTACCCCGTCGTCAGTGGTCTCGCACTCGGTCAGAAAGTAATCACCTCCGGCCTGCAGTTCCTGCAGGAGGGCGCCCCCGTCAAGCCTCTCGGCTGAGGCCTATTTTCTCGACAGACTGCCGTGCGTCTCTGCTCCACGGCTCCTAGCCAGCCCGCCGCTCCTTCATTGAAGCACGCGGCAACCCAAGAATCGAGCGCGCCTTGTTCGTCGACTTCTTCATTCGTCGCCCCATCTTCGCCACTGTCTCAGCCCTTCTGATTGTTTTGGTCGGTGCGATCAGTATCCCGTCGCTTCCGATCTCGCTGTATCCGCAGCTCGCTCCACCTCAGGTTGTCGTGAGTTCCAACTATGTCGGCGCCAACTCCTCGATCGTCGAGTCTGCCGTCACCATTCCGCTCGAGCAATCGATCAACGGTGTCGAGGGTATGCGCTACATCTCCTCCACCAGTTCGAACGACGGCACGAGTTCAATCACCGTCACCTTCCAAACGGGCTACGATCTCAACATTGCGGCTGTCGATGTGCAGAACCGCGTCGCCTCTGCCCAGGGCCGTCTCCCCGCAACAGTCAATAACACCGGCATCACCATCACCAAGGCCAACAGCAACTTCGTCTTCGCCGCAGGCTTCGTGTCGCCTGATAACTCCTTGTCCGCTGCCTTTATTTCAAACTACCTCGACGTCTATGTTTCGGACGCGCTCAAACGCGTCCCGGGCGTCGGTGCCGTCCAGATCTTTGGCGAGCGAAAATATGCCATGCGCGTCTGGCTCGATCCCGCGCGCCTCGCTGCCCGCGGTCTTACCGCGCTTGACGTCTCGAACGCACTCAGCGAACAGAATGTTGAAGTCGCCGCCGGTCAGCTTGGGCAGCCGCCATCCGATTCAAAACAGTCCTTTCAGATGGCTGTTCGTGTCGTCGGACGACTCTCCAACCCGAGCGAATTTGAACAGATCATTCTGAAGAACTCTCCCGCCTCCGGTGGCGTCGTTCTCCTCAAGGACATAGGACACGCAGAAGTTGGGGCTGAGAACTACAACACAGAACTCAAATACTCCGGTCGCAGCGCCGTCGGCATCGGTGTCCAGCAACTCTCAAATGCCAACGCGCTCGACGTCGACAAACGTTGCCGTGCTGTTCTCAAAGAACTCGAAAAGTCCTTCCCGCCCGGCCTTAGATACACCATTGCTGTCGACACCACTACTGTCATCAGCGAGTCCGTCGATGAAGTAATCACGACCCTGATCGAAGCCATCATCATCGTCGTAATCGTCATCTTTCTCTTCCTGCAGGACTGGCGCGCCACGCTCATTCCCGCGATCACCATTCCCGTCTCTCTCATCGGCACCTTCGCTTTTATCAAGATCTTCGGCTTCTCCATCAACTCCCTCACGCTCTTCGGCATCACGCTGGCCACTGGCCTGGTCGTGGACGATGCCATCGTCGTGATCGAAAATGTTCAACGTCATCTCACCGGCGATGTCATCGCGCCCGCGCCCGCTCACGCCGCGGCTGGTGTCTCTCCCTCCGACCTATCCGCAAAGCACGTCGACCCCTCTGCGAACCACGCCCCGGACACCAGCCAGGAATCTGTCGTTCATGATCCGCATGAGGCCACCAGCATCGCCATGGCTGAGGTCACCAGCGCCGTCATCGCAACCTCGCTCGTGCTCATCAGCGTCTTCGTCCCGGTCAGCTTCTTTCCGGGAACCACCGGCATTCTTTATAAGCAGTTCTCACTCACGATTGCTTTCTCGATCGCCATCTCAGCCTTCAACGCCCTTACGCTCTCTCCCGCGTTGGCCGCGCTCTTCCTCCGTCCGGAACAGCACAAGACCGGCATTCTCGGCGCGCTGCTGAATCCAATCGATCGCGGCATCAAGGGGCTTGGCCGCCTTTACGCGCGCGCCGTCACCTTCTTCGTTCGCATCCGCTACGTCGTCATCCTGCTCTTCTTCGCCTCGCTCGCTGGTACGGCGTACATGTACACGCACGTGCCCACGGCCTTTATCCCGCAGGAAGATCAATCCTACTTCCTCTGCATTGTGCAGACTCCGCCTGGCGCATCCCTCGCCTACACCTCAGAGTTCGCCGATCGCGTCTCTGCCACCATCGGCCAGAACAAGGGGGTCTTCGGAACCTTCTCCGTCATGGGCTTCTCTCTCGCGGGTGGCTCCTCGCCCAACCAGGGCATCATCTTCGCCCCGCTCAAGCCGATCGCTGATCGAGAGAAAATGGGACCGGACTTCACCGCGCACAACATCGTCGGCGATGTTGCACCAAAGCTCTTCGGTGTTCCCGGCGGCATCGCCGCAGCCTTCGAGCCGCCTGCCGTCTCAGGTATCGGCTCCGTTGGTGGCTTCCAGTTCATCCTGCAGGACGCCGGCCGCAACACCTTCTCCGACATCGACCGCATCGCTCACACCATCGTCGGCCAGGCGACTACGAGTGGCCAGTTCTCCACCATGCAGACCACCTTCACGGCCAACGATCCGCAGGTGCTCATCAGCATCGATCGCGAGAAGGCAAAGGCCATTGGTGTTCCGTTCAATCAGATCTCGCTCGCCATGGGCGTCTTCATGGGATCTGCCTACATCAACGACTTCGACTTCAACAACCGCTCCTATCGCGTCTACCTGCAGGCGGATCAGGGCTTCCGCCGCAACTCGGGCGACCTCCGCTCGTACTACGTTCGCTCCGACGGCGGTCAGATGATCCCCCTGGATAACCTCGTCAGCATCCAGGAGACCTCCGGCCCACAGGTCATCAATCACTACAACCTCTTCCGCTCGGCCGAGATTGATGGCTCCGGCTCCACCGGGATCTCCTCCGGTCAGGCGCTCATCAACATGCAGAACCTCGCGCAGAAGTACATGCTGCAGGGTATGACGTACTCCTGGACCGGCCTCGCCCTCGAAGAGATTGAGTCCGCCGGCAAGACAATCATCATCCTCGCTCTCGGCATCCTCGTCGTCTATCTCACGCTCTCCGCGCAGTATGAGTCCTTCGCCCTGCCGTTCATCATCCTGCTCTCCGTACCCACAGCCATCCTCGGCGCGCTCTCGCTTGTTTCGCTGCGCGGCCTCGTCGATGACGTCTACGTGCAGATCGGCCTCGTCATGCTGATCGGCCTCTCAGCCAAGAACGCCATCCTGATCATCGAGTTCGCGGAACAGCTTCTCGCCGAGGGCCGCAGCATCGTGGACGCCGCCATCGAGGCCTCCGAACTCCGCCTCCGTCCCATCCTCATGACCTCGATCGCCTTCATCCTCGGCGTTCTTCCGCTCTACTTCGCCAAGGGTGCGGGCGCACTCGGCCGTCACTCCGTCGGCACGGCCATCGTAGGCGGCATGGTGCTCTCCACCTTCCTCAACCTCTTCTTCATCCCGATCCTCTACATCGTGCTGAAGAGTTTCCTCGCGCTCTTCTCAAAGAAGAAAGTCACAGCACCCGCCGTTCGTATCGATCCCGGCCACGAGCTGCCTTCGTCCACAATCTAACCTCAGTCGCTAACGTCCTGCGATCCGTATCGCGTACATCAGCGACGCGTGCGGTTGCAAGGCGACGTGCAGATCTTTGGCCTGTCCCAGATTTCGGCCGAGCCAAAGATCTCGCACAGCGTGCTGTCCATCTCCCATCCCGAGCGACTTCCAGCCCACGGTTAGCGTCTGAGGGACGTCGCGCGTATTTGTAACCGAAACATACCGCGTACTCCCATCCGGTCCCTCGGCTACCCACCCCGCGAAGTCTTCTCCCAGGTTCACCGGGTGATTCTTCACCGCACTCTGATCCACCGCAAGCACCTCGCGATTTGTCAGTAGACCTAGTGTCCAAGCATCGGTCTTCGGCAGATCGCCACCCACCATCAACGGCGAGCGAAACATACACCACAGCGTCACCAGCGTCTGCTGTTCATCGTGCGTCAGCCGTGTCCATCGTGGCGCACCCCATCCCGGCGTCGGTCCCAGGTACCCCAGCGGCAGCATGTCCGCGTCCGACCATCGCCCGGCGGAGCTCTTACCGGACCATCGGGCCAGCCGAAAGATCTGATCCCCCAGGCCCTGTGGATACGCAACGCCACTGTGCCACACATCCCACACATCATCCGAGATCCGCCACATCGTTGCCTCGCCGCGTGCGTCCTCTACCTTGTCCATCGGCATTTCGCCGGGCGAAAGACTAAGCACAATCGGCCGGCCAGTCTTCGCAATCGCTCGCGCCACCATCGCAATCTCCGCACCCTTGTAGGGCCGCGACGAGATGCAATCGACCTTGATCAGATCCACTCCCCATCCCGCAACCTGCCGGAGCAGGGCATCGTAATACGCCTGCCCCGCCGCCGAGTCCTTCACGTCAAAGTTGTCGTGACTCCACGAGCAGTGCTGGCTCGTATCAGCGGCATCGCTCGCCGTGAACGAGGAGTTCGCAATCGGCAACGCTTGCGCCGCCGCCAGCCGTGGCACACCCTGCAGCAGGTGAATGCCGAACTTCAATCCGAGACTGTGAACATACGCGGCAAGCGGCGCCATGCCGGCCCCACCCGCGGCGGAAGGGAAGCGGTTCTCCGCCGGCACGTATCGCCCGTTCGCATCCATGCTGAGCTGCATCCTCTCTGGATCGCCACCACCCTGCGTCGCCGGCACGCGGGCATACCACTCCTCATCGACCACCACGTACTGCCAGCCGAACGGCTTCAAGTGCTCGGCCATCCACGCCGCGTTCGCACGAACATCCCGCTCGGTCACTGCTGTTCCGAAACTGTCCCAGCTGTTCCATCCCATCGGCGGCGTCGGCGCAACAACCTCCTGCGCGCTTGCCCCAACACACCCAACGAGCAACAGCACGACGCTAAAGAAAGAAACCTGTCTCATGTGGTCCCCTGACACGGCCACCAGACTATCCTGCCGCACGCATCCATCGCATCAGTCCCTAAGAGAGTGACTGCTGTACAGAGCTCATCTTCGCCCAGGGATCCTTTTTCAGACGCGCCTTCCACTCGGGGAATCCATCCACCCGGAACACCGGTCGCTCCGCCGTGTGCAGCTCGCTCCATGCCAGTGGCATACTTACGCCCAGTCCCTCACGTGCGCGCGACGAGTACGGCGCCACCGCCGTCGCCCCTCGCTCGTTCCGCAGATAATCCAGGTAGATCTTCCCCACCCGGGCCGCCTTGGTCATCTTCGAAAGATATTTCGTTGGCGCCGCCCGCTCCATCTCGAGCACAAAGCCATGCGCCCACTCCTTCACCGTCGTCCAGTCGAAGCGAGCCTCCGTTGGAACCACGACGTGTAGCCCCTTGCCGCCCGTCGTCTTCAGAAAGCTCTCCAGCCCCCGCGCCTTCAGCCGCTTTCGTACTTCGTCGGCAGCCATCGTCACGTCGCGCCACGCCAGGCTCTCATCCGGATCAAGATCGAAGATCACCCGGTTTGCATGCTCCAGGTCATCATTCGTTGATCCCCACGGATGCACCTCGAGCACGCCCATCTGCGCCAGCCCTGCCAGCGCCTCTTTCGTATCAAGCGTGATGTACGGTTCCACCACGCCCGTCTTTTTGTCCGGGACATCCACGCTGCCCACGCCCGGCGGCAGCATGTGATTCACATGCTTCTGATAAAAACACGGCTTCGCCGATCCCTCAGGACACCGCACCAGGCTCAGCGGTCGATTCGCGATATGCACCAGCATCCGGTCCCCCACCGCCCACAGGTACTCCGCCAGCATCTGCTTCGTCACACCACTTGCACCGTCCAGCACCTTGCCCGGATGGGTCAGACGCACCGGCGGCTTCGGCATCTCCTCCCAGCTCACTGCCTTAGTCGCAACCTTCGCGGCGGGCGTCACCACGGTTTTCACCGCCGCGGTCTTTTCCGGTCGTCGCGGCCGCACCGCAAACTTCTCACCAGCCGGTGCAGCCTTGTCCCCGCCGCCGTCTCCGCTCGCAGCGGCCTCTATTACAGCCCTCCCACCCTTCGGCTTCGGCGCCACTGTGGCCTCTTCTCGACGAACTTCACTCGCCGCCTTGTCCTCCCGCAGCCCAAGGAACGCCGCCTGCCGCACCAGGTCCTCCGCAGTCCATGTCGCAAACCGAACCTGCGCCACCAGCTCGGGCTTCACCCACACCGCACCGCGCTTCGCATCCCCCGGCACACTGACATACGTCGGTTTTGCAAGCTGCATCGGCTTCAGTCGTTCCAGCAACATCCGCCGCATCTTCTGCGTGAATCCCGTTCCCGTCCGCCCCGCATAAACAAGCTTGCCATCACGGTAGTAGCCCAGCAGCAGGGAACCGATCCGATCGTCGCCGTCCGACGATAAGGTGTAGCCGCCCACAACAAACTCCTGCTCCCGCAGACACTTCGACTTCAGCCAGTCGCCGCTCCGTCCGCTCTTGTACGGCTCCTGCGCCCGCTTCGAGATAATCCCCTCCGCGTGCAGCTCGCATGCCTTCTTGAACATCACCTCGCCGCTTGTCACGATGTGCTCACTCAACCGCACTGCGTCGCCGTCACCATCCGCGAGCACCTCCGCCAGCAACTCCTTCCGCCGCAGCAAGCTCAACTCCCGCGTGTCTCGTCCGTCTAGGTGCAACAGATCGAAACAGAAGTAGGTCAGCGGATTCGTCGCACCCTCCTGAAACGACGCTTGCAGATCGGCAAAGTTGGTGGTGCCATCCGCCGCCAGCACCACCACCTCGCCATCAAGCGTCATCGTCTCCGGCGGCAACGCCGCCACCGCCTCCGCCACTGCGGGCACCCGGTATGTCCAGTCCAGCCCGCTCCGCGTCAGCAGCTGGACCTTTCCCTTCGCCTTCCGCGCCTGTATGCGATAGCCGTCCAGCTTCAGCTCATGCAGCCAGCCACCATCCGTCGGCGGAGTCGTTGCTTCCATCGCCAGTTGCGGCTTGACGAACGTCGGCTGCGCCTCCCTCGGCAATCCATCCAGCGTCTTCGCGGTAATCGAACTCGGTGCGGTCTTCCCTTGCCTTACACCCTTCGCCCTTGATCCCGACGCCTGCGTGACCTTGGCCCCTTGAACGGCGTGGTCGCCCCGCTTCTTGAGCAAACCTTTTCCCTTTACGCTCGCCACGCTCCGGTACCACGCCTGTCCCGCCCCGGCCGTCTCTTTCGAGTTCCATACGTGATCTTCGTTGCGGGCAATCTCTTCCATCGCCCGTGCGGTCACCACACTGTTCGGCTCCGCCTCCGTCACGCATGGGGCATCCTTCGCTCGCTCGAACTCGTCATGCTCCTTGATCAACAGCCAGTTTGGCTTGCGTTCCGTCGCCGCCTTGCCGCCCATCCGAATCAGCGTCCACTTGCCCTTGATCTTCTCGCCGTGCATCAGGAACTTCAACGAGCCGTCGCGAAACCCGGCGTCCACGTCCTCATGCCCAGGCTGCGGCTCCCACGTTCCCTGGTCCCAAAGCATCACGGTTCCGCCACCATACTGCCCGGCAGGAATAATCCCCTCAAACCCGCCATACTCCATCGGGTGGTCTTCCACCTGGACCGCCAGCCGCTTGTCGCCCACGAAGTAGCTTGGCCCCTTCGCCACGGCCCAGCTCTTCAACACTCCATTCCACCCTAGCCGGAAATCGTAGTGCAGATGGCTCGCAGCATGCTTCTGAATGCAGAAGGGAAGTGCAGCAGCAGTCCCATCCTTCGCCGCTCCCGCCGGCTCGGCCGTCACATGGAAGTCCCGCATTGATCGGTACTTTGCCAGCTGATCATCGACAACGTCGGCGGCTGAAGCGAGGGTCTTTGCCGCCGGAGTCTTTCCCGCTGCCTTCACGGAAGTCTTTGATGCAGCGCTCTTCCTGCCGGCCATGCCTGTCCCTCAACGTCTCATCATGCACTCAGCAGAAGCACTCAAGCGCTGCTCGTTCAGAGATCGCCCGCCTACGCGGACTTCTTCTTGCTGGCAGCCTTCGTCGCCTTGGCTGCTGGCGTCGCTTGCACCAGCGTGATGCCTTTCTTCTCCTCGGCGGATGCCGCCTTCGTCGCCCGCTTCTTCGACGCCGCCGCAGCTGGTGCCGTCGCCGACTTCGTCTCTCCATCCGCCCCAACGGTGCCCACACTCTTCCGCAGCGCGTCCATCAGGTTCACCACCTTGCCTCGCGGCGCGGCGACCGGCTCGTCCTGCGGCACCGGCTGGTTATTCACCTTCGCATCGACAAGCTCCTTCAGAGCAACCTCGTACCCATCGACAAACTTCGACGCATCGAACTTCGAGGTCTTGCGCTTGATCAACTCCATCGCCAGATCCAGCGAGTCCTCCGCCACCGACACCTTCTTGATGTCATTGAAGTACTCCTTCGGATCGCGCAACTCCTGCTGATAGCGCATGGTGTACGCCATCATCCCGCGCAGATCATCATCTTCATCGGCCGTCAACGCCAGCACGTGCTCTCGCCCGCCAAACGCAATCTTGCCCAGCGCCGCCTTCTTGGACTTCCGCAATCCTTCACGTACCGTGGCAAACGCCTCAGTCTGCGTATCGTTCTCCGGAACCACAAAATACGGCTTCTCCAGGTACTCCGGCGGCAGCTCGTCCAAACCAACAAACTGCTCAATCGCCACCGTGTGTTTCGACGGCACCCGAAGATGCGCAATCTCCTCAGGCTCGATCGTCACATACTGTCCCTTGCGGAACTCGTACCCTTTCACAATCTCGTCCTTCTCCACGCGATCCGAAGCCTTCGTGTCCGCGCCCGTCTGCTCCTGCTGCTCCGCCGCGCTCGCCGAAACCTTCTGATACTTCACCCGCTCACCCGTCTTCCGGCTGATCTGGTGAAAACGAATCTCGTTCTTCGCCTCGGTCGCAACAAAGAACTTCACGCCAAAAGTGACCAGCGAAATCTGTATCTGTCCAGACCAGTAAGGACGTGCCATAGAGGGAACCTCGGTCGCAAATATAAGCTCGAAACGATTTGGATTCCATCAAATTCAGCGAAGATGCCCATCTTCGATCCCGACTTTCCGCACTGCACCAGGATCGGTGCGTCCTCTCAGCCGGCCACAGCCAGCTCCGCTGCAACGACTCGCGCATAGGCCGGAACCGTCAGAAATTCGGTGAAGCGTGGCGCCCGTATGAGTTCACGTAATAGGAAGGCCGCGTGCTCGAAACTCCGCATCTCTCGGCCCTCCGCCCGCACCCGCGCCAGCTCCGCATCAATCGCAGCATCACACATCGCCACTGTTACCGCCCGCCCATCCACCAGGCGCGCTCCATGGTGAACCCATTGCCATAGCTGCGCCCGGCTGATCTCCGCCGTCGCTGCATCCTCCATCAGGTGGAACAGCGGCACACACCCAATGCCGCGTAGCCACGCCTCCACATAGCCCAGCCCGACCGCAACATTCTGCACAAGCCCCGCCTCTGTAATCGTTCCCTCCGGCACCCGCAGCAGCTCTTCCGCCGTCACCTCAAATCCTTTTAGCTGCTTCTCAATCTGGTTCGGCCCTGGCATCACACGATCAAAAACCTCCATCGCCGTCGCCACCAGCCCCGGATGCGCCACCCACGTCCCGTCATGCCCGTCCGTCGCCTCGCGTTCCTTGTCCGCACGCACCTGCGCGAGCGCGGCCTCATTCGCCGCCGCATCATTCTTGATCGGGATCAGCGCACTCATCCCGCCCATCGCATGCACCCCGCGCCGATGGCACGTCTTGATCGCCAGCTTCGAGTAGCTCCGCAGGAAGTGCGTCGTCATCGTCACCTGCGCGCGATCCGGCAGCACGATCGACTTGTCCCCGGCCAGCTTCTTGATGAAGGAGAAAATATAATCCCACCGGCCACAATTCAGCCCCGCCGAGTGATCCCGCAGCTCATACAAAATCTCGTCCATCTCAAACGCCGCAAGAATCGTTTCGATCAGCACGGTGGCCTTGATCGATCCGGCCCTCAGCCCCAGCTCCGTCTCCGCCGCCACAAAGATCTCGTTCCACAGCCGCGCCTCCAGATGGCTCTCCAGCTTCGGCAGATAGAAGTACGGTCCCGACCCGCGCGCCAGCAACTCCTTCGCGTTATGAAACGCATACAGCGCAAAATCAAAGATGGCGCCACTCATCGGCTCGCCATCAACCAGCACATGCGCCTCATCCAGATGCCATCCCCGCACCCGCACAAACAGCACCGCCGGCTTGTCATTGAGTTTGTAACTCTTGCCGGTCGCCGCATCCTCAAACGTGATCGTTCGCCGTACCGCATCCCGCAGGTTAATCTGTCCGTCAATCAGGTTCGCCCACGTCGGCGTCGTCGAATCTTCAAAGTCCGCCATGAAGACCTTCGCGCCGGAGTTCAGCGCGTTGATCACCATCTTCCGCTCCACTGGCCCGGTAATCTCCACCCGCCGGTCCATCAGGTCCGCGGGCAGCGGCGCCACCTTCCACGCCACCTCGCGCACCTGGCGCGTCACCGGTAGAAAGTCAGGTCGCTCCCCGTGATCCAGCCGCGTCTGTCGTGTCACGCGCCGTGCCAGCAGCTCTCTTCGCCGCGCGCCAAACCGTCGTTCCAGCCCCACGGCAAAGGCCACCGCCTCCGCCGTCAGCACCTCCGCATACGTCTCCTTCCATCCCCCGCGCACCTCCACTCCGGCTCCAAACGTCGGCATCATCTCTTCCTCTCCGTCTCGTGCTCCACCATACGATAAAAGGGCCGCGATAGACTCGCAGCCCTTCTCCTTCCGCAGCCACTCACCTCAAGCGAAGGTGCGTGTCGTGCCCGGCAAGCCTTTCTCCAGATCCTGCTCCGGCTCGAACCGCACCTCAACCCGGCCCAGCGTTGAGAACTGCACATCGACCGTCGAGTGCTTCTCCGCCGGCGTGTTCCCGGTCCAGCTCCCCGTCGTAATCCACTGACCCGCCTTCAAACCACCGGTCCGCGACGCGCCCTCGCTGGCCAGCCACGGCAGCAGTCGCAGCAGATCGCCCGACGTGTTGCTGCCCGTCTTCTCCACCCGCACCACGCCATCCACTGCCAACATCACGCCTTCCTTTGAGAAATCAATGGAACTCCAGGCTTCGTAAGCCGGCCCGTAAATGAACCCGCCATGCATCTGCAGATCGCCGATCATGCTCAGCCGGTCGACCTTCGCCGGATCCTCGAATCCACTCTCCAGCACCTCGATCGCCGGATGACAGCTGGCGATCGCCGCCGCAATCTCCTCCCGCGTGTACGCCGTCGATCGTGCCGGCAGATCCTGGCCCAGATAAAACGCTACCTCCGCCTCCAACCCGCGATATCGCAGCCCCCGTACCACTGCCCCGCTTGGCGCAAGGTAGATCTTTGGCATCGGCGCGAACAGCGGCGTAGCGTCCGCGTTCGGCGCACCAACCTTCCAGCCGCCAATGTCTCCGTACGCCAGAGCCAGCTCATCCTGGATCAGAAACGCTTCCGTCTCAGAGGTCGGCCGCAACCCCTGCGGCAGCTCCAGGATCGGCTTCTTTGTCCGCCTCGCATCGCCCAGCATATTCGCCGCGTCCAGTAGCTCGGATCGCCGCGACGGCGTCACTCCTTGGTCTGTCACCCTGCTTCCAACCTCTTGCATTCGTTCCTCCAGCCTCTGCATCGGCGCATCACGCGCTCGTCATCTCGTAGGATGCAGCTCTCCTTCCGCGCGACCGTGTTCCTCTACGGCCGCCGCCCCAGGCTCACCATGTTTGCCAGCAGACGGAACGCCCCCGGCACCCCCTCCGGCAGCTGCCGGTAGAGGGCGTACGCACAATACACATACGCCCCCTTGCCCACCGGAGCCACCAGCAGCCCGCCCCGCTGAGGATCCTGCCCGGCGTCCTGCACCTCGGTCACCGCTGCATACCTCGGGTCCCACTCGCCCATGAAGCCATGCCCGCGCTCCTCCACCCATCCGTCAAAGTCGTGCTCTGTGATCTGGTTCGGCCAACGCAGCACCTGGCTCTTTGGCGCAAGCAGATGCACCGCCGCCCTCTCCTCGACCACCTTCTCGGCCGACCCCAGCGAAAGCGGATACGGCGCATCCGCCCCGCCGTACTCGGCTGTGTTGTACTGCACCACCACCGCTCCACCCGCCTCTGCAAACGCTGTCACCTGCGCCGTCACCGTCCCAAGATCCTTATGTGCCGCATACGCCCGCACTCCCATCACCAGCGCGTCATAGCCTGCCAGCTTGCCCGCCGTTATGTCAGAGATGGAAACCTGTGTCGCCGCAATCCCGATCTGTGCAAAGGCCTTCTCGACCGCGTCGCCGGTTCCCGGTAAGTACGCCACCTTCAGCCCGGCAGGGGCCTTCAGATTGATCCCGCGTACTCGTGTCGCCGCTGCTTCGTACAGGTCGTCATTGACAATGCCCGGGTAGCCCACAGAGTGGTACCCCTCGCGATACGCTTCCCCCGCAGAGTCTGCAACCGCGTTGACGGTTTGCTCGGTGGTCCCAAGCGTTTGAACCGTCACCGTGACAGGAAGTTCACTGGTCTCCCCGCCGCCCGGAGCCTGAAACTTGCTTGCGCTCGGGTTTGCACGCCAGCTCTTCGGAAGTTCCAGCTGTGCTGTCCCGATCGCGGAGCCTGTCTGCTCCGATCGCGGCTCGAGATGAAGCAGAAGCTGTTGCTGGCCCTCGGGCAATACGGCCACTGTCGGCTGCAACGCGATACTGACCTTCGGCACGATTCGTAGTGGCTCAGTTCCATCGTCCGAAGTCCCTCTTTGCGATCGAACAGTGACCACTGCGCCCATGCGCAAAGAGATCCCTTGCCAGTCAATGACCTCCCAGACCGTCAAGGCCGGCGGTGTCGTTGGGGCATTCCGCAGCTTCGGCACGAGCAGGTCATACACGGGTTGCTCTACATTCCTGCGAGAGAAGTAGGGTCGGCTGTACGGTGCATCGTTCGCCACCACAGCCGTCATCTCTCCTTCACTTAAGCCGCTTGTCAATGGCTCGTCTTTCCCGCGGCGGAATGGTTCTCCGGTCCGTACTGTCATCCCGACCGCAGAGGCCGCCGTCTCGTCATGCATGCGGAAAGGCTCATTGCTCCTGTTCCGGAGCATCACGTGGACGCTAAGCTGTTCCCCCCGGGAGGCGACGCGCGGCAGCGGCCCAGAAAACCCGTGAGCGAGCCCTTGAGACACCTGTACCGGCCCTCCCCGTACACAGGAAGCCCGCATCTCCAGCCCGAGCGCCTGCACCAGCGCTTCATTGAACTGCACCCGCTTCACCCGCAGCTCGTGCAGCACGTCATACCGCTCCCGCTCGCTCACGTCCTGCGCGCTCTCCGCCTGCGCAATCAGCCGATCCAGCACCTGCAAACCCTCTCGCAGCGTCGGTGCGGTCCTCTCAGGGTGCGCTGCGTCAAACTCCGCCGTCGCCTTCTTCACGACGTCCTCGATCTGACGCAGCGCCCCGACCAGACCGTCTCGCTGCTCCTGAGAGATCGACGGCGCCAGCCCCGCGATCCCCGTCAGCGACACGTCCACTCCGTCAAAGAAGCTCTCTTCCGTCTGCTTCCCGCCAACCCGCGATCCATACCGCGTGTATCCCACGTCGAATCGTCCCGCCGGCGCCAGCCGCACGCCACTCCCGATCTGCGTCTTCTGCAGCGCCAGACCTTGCCGCGCAAACTGCACATAGCTCATCCCCAGCAGGGAACTCGCCTCACCTTCCGGCACCATCACCGTCGGCCGCGGTGCGGAGTTCGATTCTTTCCCGGTTACATAATTCTCAAACCGTACCGGCACCGTCTTCCCCGTCGCATAATCGAACATCCCGCCGGCACTCACCTGCGAGAACGGCATCCGTCCATACACCTTTGCCGGCGCCCACGTCGGCAGCCCCATCTCCGGAAACGCCTTCGGGTCCGCCGCCGCGTTGAATACCTCCTGCGCAATCTCTCCACTCACCTGGTGCTGCCCGTGCCCGTCCGTCGGCGCCCCCAGAAACACACTCGTCACCACCAGCGGCCGGTACAGCCGCACCGCCCGCACGGCGTCATACAGCACCCGCTCATGCGTCCATTGGCTGAACGCCTCCTCCTTCGTCTTCGAGAACCCGAAGTCCACCTCCGTCCCGAACATC
>CAXTCB010000067.1:0-15202 GCA_964242875.1 uncultured Acidobacteriaceae bacterium
AGGGCGTGGCGATCCGGTATGTGATGAACATCACGGATGTGGACGACAAGATCATCCGCAATGCGGCGGCGGCGGGGCTGCCGATTGCGGAGTATTCGCTGCCTTACGAGAAGGCGTTTTTTGAGGATCTGGATGCGCTGGGGATCGAGCGTCCGGAGATCATTGCGCGGGCGACGGAGTGCATTCCGGAGATGGTGTCGCTGGTAGAAAGACTCGCCGAGAAGGAGTTTGCGTACCAGGCAGAGGATGGCTCGTGGTATTTCCGGGTAGCGCGCGATGAGGACTACGGCAAGCTGGCGAAGAAGGATCTGGACCAGATTGAAGATGGAGCGCGGGTCGAGGTCGGCGAGTTTGAGAAGGATGCCGCGCGTGATTTCGCTCTGTGGAAGGCGGTGAAGGCGCTGCCGGATGGAACGAAGGAGGCGTCGTGGCAGACGGCGCTGGGGGACGGCCGGCCGGGGTGGCATCTGGAGTGTTCCGCCATGGCGACGAAGTTTCTGGGCGATGACTTTGATCTGCATGCGGGCGGCGAGGACCTGATGTTTCCGCACCATGAGAATGAGATCGCACAATCGGAGTCGGCGTCAGGCAAATCCTTCGCGCGGCACTGGATGCATGTGCGATTTCTGCTGGTCGAAGGCAAGAAGATGTCGAAGTCCGAGGGCAACTTTTTTACTTTGCGCGATCTGCTGCTGCGCGGATATCGCGTGTCGGCGATTCGGTTTCTGCTGATCTCGGTGCCGTATCGTCACCAGTTGAACTTCACGTTTGAGGATCTTGCGGCTTCGGCGAATGCGATCGATCGACTGCGAACGTTTTACCAGCGGATGGGGCGGGCGGCGGATCCGGCGAACGCGGCGGTGCTGCCGGAGGGGATTGACCCGGCGATCGAGCAGGTGACGATGGAGGCCGCGGAGATGTATACAGCGGCGCTGGCAAACGATCTGAATACGGCCGAGGCGCGTGCGGCGATCTTCGACCTGGTGCGCGCGGCGAACACGGCGGCGGATCAAGGGACGCTGCTACGCGGAAATGCCGTCCAGATCCTGGCGGTGCTGGAGTTGTTTGATGGCGTGTTCGCGGTGCTGAAGGATCGGGATGCCGACCAGACCCGGGCTGCGCTGGCGTGGGCGGAGAGGGAGAATCGCCTGAATGAGGCCGATGCGGCGCTGCTGGAGACGCTGGCGTTTTCCGATGCGGATATCGATGGCCTGGTGGCGGAGCGGACGATGGCGAAGAAGCAACGGAATTTCGCCCGGGCGGATGCGATTCGCAACGATCTGCTGAACAGGGGCATACTGCTGGAGGACGCAAAGGATGGCGTTCGCTGGAAGCGCAAGTAGCTGTCTATCGAAACTGGAGGTTGATGTCATGGCGAAGGAGTTCGACGCGATTATTGTTGGCGCAGGGCAGGCTGGACCGCCGCTTGCGGGCAGACTGACGAAGGCTGGCATGACGGTTGCGATGATCGAGCGCAAGCTGTTTGGCGGAACCTGCGTCAATACCGGCTGCATCCCGACAAAGACGCTGGTGGCGAGCGCGCATGCGGCGCACCTGGCGCGACGCGGAGCGGATTTCGGGGTGCGGGTAGATGGAGGCGTCACCGTCGACATGAAGGTGGTGAAGGAGCGGAAAGATGCGATCTCGGGGCAGTCGCGCGAGGGTGTGGAGAAGAGCCTGCGAACGATGGACAAGTGCACGGTCTTCCATGAAGCCGCGCGGTTGATCTCGCCGACGGAGGTCCAGGTTGGTAACGAGGTGCTGACCTCGAAGAAGATCTTTCTGAATGTGGGGGGTCGCGCCGCGCTGCCGGAGATGCCGGGGATCCACGATGTTCCGGTCATGACGAATACGACGATCCTGCAGTTAGATCACCTGCCGGAGCACCTGGTGATTGTGGGTGGAAGCTACATCGGCCTTGAGTTCGCGCAGATGTACCGCCGCTTCGGCAGCAAGGTAACGGTGGTGGAGAAGGGCAAACGCCTGGTTGCGCATGAGGATGAGGATGTGTCCGCGGCGGTGAAGGAGATCCTTGAGAAGGAAGGCATTACGGTTCGTACCGATTCCGAATGCATTCACTTCAAGCCGCATGCGCAGGGCGTTCTGGTGGGGACGAGCTGCACGATCGGGGAGCCGGATGTTCTGGGGTCACATGTTCTGCTGGCAGTGGGACGCAGGCCGAACACAGATGATCTTGGGCTGGAGGCAGCCGGGGTGAAGGTGGACGATCGCGGGTATGTGACGGTGAACGATCAGTTGGAGACCAGCGTACCGGGAATCTGGGCGATGGGAGATTGCAACGGTCGTGGCGCGTTTACGCATACGTCGTATAACGATTTTGAGATCGTCGCCGCGAACCTGCTGGATGGGGAACCGCGCCGCGTGAGCGATCGCATCCAGGCGCACGCGATGTATATCGATCCACCACTGGCACAGGTCGGCATGACCGAGAGCGAGGTTCGTGCTTCAGGGAAGCCCGCGCTTCTTGGAAGCCGGCCTATGAGCAAGGTGGGCCGCGCGGTGGAGAAGGGCGAGACGGAAGGTTTTATGAAGGTGCTGGTCGACGCCGAGACGAAGAGGATCCTGGGAGCGATGATTTTGGGAACGGGCGGAGATGAAGCGATCCATTGCATTCTCGACACGATGTACGCCGACGCGCCGTTTACCACGCTGACTCATGCGATGCACATACATCCCACGGTCTCCGAACTCATTCCAACCATGTTGGAGTCTTTGCAGCCGCTTTCGTGACGATCACGGACTTTGTTGCTCACCTCTCTGATTCGCGCATGCACGAACGGCTCTCTCCCCGATGACGGTAACGCTGCTCAGGCCCAGATCGAAGTTCTCGCTGCACATCTCGAGTTCTCTCGAGGATCTTGCCGCGTGGATTGAACACCACCAGCGCTTTTGCGTGCTTCTGATCACACTTCTGTACCTTCCCATGGCCTTGGTCGAGGCACATGCGCATCCTCTGCGGCATGATGAGCTGTTTACGTGGGGTATTTCGCGGGCGCCTTCGCTGTCGGTGATGATGCAGCGAATTCATGCGGTGGATCTGAACCCGCCGCTCTCCTACCTGCTGGAACGTGGTTCGTTGATGCTGCCGGGGCCACGGTGGCTGGTGGCGCGTCTGCCATCCATGATGGCGGGCCTGGTGGTGAGCGAGATGATCTTCCTGGTCTTTGCCCGCCGGCTTAGCAATCTATTTGGAATCTTTGCGCTTTCTGTTTTCTGGGTCAGCGCTTACGTGGAATATGCCTGGCAGAACCGGCCGTACATGCTCTGGCTGGCGGGATTGAGTGTGCTGCTGTTTGCGTGGCAGGAGCGAGCCAGCTTTCCACGCCGCAACCGCACGCTCTGGCTGATGCTGATCGCTTCCACAGTGACAGCCGCGAGTCATTTTCTTGCCGTTCTGTCGCTGTTTCCCTTTCTCTTTGCGGAGTTCTTCGAACGACGCCGGAGAGGCGTGGACTGGAAGGGTTTGCTTGTTGTTGGCGTTCCAACGATCGTCGCGCTTACGCTGGACCTGACGGCAAGCTCGCAGGCGAGATCGATTCGCCGGGTTCTGTACCCGCCTGATTTTCTTCCGCGCGTCGATACCGTGGGATGGATGTATGTGGAGATGTTTCTCTACTTCGGCATCGCCGTGTTTGCGTGTGTTGTGCTGCGCGCCTTTCTGCCGGTGCGACACGGCCCGAAGCATGCTTATGCGCGGGCATTGCGACCGCAGGCACGCGAGATCGCGCTGTTCACCGGGCTGGCGCTTCAGGGCCTTCTGGTCGCGCTGGTCTTCACGGCCAGGCAGGCTGCTTTCTTTCCCCGATACGGCATTGCCAGCATTCTGGGTGTGGCGGGGCTGCTGACATGGTTCTTCTACCGGCGTGTGTCGCGTGCCGCCGAGATCGCCACGCTGCTTGCCTTTGCACTGCTGCTGGCGACCATTGCGCGAACCGCGGTTGACCTGTTCGTGTTTGACACGAATGGAAACCCTGGATCGGACATCACGGCACCGCGACCGCCGCTCGCGTCCTCTACCGGAACGCTGCCGATCGTCGCGGCGAGTGGACTTACGTTTGTGGAGATGAATGATCGTGAGGGCGCGGGCACGCGGGCACGAACCTTCTACCTGACGGATCACGATGCGGCGACGCGGTTTGCCCACGCGACGCTTTTTGAGAACGAGAGCAACGTACAGGACGCGCTTGGCTACCATGGGAACGTGGTGCCATACCACGCGTTCCTCGCGCAGCACTCGCATTTCTTTGTTGTTGGAACCTACACGTATCCAGAGGACTGGCTGCTGCGCAAGCTGGATGCGGATGGTGCGACGCTGATCTATCGCGGCAAGATTCGCTCTACCTACAAGGATGACGACCTGTATGAAGTCAATGTCGCGGTGGTTCACTAAGCGCATGGCCCGGGTAGGGACGGTTTGTGTGCCGGCGAGCCTGCTTGCGACTTTTCTCGGGGTTCCGCTGGCTCTCGCGCAGTCGGCTAACCCGGTCGGGGACAGAAAATCTTTTACAAGCGAGGCACTGCATCTCACGTTCACCTATCCTTCCGCGCTGGAGCAGCGCGACGTGAACGAGGCGATGGTGGACGGCCACTTGACTATGCCTGGTCTCTCGACTGCCCGCGGCGAGACGAAGGGCAGCGTGGCTGCGTGTCTGCGGCCGCTGCTGCTGGCGCGAACGCCGCAGCCGGAGAAGGCGTCGACCACGATGGAGAAGCCAGCCGCAGATGGCAGTGAGACTGTTGTGACTGTGACGCCCTCGGCTATGGCGACGCTGCTGCTTGCGGAGCTTGATCCGAACTGTCTTTCAGGAGCGGAGCAGGTCTCCGGACGCAAGGAGCTTCCGGTGATGGCGCAGCAGTTCCTGGCGACACCGGGCATGGTGGCCGTGGCGAATCCGGCCAGCTACACGATTGGATCGCAGAAGGTCTTTATGGCAGCGGCGCAGGGGCATCCGGAGACGCCGGCGCCGGCGGGATCGGACGCCGCGGTGCAGCCTACACGGACGCCTTTTACGATCTTCACGATGGCGGTGTCTACGACGTGGAACAGCCATTTGCTGGTGTGGCTGATGAGCTCGAACCAGATTGCCTTGCTGGATCAGGTGAGCAAAAGCACGGTTCGTTTTGGCCGAGGTGCAGAGGCACCGCTCTATCCGCAGAGCATGGGTAATGAGAACCCCTCTGCGGCGCCTCCGCAGTAGAGGGCGATCTACTCCAGCGCGCCGCCCTCCTGCGCCACGGCGGTGTCTGGCGAACGATTGACCCGCGAGAAGATGACCATGGCGACGGCGGCTACGATGATCGCCATTCCGAGGATCTCCGGACCAGCCAGCCGCTCTCCGAGGAGAAAGACACCAAGTAGAACGGCGACAATCGGATTGACGAAGGCGTAGGTGGAGACCTTGGTGACAGCGACATGCTGCAGCAGGTAGGTAAGGCAGCTGAGGCCGACAAGCGATCCGAAGATGCTGAGATAGAAGATGGCGGCTATGCCGTGGCGTGTCCAAACAGCGGTGTGCAGTGTGCCCGTCAGGGCGGCGAGAACGGAGTTGCACAGGCCCGCAATGCCGATCTGCCAGGTGGTGACCACGAACGCGTCACGCTGGAAGCGGAACCTGCGACTGAGGACGGCTCCCAACGCGAAGGCGAGGGCGGCGAGGAGAAGCAGAGCGTAGGCGAGCACGTGACGATCACCGGCAGGCGCACCGGAACGCAGCGATGGCCAGACCAGAACGACCATGCCAAGCGATCCGAGGAGTGTTCCCGCCCATCCGCGCCTGTTCAGGGCTTCTCCGCCGGGCAGAGCTGCCTCGATGACGGCCACCATGATGGGCATGGTTGAGACCAGCAGGGACGCGATGCCGGAGGCGACCATGGTCTCCGCCCAGGTAAGAAGAATGTTGTTGACGGTCATGAAGAGGATGCCGACGAGGGCGAGCCGCCACAGCTCCGCACGTGTCACGCGAAGGTTGCGACCTGTCGCAAGACAAAGGACGACAAGAACCAGCGTCGTGAGGAGCGAGCGGCAGGCGGCGACCAGAGACGGCGCGAGATGCAGACCGGCGACATGAATTGCCGTGTATGTGGAGCCCCAGAAGAAGTAGACGCAGGCAAAGGCCGCGATGGTGCGGCGAGGAGGAGCGGCCTGTACGAGCGAAGCAGAAGGAGTCAAGGCAGTGTCTCTCCATGCTACTGCGTCTCGCGCTGACTCCTGCGGCGAGCGTTGTGTCTCGTACCCTGGCTGCTAGCATGATGGGATGAATTCGGCTGCGCGAGTGAAGAGTGTGACGCAAGCAGCGGAGGGCGCAGACGCGCTGCCCCGACGCATCGTGGTGAAGCTGGGTACGAACGTCATTATGCGTGCGGATGGACGGGTTGCGCTCGGTCTGCTCTGCGGGCTGGTGGAGTCGATTGCGGCCTTGCGCGAGCAGGGACGCCAGATCCTGGTTGTCAGTTCAGGATCGATCGGCTTAGGAATGGAGCGTCTTGGGATGACGACGCGACCGACGGAGCTCGCGGAGATCCAGGCGTGCGCGGCGACTGGGCAATCGCGACTGATGAGTATCTATGAAGATGCGTTTGATCGACTCGGCTGCCGGACGGCGCAGGTGCTGTTGACGGAGGATGATTTTCGTTCGCCGGTGCGGCATGCGAACTTAAAGCGGACGCTGGAGGCGTTGCTGGCGTTGGGTGTGATCCCGGTGATCAATGAAAATGATACCGTTTCGGTTGCAGAACTGGATGCGCCCACGGCAGAGAGCGCCGGGCCGCGGCTGTTTGGTGATAACGACAAACTTTCGGCGCTGCTGAGCACGCATATTGGCGCGGACCTGCTGGTGCTGCTTTCAGATGTGGAGGGGTTGTATGACCGGAGCCCGCTGGATCCAGAGGCTCGGCTGCTGGCGGAGGTTGCGTGCATCGATGACGCGATTCTGGCCTGCGCGGACGGTGGGAACGGCCGTGGCCGCGGAGGCATGTTGTCCAAGCTGGAGGCAGCGCGACTCGCGCAACAGGCGGGGCAGGCGGTGGTGATTGCAAATGGAAGGACGGCTCAGGTGCTGGAACGCGTGGTTGCGGGAGAGCAGGTGGGAACGCGATTCCCCGGCGCGGCGCATACCTCGGCGGACGTTGCTGCGCCACAGATGGAGGTGTTGCGATGAGCACCGAGCAAGGTGTGCCGGTGGAGGTGCATGGGCCGAGGGGCGCGCAAGCCACTTCCGCCATCCGTTTGCTGGCGGAGCGATCGCGCGCGGCTGCCCGAATGCTTGCGCCGACGTCTCTGGTGCAGCGGAACGATGCGCTCGGCGCGATTGCAAACGCGCTGGAGGAAGAGCAGGAGCGCCTGCTACGGGCAAACGCTGAGGATCTTCATCTGGCGGACGCGCTGGTGGCGACCGGAGATCTGTCAGCGGCGAACCGGGCGCGGCTGGGGCTGACATCGGCGAAGATTGCGGAGATGGCAGCGCAGGTACGGGCGGTGCGCGACCTGCCGGATCCGCTGGGACGCGTGCTCGATGCGATGGAGCTCGATCGCGGGCTGGAATTGGAGAAGCGCTCGGTGCCGCTGGGTGTGCTGGCTGTGATCTTCGAGGCGCGGCCGGATGCCGTGACACAGATCGCTTCGCTGGCGCTAAAGAGCGGGAATGCCGTGATCCTCAAGCCGGGGCGCGAGGTGGAAGGAACGGCTGCCGCTCTGGTGCAATTAATCCAAGAGGCGATTGCGTCGGTGTCTTTGCCTGCGGATGCGGTGTCGTTGATTCTTGGTCGAGAGGCTGTGGCAGAGTTGCTGACCCTGTCGTCGCTGGTCGATCTCGTGATCCCGCGAGGGTCGCGGGCTCTGGTGGAACACATCCAGGCGACGACGCGGATTCCTGTGCTGGGGCACGCGGATGGGATCTGCCACGTTTACGTGGATCGCGCGGTCGATGCGGAGCAGGCGTTGGCGGTGATCGACGATGCGAAGACGGATTACCCGGCCGTCTGTAATGCGGTCGAGACGGTGCTGGTTCATGAGGCAGTGTCGCGAGACTTCCTGCCGGCGCTCGTCGCGCGGCTGCAGGCCAAGGGTGTCGTGCTGCTCGGGGATGATAGGGTCCGACGTGCTCTGCCGGCGGAGCTTGCTGCTGCCGTTGGCGAGGTGGAAGAGTGGCACACGGAGTACGGTGATCTGACGCTGGCGATCGGTGTTGTGCCATCGCTCGAGGCGGCGATTGCGCATATTCATCGATATGGATCCGCGCATACGGAGAGCATCTGCACGACGGACCCAGTTGCCGCCGAGCGGTTTCTGAACGAGGTCGATGCCGCGAGCGTAATGGTGAATGCGAGTACGCGCTTTGCGGACGGATTTCGCTATGGGCTGGGTGCGGAGGTGGGTGTCTCGACGTCAAGGATCCATGCGCGTGGGCCGGTCGGCCTTGAAGGGCTGACGACGACGAAGTACCTGGTACGCGGGCACGGCCACCTGGCGGGCGACTATCGCGGACAGCACGCGCGGGCGTTCACGCACCGACGACTCCAGCGGTAAAAAAGCCGGCCTTGGAGAGGGCCGGCCCTGATCCCATACAGTTACAAATCAGAAGCTGTAGCGAAGCTCGCCGGTGATGGCGCGCGGTGTGACGTAGTGCGTGCCGGAGAAGGTGGAGAGAAAGTTGTACAGGGCGTACTTGTTGGTGACGTTTACGGCGGTGAGCTGCAGGCCGACCTTGTGTTTGTCGCCGTGGAAGAGGTTGTCTTCGCCGAGCGCCATGTCAAAGAGGCTTCTGGGCGCGATGCGTGGCGGGTTCTTGTCGTCATCCTCGGTGTTCGGTGCGGGGATGTTGACGAGCTTGGAGGTGAGGCCCGCGGCGTCGCAGCTGCTGAAGCCCGAGGTCGGTGTTGCGCGGACACCATCGCAGGTGAGACCGGCCTGAAACTGCTCGTCCGCGGTGAGCCCGCTGAGACTGATGCCGGGTTGGCCGTCGGGGAGCGTGATGCCGCCGCAACCCGTGTTGCCGCCGAGGACGTTATAGCAGGGAACGGAGCCTGCGACGAGACCGCTGTCAAAGCGCCAGTTCATGCTGAACCAGGTGCTCTTGTGGAAGGGCAGCGTGTATTGCAGATGCGTGGTCTGGTTGAAGCGTTCGTCGTGATCGATACGGAAGGGCAGCGTGGACCCGACGGTTCCGGGAGTTGTGCCAACGCCGCCGATCTGTGGATTGAAGAAGCGCGCCGCGACCGAGGACATGGTGACGAAGGCACTGACGCCGTGGGTTTCCGGCACGGTGGCCTTGAGGACGAAGCCGGGGATCTTCGAGTTGTGCCACTCGATGGGGAAGGTGATGGGCGTGGCGCCGAGCACACTGAAGTCGTATGCGTTGTGCGTGTACTTCCAGATGTAGTCGGCGTTGATGACCAGGTGCTTGCTGAAGCCCTGTTCGAAGCCGGCGTGAAACTCATTCCGGAAGCCGGGGTTGAAAGGCGCCGGCTGGCACGGGCCGAGGGTCGAGAAGACACCGTTCAACACCGGATCGGTGCAGCCTTTTACGGAGAGCACGAGGTTCTCGTTGAAGGGTGTTTCGAGGGCGCGTGCATAGGAGAGTCGAAGGACGGTGTGGGTTTTGGGCGTGGTGTACGAGGCGCCGAGGCGTGGTTGCGCCTCCCGCGCTATGGAGAGTCCGTTATAGAGATCGCCGCGTAGGCCGACGTTGAACAGCCATCGACCCTTGGTGATCTGATCCTGCACATAGAGCGCGAGCTGTTTAACGTCAGCCTGCCCGTGCCACTGGTAGAAGCTGCCACCGCGGGTGAGATCGTAGGGCAGCAGGACAGGGTTGAACGCAGGGTTAACCTGCAGATTGAAGACGGAGCACAGGGCAGAGTTGCTGAAGCGACTGACCGGGTTGCCGTTTCGATCAAGGCAGGGCGCGTTGAGGATCGGGTCGACGACCGCAATGGCGTCGTTCTCGCGGATGAAGGTGTGCTCATAGACTGCGCCGGCCTTGATGTTGTTAACGCCACGAGTGTAGGTAACGTCTGAGCGAGCACCTGCGTTTGTGAGCGAACGAAACTGCTGCACGGACTCCTGCTGGATGGGGCCGAAGTCCGCGAGGGGGTTGTTGCTCGGCGTGTAGTTGAAGCCATCACGACGGACGAAGCCGCCGAAGTTGACGACGGTGTGATCGTTGAGGGTGCTGGTGAGCACGGGGGCGACATTGAAGGTCTCAATCTTTGATCGCTGATCGGCTGCACCAACGGAGTTTCCATCCTGATCGAGCACGTTCAGCTGGTCGTAGTTGTTGGGCGTCTGGAACCAGGAACGCGTGTACTGCAGGTTGGTGTGGATCGCGTTTTTATCGTTCAGTTGAAAGTCGACGCGATCGAAGGCGTTCTCTTCGTTGCCATGCGCGTGGAAGACCTGGAACTCTCCGGGGTCGAGAAAACGACCGGTATTCAGGCCGCTGAGCGAAAGGAAGTTGCCCCAGTTCTGGCCGCCGTAGGAAATGTCCAAGCCGCCGTTACTCGAGCCGAAGGTTCCGTACGAGCCATACACGGTGCCGTGCGGCGTCGTGACCCCCTGGCCGGAGCGGGTGGTGGCGACGATGACGAGGCTGGTCTTGTCGCCGAACTCGGCGGGCGGCGCGCCGTCGATGACGGTGAGCGATTGCACAGCCTCGCTTGGAAGCTGGTTCGAGAAGACCTTGCTCTGTTGATCGGTGATCGGTTGTCCATCGACCGAGAAGGAGTTTTCCGCGTGATCGCCAAGGCCGTGGAAGAGGCCGTTGGAATCGGCCGCGACCCCCGGAGAGGCCAGGGTGACGATTGAACTCAGCGAGCTGGACTGACTTTCAAGCGGCAGCCGCGCGATGGTCGAGCGATCGATATCGGCGTGCATGTTGGCATCGTTTTCGACCAGATCAGAGCCACCCTCGACGGTGACCGTGGTGGAGTTGCCGGCGATGGCAAGCTGGACCGGGGCCGCGACCTGAACGGCGGAGGTCATGTCGACACGGTTGGTGGCGTCGTTGAAGCCGTCGATCGTGACCTTGATCTGGTAGGCGTGGAAGGGCACGTTGAAGAACGCGTAGTGGCCGGCGGCGTCGGTCGTGGTGGACCGGGTGTAGCCGCTTACCGGGCTGAAGAGCTGAACGGCCGCGCCGGGCAGGATGGCGCCGCTGGGATCGACGACGGTACCGGACAGATTGCCGGAGTTGCCCTGAGCCGCCAGAGTGACGGCACATCCGGCGAAGATGGCGTAGGGCAAGAGATGGAGGGAAAGGGGATTACGCTTCAAGCGAAGACTCCTGTCGAAGGGGACGCGCGTGCGTCCGTCTGCTCGTGTGACAGGAGGTTTCGGCTTGTTAGGAGACCGAGGTCCGTCCTGTCATTGCCAATGGGCTGCGGCAGGAGTCTGCAGGTGGAGGCCGGCCGAACAGGTCAAAGGGCCATTGCGTTTTGCGGGAAGCGGCTGAGTCAGGGAGCGTAAGAGCTTCAACCTGTGGCGAGCGATCGACTGTAACGTGGGTCTCGGCTGGAAGTGCCGCGTGTGGCGCCGCGCAGAGCGGGCATTCATCGGCAGGTGCGGAGATCTGCGCCTTGCCATCCGCGGAACGCAGCAGAGGGTCGTGGGCATGACAGGCCTGTGCCGTGCTCGCGGAGAACAGCAGAGAGACGCAGAGCAGCGTCAACGTCCAAAGCCATGAAGGTCGTTGATTCAGCCGACGAGCGGATTGGGGGATGCGCATCATACGTGTGGAACTTTGGGCTTCGGGAGCGTCTGACCCGGCGAGAGTGCGGTGCAAAACGGCACATGGGAGCACGGGCCGTTCTAGCAATCGTACGGCCTTCGCGCCGACTGCGTCTAAGGTTAGTGGAGTTTCCTGATGCATTGGACGTGTGATCGAGTCCGAAAGTCTACCGCCAGCCGCGTTTCCCGACTTGCGGTGTTGCTGGCAGCCCTTAGCGCACCGTGCAGCCTGGCGCAGACCGCGGCGCCTCAGCCGCCCCATCGCCTTCACCTGATCCTGCGTGATGGCTCGTTTCAGCTGGTGCTGGATTATCGAGTTGCTGGCAGGAACGTGGTCTACCACAGTGCGGAACGGGGAGGCGCGGAGGAGATCATCCCGCTGTCGCTGGTGGACCTTGAGGCGACACATACCTGGGAGAAGCGCCACACGATGACGGCGGAGGGCCAGCCTGCCGCGCCCGAGATCGATCCCGAGCTGCTGAAAGAAGAGGCTGCGCGCGCCGCCCTAACGCCCGAGATCGCGCCGGATCTTCATCTGCCGGAGCAGGATTCGGTTCTGGCCCTCGATACCTTTCACTCGGTTCCGGAGCTGGTACCGCTCGCACAGAGCGATGGCCAGCTGAACCGGAACACGGCGCACAATGTGCTGCTGGGAATGGTGAACCCGCTCTCCAGCCCGCACACGATCATTACGCTGAAGGGCATGCGCGCGGGTGTGCAGGTGCATGTGCCGGATCCGGTGTTGTACATCCGCATCGGCGATGATGCCGATACCCCTGCGAGTGGGAGTGCGCTGACGGTCGACACCCATGGCGCAGCTGGAAGCGCAACCTCGGCCAGCGCGGGCGGCGCTGCCAGCAGCCGGTACGTGATTGTGCGCACGGATGTTCGAACGGACTCACGCGTCCTTGCGAGCTTTTCGTTGACGTCACCCCAGGATGGGCGGAGTCTGCCGGATGAGGTCACCGAGGTTCGAGCGGAGTCGCTTCCCGGGGGTCACTGGCAGAAGCTGACGCCGGTTCGACCCCTCGACTTCGGTGAGTTTGCACTGATGGAGATCCTTGATGCGAAGCGCGTGAACCTTGGAGTCTGGGACTTTGGCGTCCATCCAGCCGCGCCGGAGAATCGGGATGCGATGAAACCGGAGCAGAAGCGCCGTCCATCCCTTGATCGTCATCGGGAGGACGACACCGAACCTGTTCACTAAGGGAGTCTTCGGACTCTGGCTGGCGGGAGATTGGTTGCGGGCAGCAAAAAAGCGGCCCCTCGCGTGAGGGGCCAATCTGCCTTGGTTCTCTCTGGTTAGGAGAGTGTATTGTCGGGCCTGCTCTAAGGCGCGGTCCCGGCAAACTTGCGGGCGGCGGATGGATTCGCACGCCCTGAGTGGGGAGAGCTACTGGTTTGCGGGGGGAGTGCTGGTTCCCGTGGCTGCCCCGGTAGATCCGTACGGTGTGCGGTTGGAAGCGGTTGTGCCTGCGCCCATACTCGCGAGGCTGTTATGCAGCAGCGTTACACGAACGCCATTGCGAATTGGCTTTGCATCGGGATCTGTTGCGGTCGCGGTGGTGGCAGTCTGCTTACCCAGTCCGCTCTTGTAGATGCGGTAGATCGGCACCTGGTGCTCTGTGACCAGATAGCGAACGACGGCGTCTGCCATATCCTGCGATGCCTTTACGCCAGAGCGGCTGTAGCCCTGCACCTCGATGATGTAGCCCTTCTCTGCCGACAGCTTGGTCGCCACGTCGTCCAGGTCAGACTTCGCGCTCTTTCCAAGGGTCGTGTGCCCGGTCACAAAGGGAACCGTAACCGCGCTGACCTGCTGGTACTGGTCCAGGTTTTGCACCGTGCCGTTCAGAGTCGTGGTGCGATTGCTGGCGTCGGTGGCCACACCGTTCGCTGAGTTGGCGCGGTTCGCTGCGTCCTGGGCGTGCTGATCTGCGAGAGTAGCCGACGCATTGGCCTTGCTGATGCCGGCGGTTGCTCGCGCGTCTACATCGTGGATGTCATTTCGGTTCTTCGATTGCAGCTGGTCAAGCTCGTTGGTACGGTCGCGGATCGGATCCATCTGCCGCTTTACCCACTTCTTGCGGGCGAGCGGGTTGACGTGACCCCAGAAACCTTCCTTCGACTGCTGCTCAAGTGGTTTGCCGGTTGCATAGGTGCTGCTATCTGTCGCGCTTTGCTGCGGCGCGGACGTGGCAGCGGGATCGGTGGCGGGTGCGGTTTGATTCGTCGATGTCTGAGCCAGTGCAGGGAGTGAAAGGGCGCCGCTAAGCAGGATCGCCGAAAGTGCAAGGGTGTTAGTTGACTTCATCATGGTGGAGCTACTCCTGAGAAGTTCCGGTGGACTCTTGTTGTTTCCCCGTTGTGACCATCACCAGCGGGTGGAAGAGACACGAGTCGCATGTGCTTCCGAGAGAATCTAGAGCATCTTGAGAGCCAAACCGTGAAAACGGCGTATGTCATTGCAGGGAAGCGGGATATCACGTTGCAAGCGACGCACGGGCGAGCTTGAGGGCGACGCTCGACTGCGTAGTTTTTTCGGTTCACAGGCAAGATTTGCCTGCCGGTCGGGGAAGGATCCGGAGCTTAGCGGGTCTGAGTGCCTGTGACGCGAAGCTCCGGGAGCTGCGTATTCCAATTATCCGGAATCGACTCGAAGATGAGCCGGAACTCGCGTGTCTCTCCCGGCTTGAGCGGGCTGGCGGCGATGGGCTGAGTATCGACGTAGGGCTGGCGAGTACGAATCAGCGCGATCGGAAGCGTTTCCAGGTGTGGGGGCATACCTTCATCGTTCTTGAAGAAGACCTGCGCCGTTACCCCGGAGACTGTCTGTGAGCCCTTATTGGTGATCTGCCCGTCCAGGAACGTACTTTTGCCGCCCGAAAGGCTGGTCGATTCGCTCATCGCCAGCTGCGAGAATGCGAGATTGCCCGCATAGGGATCAAGCGGCTGCGGTTGATTCGGGTTAGAAGCATGATGCCGACTACTGACGGCCAGGAGAATCGCGACCACAACGGCTACAACGACCCCAGCGATGCCGATCGCGGCAACTGGAAAGCTGCGTTGTGCAGGTTCATGAGGCGAACGGAATGTGGGCGTTGACTGCTCTGGCATGGTGGCTGCAATTTTATCGCGAGCGCCTCCCGATGGCGTTCCAGGCCGTACAGAAGGCTGGCGTTCGGTGGAACGCGTTTCGAGGCCGCTCAGGCTTGCTTCAGGCGAAGCTGGCGCGCTTGGCGTGCCGGCGAAAGTCACTTCCCTGCACAGGGAGCATGACGCACATCTCTTGCAATCTTGACCACATACGGTCACCGATGCGATCTCCGAGGGTCTCGCGCTTGTACTCGATGCGCCGTTCGGCGAGTTGGCTTGATTCTTCACCGATGCGGGTCGCACGGGCCGGTTCGTTGGGCCGGTTGGTGGTGATGATGGTGGATCGGTTCTCGTTGTAGCGGG
>CAXTCB010000068.1:0-15169 GCA_964242875.1 uncultured Acidobacteriaceae bacterium
ATGGCAAGAACCGCGTGCATCCGCTGACGATTCCGCTGAGCATGACGAACGCGGGAACCAGCCATATTTCGATGGCCTTCGGGATCGAAGGGCCGGCCTATACGATTTCTACGGCCTGCTCCTCCTCGGCACATGCGATCGGCCAGGCGTTTCACATGGTTCGCTCCGGTGTGGCGCCGATGGCGATCACCGGTGGGAGCGAGGCACCGTTTTTTCTGGGCGGGCTGAAGGCGTGGGAGGCGATGCGCGTCATCAGCAAAGATACGTGTCGCCCTTTCTCTGCCGAACGCAGCGGCATGGTGCTTGGCGAGGGAGCGGCCATGCTGGTGCTGGAGCCTCTCGAGACTGCCCTGGCGCGCGGGGCGACGCCGCTGGTGGAGGTTGTCGGCTTCGGCATGTCGGCCGATGCGGGACACATCACGAATCCGGTCGCCAGCGGGCCCGCGCGAGCGATGCGGCTTGCGATGCGGGATGCAGGTCTGGCCGCGGAGCAGATCGGCTACGTGAACGCGCATGGAACCGCGACCGAGGCGAACGACCGGACGGAGACGGCGGCGATACGAACGGTCTTTGGCGCGCAGGCTGACCGCCTGGCGGTGTCGTCGACCAAATCGATGCATGGTCATGCGTTAGGAGCGGCCGGAGCGTTTGAGGCTGTGGCGAGCCTGCTGGCGCTTTCAACCGGCGTGCTGCCGCCGACCGCCAACTTCTTGACCGCCGATCCGGCATGCGACCTGGATGTGGTTCCGAACCACGCGCGCAAGGCGGATGTGGAGGCGTGCCTGTCGAACTCGTTTGCGTTCGGCGGCCTGAATGCGGTTCTGGCGTTCAAGCGGATAAGCTAGACACCGCTCTGATGAAGCCAGTCGGCGGACCGGCGTAGACCTTCTTCCAGAAAGATCTTTGGTGCGAAGGCGAAGTGCGCCTGCGCCTTCGCGATGGGAAACTCCTGGTCGCGGCCGAGCAGCACCACGGCATGTCGGGTAAGCAGCGGGCGGCCGCCGAGACGCGGGAAGACGGACCAGGGAAGCTCGATGGCGCGGGCGAGCGCGTTTGCGGCCGGGTAGGGCAGGTTGAGCCAGGCGCGCTTCAGCTGGAGCGCGTCGGCCAAGCCGTCTACGTACTGCCGCCAGGTGCCACCGGCGCCGTCGCACAGGTTGTAGACCTCGCCCAGGGTGCGAGGGCTGGTTGCCGCGACTCTCATCGCCTCGGCGACGTCATCGACGTAGATGAAGCCGCCGCGGCGACGGCCACCATCGATCAACAACATGAGTCGGTCACGCAATAGGGCCGCGATGTCGGTGACGAAGGCTTTGCCGCGCGGGCCGTAGATGGTGGCGGGCCGAACGATGGTGACGGGGAGGCCGGCGTCATGGGCGGCTCGCCAGACGGCCAACTCGGCGAGACGCTTGGTCCGGTTGTAGGGCAGGCCGGCGTCGACGAGTGGAGCGTCTTCCGCTGTGGGGACGCGCGGGTATCCGTAGACGTCGGTGGTGCTGACGTGGAGGAATCGCCGCAGGGTGGATTGGGCGAGAGCGGCTTCGAGGAGCGCCTCGGTTCCGGCGACGTTGCTCTCCTGGTAGACCGCGTCTGTCGCCCAGTCGGTGGAGGCTGCGGCGCAGTGATAGATCTCGGTGACGCCGGCGGCGGCCTGCTGCAGCGCGGAGCGGTCTGTGAGGGCGCCGCGAACGATGCGGAGGGATGAGCCGGCGAGGTGGTCGAGGCTTGCCTGAGGCCGGGCGAGGACGGTGACGGCATCGCCGTCCGCGAGCAGCAGCTGCGCCAGCCGGCCGCCCAAAAAGCCGCTTGCGCCCGTGATGAGGGCTGGCAAAGGCTAGTTCTCGCGCAGCTTACTGAAGACGTCGAGTGCGTACTCCAAGTGCGCCTGCGTGTGCGCGGCGGTGACACAGAGGCGCAGACGACCGGAGCCCTGAGCGACGGCGGGGAACAGAACTGGCGCGGCAAGAATGCCGTAGTCACGCAGCTTGCGCGCAAACAGGGCTGTGGTCGCGTCCTCGTGCAGCATCACGGGGATGACCGCTGTCTCTGAGAGACCGGTGTCGTAGCCGAGGCTGTGCAGGCCCTCGCGCATGAAGGCGCCGTTTGCCGCCAGCCGCGCCACGCGCTCGGGCTCAGCCTTGAGGATGCGAACGCCTTCGAGCACAGCGGCGGCGGAGGCTGGCGCCATTGCGCCCGAGAAGATGTAGGGCGATGCGGCGTGCTGCAGGAAGATAGCCGTGCGGCGGGAGACGCCGACGAAGCCTCCGTTGCCGGGGATGGACTTGGCGAGTGATCCGGTCCAGATATCGATTTCGGAGGTGGGCACGCCGAAGTGCTCATCAGTGCCGCGACCGGTTGCGCCGAGCATGCCGAGGGAGTGTGCATCGTCCATTAGCAGGAAGCAGCCGAACTCTTTCTTGATGGCGACGAGCTCGGGCAGATGACAGATGTCACCGTCCATGGAGAAGACGCCGTCCGAGACGATCAGCGTGCGGTTGGCTTCGGGACCGTTCTCCAGCTCGAAGCGCAGAGAGGCCATGTCGTTATGCTTGAAGCGCTGCACCTGGACACCGGCGAGGCGGAAGGCGTCGATCAGGCTGCGATGCGAGAAGATGTCGGCGATGACGCGGTCACTTGGTCCAAACAGGGCGCTGATGACGGCTAGGTTCGCCATGTACCCCGAGGTGCAGGTGAGCGCCGCTTCGGTGCCTTTGAACTCGGCGAGCGCCTGTTCCATCTCGTGATGCAGTTCAAGGGTTCCGGTTAGCAGCCGGGCGCCTCCGGTGGCGGTGCCGTATTTGCGGACGGCGGCGATGGCGGCTTCATCGATACGCGCATCGCCGATCAGGCCCAGGTAGTCGTAGGACGAGAGCATCAGCATCTGGTGGCCGTCGAGTTCGACGACGGGGCCAGTGCGACTGCTGAGCGGCGCCTGGAAGGGATAGGCATCGAGCGAGCAGGCCAGCGAGGTCGTCTCGAAGAGGCGGCGCGCACGCGCGTCGATCAGATCGGCTTTCTTGAAGCTCTCCGGCCGTGTCTCTGTGAAGTACTCCGCGAACATGGACCCAGAGGACGAGGGAAAGTGCTTTTTGGCCGGAGTTGAGACGTCAGTCTTCGTGTCAATCTGCGCTAGCATAATCAGCTAACTATAGTCGTGCGTGTGAACGTGCGACCACGTAAATCCGTCCGGCATTCGAGGGCGGTCGAGAATAACGTTCGTATGATGAGCAGTTTTCGTGCGTCGCTGCAAAACCAGGGTTCCTTGTTGTGACACAAATCTCGCTATGACGTACGCAGCAGAGAGCTTGAGGTGCGACGTATGTTCGAGGGACAGATGCAGCGAATCCTGATCATGCGATGGAGCGCCAGCAAGCCGAGCGGAGGTCGCGCGTGAACGGAATCGGCAGGCTTTTGCCTCCGGGGATGCGTGGGCCTTTGATGGTCTCCTCTCTTCGGCCAGAGTTTCGCGAGACGCTTCGCCTGGGGTCACCGCTGGCGCTGGCGGAGCTTGGCTGGATGTCGACCTACGTGGTCGACGCCATCATGGTCGGCCGTCTACCGGAGGGTGCCGCCGGCATCGCTGCCTCCTCTCTGGGAAATACGATCTTCTATGCGATCGTCTTCTTCGGGGTTGGGCTGCTCTATGGCCTCGATACTCTGGTGGCGCAGGCCTTTGGGAGAGAGGACCGGCAGGGATGCCTCTTCTTTCTGGCTCAGTCGGTCTGGCTGATCGCTCTCTGGACCCCGATCACCTCCCTGCTGCTTTTGGCAGCGGGTCCTGTTCTGCGGTGGGACGGCATTGAGCCGGCGCTTGCCGCACAGACGCTGCACTATCTTGCGGCACTCCAGTGGTCAACACTTCCGCTGCTGGTGTACATGGCGCTGCGGCGCTATCTGCAGGCAATCAACCTGACGGTCGCGATCATGGTCTCGCTGGTGACCGCTAACCTGGTCAATCTTGTTGCGGACTATGCGCTGCTCTTCGGGCATCTTGGAGCGCCGCGACTGGGGCTGGCTGGATCCGGCTGGGCGACGGGGATCGTCCGGCTCTACATGCTAGGGATCCTGATGTTTGCGTTTGTTCGCCATCTGCGGCGCGACAAAGTCGAGATCTCCGTGCGCATGTTTCTGCCGAGTGCTGAGCCGTTGCGGGCTTTGTTTCGCTTGGGCTGGGCGCCGGCGATCCAGACCATGGCTGACCTTGGGGTGTCTACCTTTCAGACTCTGCTGTGCGGCCGGCTTGGCGCTGTCGCGCTGGCCGTCAATCAGGTGGTTCTTGATGTAGCCGCCATTGTGTACATGGTGCCGCTTGGGATCGGGCAGGGCGCGACCGCGGTTCGGGTCGGACAGACCGTGGGCGCGGACCATCGTGTCGGCGTGGGCTTTGCGACACGTGCCGGAAGCTGGATTTCGGTGATCTTTGCCGGAACCGCCGCGATCGTCTTTCTGCTGATTCCGCGGCAACTGGCCTCGATCTACACAGTCGATCCCTCGGTGATCGCAGCCTGCGTTTCGGTGTTTGCGATCGCCGCGTGCTACCAGCCGTTCGATGCATGGGAGGCGTGTCTCTCAGGCAGTCTGCGCGGGCTGGGCGACACGCGCACACCGATGCTGGCGGGTGTTCTGTGGTCGTGGGTGATCGGCCTGCCGCTCACGTGGTGGCTCACGCTGCACACGCCGCTGGGCATTCAGGGACTGTGGATTGGCCGGGCGATCCCGGCTATCTGTACAGCGATTAACGTGGCACTGGTGTGGCGATCCCGCTTCGATGCGCTATACCCGCCGCGGAATACGGGCTCGCAAAGCCAGGCAGGAACGAGTCTAAGATTGCCGCGCATGGCTTAGACCGCGGTCGCGCTCTTCGCCTGTAGAGGATTTGCAAAAGCCGTCATGCCAGCTTCTCTGTTCTTCTTCTGCGGCGTGATTGCCTGATGAAAGAAAGGCAGCCGGATCGAAGTGACTCCGGCTGCCCTTTGGTTTGCGGGTCGAGACTCGCGTCTACTTCACCTCTTTCAGCCTTTCGAGTCCGCTGAGGAGACTCGCCGCGTTGAGGACGCCGAGTCCAGTGGCGTTGTCATAGCCCGGCAGAGCGGCGTAGCCCCAGTTATCGCCAAGCCGGTCGTCGGCGATGGTGGTGGCTTGGAGGCGATACAGCGCGGGATTGATCTGGCCGACGCGTTCGCCCGTGGCCTCAACGAAGAGAGCGGTGACTCCGTTGAGCTGAGGGGCGACGAAGCTGGTGCCGCCGTAACCGTCGACGACCATGCCGTCCTGAATGTATTGATACCCGCTTTCAGGATCGGCGTTGGTTGAGAGATCGGGCGAGTTACGGCCGGCAAAGGCTGACGGCAGGATCACGTCGACGACGGGTCCGCCGCCGTTGTCGACGGTGAAGTACTGGCCGGCAACGGTCTTGGTCATTCCGGCAGTTGCGGTCTGGTACCAGGGCAGGTTGAAGTAGGAGCTGACGCCGCCACCGCCGCCGACGGAGAAGAAGTCAGGCAAGGTGTAGACGCTGCCAAAGCCCTGCTCCGCAGCCTCGGTGACGATGTAGTCCCAGCCCCAGGCGCGCTGTTGCTTCACGAAGACATGGAAACCGCTGTTCGTGGTGAAGGAGAAGGGCAAGGTGGTTCCACCGGCAGCGGTGACCAGCGGATCACTGGAAGGAGAATCGACGGAGTACGGTGCATTGCAGACCGTGTTCTTGGCGCTCGGTGTGCCGAATGGAGAGCAGCCCCGCACGGTGTCAAAGGAGCCGGAGTCGCCTGCGGCCACATAGAGGGTTTGCCCTTGAAGAGCCATCTCGAGAAAGACGGCGTGGAAATCATCAAGCAGGTAGGTCTCTGACGGATACGCAGGGGCGAGATCGGGGAAGTAGTAGAGCTCAGGCTCGCCCCAGCTGGTTGAGACGGTGTCCGCGAGGTTCTCGGACGCGGCGGCTTCGAAGCCGTCGATGAAGTTGGAGGTGGTGACATTGGGGGAGACGTAGACGCGGAGCTTTGCCTTTGGGGCTAACGCGCCGGAGTACTCGGTGTCGAGATCGGTTTCGCCTTCTCCGTCAGGATCGAGGGGGACGAGGGTTCCACCGTCGACGTCGACTTTGGTGATGCGGGTCTGAGAGACGGAGAGGCCGATGCCCTTCCAGAAGGCGTACGCGTCGGCGGGCTTGAAGTCCGCCAGGGTCACAATGCCAATGGTGGTGCCACGACCGCTGAAGCCCTGGTTGTACAGCGGGTCCACGTTGTAGAACTTAGCGAAGTCAGCGGGCAGGTAATCTCCGGGTTCACCACCGACGAGATTGCGCGGAACGGCTCGCCGGGTGGTGCGTTCGGCGAACGCTGACTGCTTGAGCATGGGACGCGGGTGATGCAGCGTGTTCAGGCCGCCGACGCTACTCACCTTCCCCTGCAGCTCTTTCGGAAGCGTGATGGGCTTTGAGGGAGCGAAGCCGGTCTTGCCATCCGAGACGAACTGCTTGAGGGTGACGCCGAGCGCGTTCTGCGCAGTGCTGACGGTGCCCGTCACCTGAATGGCGAGGTGATTGGGAAAGACGTACGCGATGGTGAAGCCGAGGTTTTCAAGGCTGCCCTCAATGCTCTTAAGTTCAGCATTGCTGACGGCGTAGTCGTCGACGAACTCCTTGACGGTGAGGAACTGGTGATAGTCCTTCGAGCCGGGGGTCTGAAGGGACCTGGCTTTCGCTTCCGCCTCCGCGGGGTGCGCGGGAGCGACGTAGAACGTGAGGGCGATGGGATTGCCAATGGCGACATCCTTGCCGGTGGCGATGGCTGCCGACATCTGGCCGAAGGAAGGCAGGGTGGACGCAGGGAGAGCGCAAGACGCAGCGAACATGGCTGCGCGCCATAGAAGACGCATAATTCACCTCAGAAGTGGCTTGGCGTACTTGGAGACCGGATCGGCCGATACTACAGGAGTGTTCCCAATCCGCGCCAAGTTTTTCGTGCGTTGGTTTTCTTTACACGAACGAGCACCGGGATTGTTGCTGCGTGACGCGGCGGACGTAGTTCGGAGAGCCCGACTGTCACCACACTCCGATGAGAAAGACACGCGCGAGCAGGCATCATTATGCCAAGTGGAAGCGCATGGTTTCGGCGGTGAGCCCGGGACCGAAGCTCATCGCGCAGCCGGTCTCGTCGGAGCGGCCGTGGCGGAGGATCTCGTCGAGCACGAACATGACGGTGGCGGAGCTCATGTTGCCGAAGCACTGGAGGACGTGTCGCGATTCTTTGAGGCGACCGGGATGCAGGGCGAGACCGTCTTCGACCGCATCCAGAACCGACCGGCCGCCGGGATGGACGGCCCAGTGGTCGATGCCGGCCGTTCCGGTGGGGCCGGCTATTTCGGTGATTGATGTGCGCAGAGATCGGGCGATCTCCGTAGGCACGCGGCCGGAGAGGAGCATGTCGAAGCCGAGGTCGCGAATGGACCAGGTGATGAGGTCGCGGGTGTCGGGGATGACGACGGCGGCGAAGCTGTCGATGGCGAGGCCGGTGGGCTGGGCGGAGATGAGCGAGGCGGCGCAGCCATCGGAGAAGACGAGGAAGGAGAGAACCTCTTCGAGGCGCTGGGTCTCCTGGAAGTGGAGGGTGCAGAGCTCGAGGTTGAGGATGAGCACGCCGGCGCGGGGCTCGGAGCGGACGATGTGGCGGGCGAGCTTGAGGGCGTTCATGGCGGCGTAGCAGCCCATGAAGCCGATCATGGTGCGTTCGACGGAGGTGCGCAGGCCGAGGTGGTCGATGATCTCGAAGTCGAGACCTGGAGCGTAGAGGCCGGTGCAGGAGGTGAGGATGAGGTGTGAGATGGAACTGCGTTCGGCGGCGGAGAGGTTTAGTCGATCGAGAGCTCGGCGGGCGAGTGCAGGGGCGGTCTGCTCGTAGATCCGCATGCGGTGGGCAGTAGCGGGAAAGCTGCCGCGCCTATAGAGGCGGCGGCCATCCAGTTGTGGTGTGTAGTCGGGGTGAGAGGAATCAAGTGAGAGAACGGAGTAGCGATGAGTGATGCCCGAACGAGCGGCGACGCGGCGGAAGAGATGCGAGGTGCGCTCATCGTCGAGCAGGGCGGCGCCGAACTCGACGAAGGGCTCGTGGACATCATTGGCCGGGACTGCGGTACCGATTCGATTGATGTAGGCAGTAGGGGTGCTGGGTTCCCGGTGGGGGGGCATACCGAGTTGGACGCGAAATCGGACGGATGAGATCAGGCAGCGGGAAATGGTGAATCAAGAAGTTGCATCGGGCGGCCGATCCAGGCGGGCCGTCTACACTAAATGCAGATCCGATCATGCCGAATTTGACCACTCCGGTCTCGGCAGCTTCAAGGATGAGGTACGTATGCAACAGCCTCTCAGAACTGGAGTTCCGATCGCCGTCGCGCCGAGCTTCTATCTCACCGGCCGGCAGCCACTCCGCCCTGGCGCCATCCTGCTGGCGACTGTGGCCGCGGTTGGCGCACTCTCGCTGGTTCTGAACGCACTTCGCCATACGGGACAGGCCCATCTCAGCTTTGGTGACTCTTCGTCTCGACGTTCCCCTAGCGCAACTGCAGGAGCTGCTCCGTCCGCGGACGACAAGGACGATCCGAACCAGGTCGACACCATTGTGCTTGGGGACCCGGCAGATGCTCCCACGCCTGCAAAGCGCGGAGACCACGTCAGCAGCGTTCATCCAACCATTCTGGTTCGGCTGCCACGCTTTGGCGACCAGACGGGGCTGATCCCTGACACGCCTTCTGGACGCCTGCTGTATCGCTGGCTTGCTGCCTTCAACCAGGCGAGCCGGTCCGCTCTCGGCGAGGTTCTGCCGAACGATGCGCTCTCCCCGGTGACCGCGGCCCAGATGGATCTGCGGCAGCGGACTGGCGGTTTCAACCTGCTCTCGGCCAAGGAGGTCCAGCCAGGCGTCCTGGTGTTCCGCCTCCGTGACCAGACACCCGCGGCGGCGGAGGTGCTTGGCACGCTGCAGGTGCGTCCACATTCAGACCCTGCTGCTATTGCGAGCTTCAGCCTGTGCACGGTGGCCTCGCCCTTGCAGGACGCTCCCGCTGAGGCTGTCCCGCTGCCGGACGCTCCACAGCCCTGAACTATCGATCGATTGACCTTGCCTCTCCTGTTGCTGGCGCGTAGCTCGATGGCCTAAAAAGCCTGGGATTGTCCGGGCGCGTGTGCGGTGATGCGGGCGACGCCGTTAGACTGCTCGAATGGTAGATGGATCAGGTGAGGTGACGGGGACGGAGTTGGGTCGGACAGTGGATAGCGACGGCAATCCGACGGAGTTCCGGAAGGCGCTGGGGCTATTCGACTCGATCATGATTGTGGCCGGGGTGATGATCGGGTCGGGCATTTTCATTGTGTCTGCGGAGATCTCTCGGCAGGTGGGGTCGGCCGGGTGGCTGCTGGTGGCGTGGGCGATCACGGGTGTGCTGACCGTTACGGGCGCACTGAGCTATGGGGAGTTGGCGGCGATGATGCCGGAGGCAGGTGGGATGTACATCTACCTGCGTGAGGCGTTTAGTCCGCTGCTGGGGTTTCTGTACGGCTGGACGATGCTGACGGTTATTCAGACGGGGACGATCGCGGCGGTGGCAATTGCGTTTGCGCGCTTTTCGGGGGTGCTCTTTCCTGCTGTAAGCGAGACGCATTACTTAATCTCGCCGGTGCATGTGCTGCCGGGGTATGCGATGTCGCTCTCGACGGCGCAGGCGCTGGCGCTCGGGATCCTGGTGCTGGCGGCGTTGGTGAACAGCTACGGGGTGAACTGGGGCAAGCTGATCACGAACGTGTTTACGGTCTCGAAGCTGGTGGGAATGGCGCTGCTGCTGGTGCTGGGGGTATGGGCGTTTGCGACGCATCCGGGGGTGTTGCGGGGGAACTTTGCGCATGCGTGGACGCCGGTCAACGTGGTGTCGATTCGGAGTGCAAGCGCCGTGACGGCGTTCGGGATGTTTGTGGCGCTGTGCGTGTCACAGACGGGTTCGTTGTTCTCGGCTGACGCGTGGCACAACGTGACGTTTGTGGCCGGTGAGGTACACAATCCGAAGCGGAATCTGCCGCTGGCGCTGGGGATCGGGACTTCGCTGGTGGTGGTGTTCTACATTCTGTTCAATCTCTCGTACCTGGCGGCGCTGCCGCTGCTGGGAATCCAGAATGCGCCGAGCGACCGGGTGGCAACGTCGGCGGTGAATGCGGTGCTGCCGGGGATTGGCGCGCTGGCGATGGGGCTGTTGATCATGGTGTCGACGTTTGGCACGGTGAACGCGATGACGATGGCGGGCGCCAGGGCTTGTTACGCGATGGCGCAGGATGGTCTCTTTTTCCGGCGGGCGGGCCTATTGAACAAGCGGCAGGTGCCGGGGTGGGGGCTGGCGCTGCAGTGTGCGTGGAGCATGCTGCTGGTGCTGCCGCGGACGTATGACGCGAGCACCGGCAAGTACGGCAATCTGTACAGCAACCTGCTGGACTACGTGATCTCGGCCGAGCTGCTGTTCTACATCCTGACGGTGAGCGGGTTGTTTCGGCTGCGGGTGACGCGGCCGGATGCGGCTCGGCCGTACCGGTGCTGGGGATATCCCTGGCTACCTGGGTTCTACGTGGTGGGCGCGGCGGTGGTGCTGCTGGTGCTGTTCGCGTACCGGCCAGCGACGACGTGGCCGGGGCTGCTAATTGTGGCGACGGGGGTGCCGGTGTACTGGTGGCTGCGGCGACGGAATGCCGCAGCGATGTGATCAGGAAAGGTTACAGATGGATCAGCGGGTGGACTGGAGGCGACGGTCGTAACGAGCCATCTGTTTGGTGATCTCGGCGGTGGCGACGTCGAGGGCCTTCTGGGTGTTGGGGTCGAGCTCGGCCCAACGGCGGACGAGGTGGTTGTTTTGGACTGAGGCCGGATCGAGGTTGCCGTCGGGGTCGGCCATGGCGGCGGTGATGAGGGTGACGGTCTTGAGGTTGGTGTCGACGGTGGCGGTGCGGACGCGGTAGGCGATGTCGGTGGCGCAGGCGTCGAGGTGGGCCTGGTCGCCGAGTCCCCAGCCGACCTGATTGGCACGGCAGGCCTCGGGCGAGCGATAGCGGGTGAAGAGGGTGAGAACGTACTGGCCGCGATCCTCGAAGTTGCGATAGTTCTTTCGCAGCCAGACCTGGCTCGAGACATCGGGAAGGTAGATCTCGACCTCCTTGGCGGGCACGGCGAGGAAGGGTGTGGTCCAGGTGCCGGTGTCGTCGAGGACCTGAGCGGGGGTGCCCAGGGCGCCGCGCTGGATGACTTGCTGGGCGAGCGCGGTTGTGGAGGCGAGGAGCAGAGCGGCGAGGGTGAGGCGGAGGGTAGGCATGATGGTCGCGTGGGCGTATGGGTAATTGTAGGCGCGGTGCGTGGGCTGAGGGCGGCGGCCTGTATGGCGGGAAGGACGATTCCGGCGGCGTTGACGGTGTCCTGAGGGTTCGACGCGGACGGTTGAGGCTCGTCGGGGCCGCCCGGATTGGAGATGGACGCCGGGTTCAGCGGCGGCCCGAGGCGTTCGAGGAGGATCTCGATGAGTGAGGGCTTGCCGCCGTTGGCGGTGGGAACGAAGGGAGCCGGGGGTGCGAGGGGGCCGAGGGCGGGGTCGAGGGTGAGCTCTTCGACGGGCGACTCGAGGGGGGCGGCGCCTGCTTGGTTGCGGGACTGGTCACGAGATTGGGCGAGGTTGGTGGAGGCGATCTGGAGGCCGTAGAGGAGCAGGCCGGCGCGGCGCGGGTCGACGTCGTTGGCCGCGATGCGGCGGAGGATCTCGCCGATGGAGAGCTGGATGGAGGTGCGGTCTTCGGGCAAGGGGAGATCGAAGGCGGAGCGGCGGGAGCGGCGAGCTTCCGAGCGCGCGATGGGCTTGCGGGAGGTGTGATGGAAGTAGCAGAAGGCTTCGCCGCGGAGGCAGGGCGAGCCGCAGCGGCGGCCGTCGGCGTGGATGTGGCGGCAGCGTTGGCGCTCGGGTTGGGTGGTCGTGTCGGGCATGCGGTATCGTGCTCCCCTGTTTGAAAGTTGTGCAAAATCCTGGGTTGATGTGAGTTAGGTCTGGACCGGTGATTGGGTCAGGGTTAAGAGCAAGAGCGCAGCCGTAGGCTGCGCTCTTGTGTCAGTTTCAGGATAGCGGAGGGAGTGGGAAAAATGCGCCACCCTTAGGACAGGAGCTATTACGTCGCGGAAAAGGTATCATTCTCTTGCTCGACTGCAAGCTGATGGAGGTGCGCGGACATGATTAGGAATAAACCGTCTCGCAAGCCCGGCCAAGATCTTCGATCCGTCCCAACCTACACAATTCCTGAAGCTGCAAACATCCTGGCAATCAGTCCAAGAACGATGTTCTCTTGGTATGAGGGTGCGGATCCTATTCTCAAATCTTCGGGAAGCGTGGGGGAGATACATCTCCTGTCCTACAGAGACATCGAAGAGGCCTATCGTGTTTACCTCCTTCGCGAAGAGTACAAGTTCTCTCTGCAATTCCTGCGCCGTTCCATGATGAACGCACGGAAGATGTTCAACTCGAAACACCCCCTAAAGAGAGCAGATGCGGTAAAGGAGTGCTTTAAGGATCTCGTTTACGACAAGCCTGCTCGGGCCGGAAAGCCTCGTACAATTACGTCGCTCGGACGAAGCCCGGGACAGCAAGTCGTTCGGGAGGTCGTGGATCTTTTTGCTTCCCGAATCGTTGTGGACGAGTTCATATTCCCGTGGCGATTTGCAGCTAAAGACCATGAAACTCGCCCTGTATCAATGAACCCGGATATCTTCTCCGGTCGTTTGGTTGTTATTGGAACACGCATTCCTGCAAACGTTTTGCTTGGAAGCAAAAGGGCCGGGTTTACAACGGCAGCCATCGCAAATGACTATGGGCTAGAAGCCGATATTGTTGAAAAGGCGCTGATACACCTTGGGCTACGTCAAGAAGCGGCGTGAAGAATGTGTTCTCTTCCTCGATGAGGGCTTCGCGGCGGAGTCTGTAGCGACTCAGCTTAGAACAGCCGGCTTCACCGTTCAGCGTTTCCACGAGTGGTTCAGGGATGAACACGGGAAAGCACGAAGTAACGTTCCAGACCCGGAGATTATCAGGTTCTGTCACAAGAATGGATGGCTCTTGTTGTCTCGTGATCACGAGATGAAAAACTTACATAGAGAAGACATTCGGAAGTCAGAAGTCGCAATCCTCGCTACAGCAAACAATAAGGCTGAGGATCAAAGCGAATGGGTCGTGGCGATCATCAACCTAAAGAGCCGTATTCTCCGGGAATTAAGAAGGCTGAGCGCCCCTGGTTCGGTACGTTTAGCAGGGCGGGCGTGCTGACCATCGAAGTTATCAAGTAGAGATGTATGGTTGCTCTTCATGAGCCAGCCACCTTGCTCACTTTGCTCACCTCTGCGGACAACAAGCACCTTAGCAGGCCTTGAACTTCTTCCTTAGAAATTGGGTGGTCTTTCGGCGGCGACATTGAAGGCTCGTTCGAGGGCTAGGCCGGCTCGGGCGATGGTGCCTTCGTCGAAGAGTCGGCCGATGAGGGTGATGCCGTGGGGGACGCGGCGTGGGGGCGAGAAGGTGGGGAGTGGGTGGGCGGGGTCGGGGGCCCAGTCGCTGCGGGCCTGTGAGACCTCCACGAAGCCGGCGCGGAGGGTGAGCGAGGGGTGGCCGGTGAAGTTGGTGATGGTGAGCATCTCGTCGCGGAGGGAGGGGACGAGGAGGAGGTCGACGCCGGCTCCGCCGGAGGCGGACTTCCCGGCGGGAGTTGCGCCGCCGGCGGACGTTGACCTGGGTGATGGGGGAGCGAAGAGGCGGGCCATCTCGAGCGCGACTTTGCGGCGGAGGCGATCGGCCTGGACGAGGTCGACGGCGGAGAGGAAGCGGGCCTGGCGGAAGGAGTTGGGCCAGGCGTCGGCGACCTGCATGCGAAGGTCGTGATCGTGGCCGGAGGCGGTGAGTTCTTCGAAGGCCGCGGCAGCTTCCGCAAACAAGATGAGCTGGAGCGAGTCGTAGGGCCAGTCGGGGATGGAGACTTCGACGGGGGTCATGCCGAGCGAGCGGACGGTCTCGAGGGCGCGGCGGTCGACGTCGGTGGCGGGGGCTTCGTGCATCCACTTGGGGAAGTAGCCGACGCGGAGATTTGTAACCGGCGCGGTGGCATGGAAGTCGAGGTGGCTGGGGACGCTTGAGGGATCGGTGGGGTCGGGGCCGGTGATGGCGTTGAGGACGAGCAGGGTGTCTTCAACGGAGCGGGCCATGGGGCCGAGTTTATCGAGCGACCAGCAGAGGGTCATGGCGCCGGTGCGGGCGACGCGGCCGAAGGTGGGGCGGAGGCCGGTGACGCCGCAGCGCATGGAGGGCGAGACGATGGAGCCGCCGGTTTCAGAGCCGATGGCGAAGCCGACTAACCCGGCCGCGGTGGCCGCTCCTGGCCCCGCCGACGATCCCGATGAGCCTTCTTCTAGCAGCCAGGGGTTCATGGTCTGGCCGCCGAACCAAACGTCGTTGAGGGCGAGGGCGCCGAGCGAGAGCTTGGCGAGGAGGACGGCGCCGGCGGCGTTGAGGCGCTGGGTGACGATGGCATCGGTTTGGGGGACGCGGTTGCGATAGGGTTCGGCGCCCCAGGTGGTGGGGATGCCGGCGGTGTCGAGGAGGTCTTTCGCGCCCCAGGGGATGCCGTGGAGGGGGCCGCGATAGTGGCCGCGGGCGATCTCCTTGTCGGCGGCGCGGGCCTGCTCGAGGGCGTGGTCGCGGGTGAGGGTGATGATGCAGCGGAGTTTGGGGTCGAAGCGGGCGATGCGGGCGAGGTAGATTTCGGTGAGGCGCTCGGAGGTGAGGTGGCGGTGCTCGATCCAGCGGGAGAGCTGGTGGACGGGGGCGAAGGCGATGGCGGCGTCGTCTGCGGGGAGCGGGAGATCTGTAACTTTGCTGCGAACGAATTGATTGCGGAGGGCGAGGGCGGGTGCGCCGCTGGCGTGGACGGGGTCAGCGATGGAGTAAGGCACAACGGCCGGCGGGAGCGCGACCTTGCGGGGGCCGGTGCGGCGCTCGAGGAGCGGGGCCATGGCGGAGCGCCAGTTGCTGGCGGCGAGGGCGCGGTCGGCCTCGGGCATAGTGATCTGGACGAGGCGGCTGGACTCGAGGAAGGTGATCTCGGACACGTGCGGGC
>CAXTCB010000069.1:0-14993 GCA_964242875.1 uncultured Acidobacteriaceae bacterium
AGAAGGTCAAACAGCAGTACGACCCCAACAACATCTTTCACAGCAGCATGAGCATTCGCGCCACCTGATCGCAAAGCGGTCCTTCATCCTTTCATTTACCTCCGAGTGCATTTGCTTGTCATTCTGAGCGAAGCGAAGAACCCCGAATTTCGCTGTTCACACCGGAGCAAAGCGACATACGCACTTCACCACCAGGAGCCCCAATATGAACCCGACCTGGAACCGCCGCACCTTCCTTACCACCCTCGGCCTCACCACCGCTGCCACGACCCTCCCCGCAGTGACGCGCCCCGACGCGCCCCCTGCGCCGGCTCCCGCACCAGCGCGTCCCGCCTTCGCCTTCGTTAGCATGCTCAACGCCCACCAGGGCGGCGTCCGCACCATCAACACCTACCGCCTCGAGGGCAGCACCTGGACCGAGGTCCTGTACCCCTTCGACACCTTCTATCCCAACGCGCTCGCCGCGCATCCCACGCTGCCCGTCCTCTACACCGCCAGCCGCCCGCAGAGTGGTCCCGGCGGCGACGCCCGCCGCGGCCTCGCCACCGCCATCAGCATTGACGATCCCTCCTTCCTCTCCGTCGAGAAGACCTTTGAGCGCAGCCGCCACTGGCTCAATCAAATCAGTCGTCAGCCTCTCGCCCTCGCCACCACGCGCCCCCGCCACATCGCCGTCTCACCTGACGGCCGTACCCTCCTCGTCGTCGACTCCGAGGGCGGCCACTTGAACCTCCTCCCCATCGCTGACGACGGCTCCCTGCTCCCCGTCGAACACGTCCTCAAGCAGACCGGCTCCGGCCCGCACGCCTCGCAAAGGCTCCCGCAGCCGCACTCGGCTCTCTTTCATCCCCATGCGAGCGTCGCCTACACCACCGACGCTGGCACCGACCACCTCAATCTTCTCTCGTTCGCGCCGTCCGCCGGCGAAGATCACCCGCGTATCACCGACCGCCTCTCCTTCCCCGCCGGCTCCGGCCCCGCCCATCTCACACTTCATCCATCAGCCTCGTATCTTCTGGTCACCAGCCGCCTCCGCCCGGCCATCTCCGTCGTTCCACTCGACCCGCAGACCGGCGCCTTCGCCGCCGCCATCCGCCACCTGCCGCTAGCCGGCAACGGCACCGCCGGCCCCACGTGTATCAACGCCGCCGGCACGCTCGTCTACGCCACCAGCTTTGGCAGCAGCCCATCATCTCCCACCATGCTGTCGACGCTCCGTCTCTCTCGTTCCGGGCGACTTACCTCGCTGCACCAGCAGGCCATCCCGCACCTCAGCCATGTTGCCGCGCTCACCCTCCACGGCTCTGATCTCCTCCTCGTCGGACAGGGCGGCGTCGTCACCCTTCCCATCGACGACCGCACTGGCCTTCCCGGCGCCCCCGCTCACGTCGTCCCCAGCGGCAACATGACCGGCATCGTCCTTCGCACCACCTAATCCCTTCACACCCACACGCAAAACAAAAGGGCGCCAACTTCAGTCTGGCGCCCCTTTTGCGTTTGTAACAATCTCAATTACGATTTTCCCGCCTCTATCTCAAACGTCATCTTGATGTCGTCGCCCAGCACGCTGTCACCCGACTTCAGATTCCCATTCCACACCAGCCCAAACTCCTTGCGATTAATCTGCGTCGTCGCGGAAAAACCCCGATGCGGCTTGCCATCCATGCCGATCTGTTCCTTGCTCGGCTCGTCCAGGTGCAGCGTCACCGGCTTGGTCACACCATGCATCGTCAGGTCGCCGTACACGTCATAACCATCGCTCACCTTCTTCACGCTCGAGCTCTTGAACTCCGCCGTCGGATACTTCGCCGTCTCAAAGAAGTCCGGGCTGTTCAGATGCTCATCGCGCTTCGGCTCACCCGTGCTCACTGACTTCACATCAATCACCGCCTCGACCGAGCTCTTCAGCGGGTTCACCGCGTCGTAGTGCACCGTGCCGCTCTTGATCGAGAACCGCCCATGCACGGTCGAGATCGCCATGTGCTTGATCGAGAAATCAACTTCGGAGTGGGCCGGATCAATCGCATACGGAACAGCCTGTCCCAGCGCCGCCGCGCCGCTCAGCGCCAATGCAGAAAGAGTCAGTAAGAGTGTCGTGCGCTTCATCGTGCTAAGTCTCCTCAAAATCGTTCATCCTGCGTTAAGTCAGGGTGCGGAGACACCATGCCTTGCTCCGCACCAGAGCTCTTTCATCCCGCTAACTTGTCCTCACGAACCCGAGCCTTCCGCACCGCCGTTCGTTCCTCGTGCATCGTCTTCGCCGTCATCCCGATCGTCTTCAGCCCGGCGCGCATCTGGTCTCTCCGCGCGGCATCGAGTCCGCCCATCATGCGCTCGATCTCCTTCTCATGCCGGCCGAACACATCGGTGATCAGCTTGCGTCCGCACGCCGTCAACTCCACCAGCCGCACGCGCCGGTCCCCTCCACTGTTCATCCGCCGCACCAGCCCCCGCTGCTCCAGCCGGTCCACCGCTGACGTCATCGAGGCGTTGGTCAGCAACACCTTCTCGCCAATCGTTGAAATCGGTAGCGACCCCTTGTGCAACAGAACTTCCAGCACCGCAAAATCACTCAGGCACATCCCCTCTTCGGCAACACTGGCCTCCAGCACCTCGGCTATCGACCGGTACGCCCGCGCCAGCACAGTCCACAGCTTCGCCCCTGTCGTCTCACTCGTCATCGGCCCCATCTCTCCGGAGTAGATAGTACGACATCGAAGAATGATGCAAAAAGAATCAGTCCTGCAAACGCGCATTCCCGCCCTCGCGCCCGCTCTCGCCGAAAGTTCCAGACAGAGCATTCATGCAACGCTCCACACAAAAGACGACGATGGGCGGGAACAAAATCGTGGGGGCCACGGTCTAAGTCCCCAGCACAGCTCGTCTCCAGCCCGAGCTTAGGAGTCTCTCCTTGCGAACGCCGCTTCCGCTCACCCTCTCCGCCTGCCTCGTCGCCATCCCCGTCGCCGCCCAGACCGGCTCCAAGGCCCTGGACCAGGCAACCATCGCAACCCCGACCTCAAGCCACACCGCAGCCCCTCGCACTGCGCCGCCATCTCGCAGCAACCGACCGGCCGCTTCGTCAGTCACACCGCGCGCCACCAGTCTTCCCGTCACCCACGTGTCCCTTTACAAAAACGGCGTCGGCTTCTTCGAGCACACCGGCCGCGTCACCGGCGACGCCACCGTCACCCTCGACCTCACCTCCTCGCAGCTCAACGACGTCCTCCAGTCCCTTACCGCCATTGACCTCAACGGCGGCCGCATCACCGGCGCCGGCTACAACTCCACTACCCCGCTCGACCAGCAGCTCCGCGCCCTTCCCCTCTCGCTCGGCGAGCAGCCCACCGAAGCCGATCTCTTCAACGCCCTCCGCGGCGCCCGCGTCGACGTCACCGGCGCCGGCACCCCCTTCACCGGCCGCATCCTGGCGCTCGAACGCCGTTTCACCCTCACCTCCGGCAACGACGCCAAACCCACTCCCGAGAACCGCTTCCTCACCGTCGTCGCCGACTCCGGCGCCGCTCGCACCCTCGAGCTCACCTCCGCCACCATCGTCCACCTCCTCGACGCCCCGCTCCGCACCGACCTCAACTCCTACCTCCAGCTCCTCGATCGCAACCGCTCCGAAGGCATCCGCCACCTCACCCTCACCGACCACGGCCCAGCCGGCAGCCAGGTCACCCGCGATCTCCGCGTCTCCTTCCTCTCCGAAGTTCCTATCTGGAAGTCCACCTACCGCATCCTCACCACCGACGCGCCCACCGCACAGCCATCTGCCGCGAACGCGCAAGCTGCTCCCGCGAGTCAGGGTGCCACCCTGCAGGGCTTCTCCGTCATCGACAACACCACCGGCGAAGACTGGAACAACGTCCATCTCTCCCTCATCGCCGGCAGCCCGCAGAGCTTCCTCCAGCCCCTCGCCCAACCCATCTATGCCCGTCGCTCCGAGATCCCCATCGCCCAGGACGCGGAACTCACCCCGCAAACCCACGACTCCGCCGTCGACGCACTCGCCGCTCCCACAAAAGTTCCCCAGAACGTGCAGATGCTAAAAGAAGACGGCGCCCCCGCGCCACAGGCGGCGGGTGTCGCCGGCATGAGCGGCATGGGAGAGGGCTCGGGTAGCGGCATGGGTGGCGGGAGTGCGACGGCCGGCGCCGTTCTCGGTGCTCTCGGCAACGCTCCAGCTCCGGCCATCGGACCCGGGAGCGGCGGCAACATCGGCGGGGGCGCCCGTCGCGTGGGAGGTCCCGTGAACGGTCGCCAGCTCAATCCCTCCGCACAGCTCGTCGCCCCCATGCAGCCCTACGAGACCATCGCCGCCAGCTCCACCAACCCCAACACCACCACCGCCGCCTTCGACGACCTCTTTGCCTACAACCTCACCGATCCTGTCACCATCCCGCGCAATGGGTCCGCCCTCGTCCCCATCCTTCAAACCCCCATCCAGACCGAGCGCGTCACCCTCTGGTCTCCATCTGACCCCATCCCGCTCCGCGCCCTCTGGATCACCAACACCTCGCAGCTCACCCTCGACCGCGGCTCCTTCACCATCGTCGAGAACGGCAGCTTCGGCGGTGAAGGCCTGCTCGACACCATCCACCCCGGCGAACGTCGTCTGCTCTCTTACGCCGCCGACCAGGCCGTCCGCGTCTCCATCGACCACCGCAACGACTCGCGCCGCGTCACCACCATCTCCGTCACTCGGGGCGTCCTTAAAGCCACCTCCTCCGAGATTGCAGAAGTCGAGTACCTCGTCTCGAACGCCGCCCCCGAAGCCCGGACCGTCATCGTCGAGCAGCCACGTCGCCAGGGCTGGACAATGAACAACGCCGGCGGCACTGGATCGAACGACCCCAAACCCACTGAGACCACTCCCACCGCTTACCGCTTCCGTGTCGCCACCGCGCCAAAAGAGACTGTCCACCTCCACATCGGCGAGCGTCACACCATCGATCAGTATTTTCGCCTCGTCGACACCACCGACGACCAGCTCACCCTGTTCCTCCACAACGCCAACGCCAGCCCCGCCCTTCTGCAACAGCTCGAACCCGTCTTTGTCGCCAAGCGCGCCGTCAGCAGCCTCGATCGCCAGATCGACGACAAACAAACCGCTATCAACCAGCTGGTCGAAGACCAGAAACGACTCCGGGAGAACCTGGCCGCGCTCAAGGGCAGCAGTGAGGAGCGCACCCTCGCTAAACGCTACACGGGCGAACTCAACAGCCAGGAAGACACCCTCGGCTCTCTCCGCCGCGATCTCGCCAGCCTCCAAACTCAGCGTGCCCTCGCGCAAACAGAACTCGACACGAAGCTCGCTTCCCTCCAGGTGAACGAGACGCTCTGATGCCGAAACCTCGCAAGCGCCGTACTCACCAGCGAAAATCAACGTCTGCCATCTCGTGAGAACAACGACCGTCCGCCCCTGCAGCTACTGCCCGACTGAAGACGAAAGCTGAACTACTCGCCACCCTTCGCTTCCGTCACCTGCTTCAACACCAGGCTCTGCTGATCCGCCGCTTCCATCGTCTGGAAGAACTTACGAAGATCGCCATACTCCTCCTGCTTGTAGAAGAACTCGCCTAAGGCGTAGTCGCGCCGCAGCGTGATGCTGTCAGGTGCTGTCTCGCTTGTCATACTGAACCCCGCGAACTGCGCGAAGCCCGCCTTCGCAGCACTCGGCGCGGACTCAATCGTCAGCGACTTCGGCAGTTTGATCCGTACCGCATCCTGCATCATCAGGCCGTAGTCGAAATCGACTGCCTGCTCCCGCTTCTCGCTCGGGAAGGTCGCTCTCTGATTGCTCTCGAAGAGGGAACCCGGCACCAGCAGGCGCTTGCCCACAGGTGACCCGATCGGTCCGGTCACCGCAAACTTCACCACCAACGGATGTTCGTAGTCGTCGAGCGGTGTCAGCGATGCAATCGTCACCTGCATCCCGCCCGGCAACAATCCCTGCATCTGCTCCTGCAGATCATGCCGCACCGCCGCCTCGTCCGCGCTAACGGAGAGATCTCGCCAGTACATCGCCGGGACTCCGGTATAGGTCAGCAAAACCGTTCCTGTCACCACGCCATGCTCGTCCATCGTCAGATCGGCGATCCGCTTCACTCGCGACTGGTTGTACGGCTCGCTCGGAGTCTGCGCAAGCGTGGACCCCCCATCGACCTCGCGCACACCTGCGGTTCGCATATGCTGCCACGCGAGATGCTCAAACGGGCAGAAGTGTACGCCAGGGTCGAAGTAGTGGTCTTTGCCCTCATAGTTCACGATCGCTATGTCGTCATCCAACTGGCTCGTGCTTAGGTATGGCGCATAGAAGATACTTCTCTGCCGGTTGGTCACGCCCATCAGATACGCCTTCAATCCCGCGGCGCGCGCCATGCCCACAAATAAAGCCGTGATCTCATCCCCCGATCCGCGTCTCCTTCGCAGAATGTCATCGCTTGTGCGGATCTCGCCCAGACCCTGCGCCTTGTCTTCACTCGTCGAGTGATTCCGCGTGAGATCCGTGTTCTCGAGCTTCTGCGTCGCCGCATAGATCACCCGCAGCTTCTGCTCCGGCGTATCCGCGGGTTTCACCATCTCCTGCACCGCGGCCTTCACTGCGGATCCCGGACCGATAAACCTGTCCCGCTTCTTCGCCCAGTACTTCCCTTCGTTCTTCCAGTACTCCTCCAGCCCGCGATACGGCGTGTAGTAGAACAGCACACGATACGAAAAGCTGTTCAGCGGAGGCATGTGCTCCTCGCGCGCGATCGGTCGGATGTCGCTCGCGGTGAGCTCCAAGGTCAGCTTTCCGTCAGCCGCTCGCTGTTCGTGCACCTCCGTTCCTGCCGGCAAGATCGGCGTCCACGCGATGCGGCTTGTCAGCTGTCCGCGTTCGTCGTTCATGACCAGATCTTCGTTCGTGGGGCGCCAGAGGAAATGCACCTTACGCGTGAACAGATCCTCCTGGATATACCAGTCAGGCGAAATAAAGAAGTGGTCGTCGTACCGCAGCTTGTAGCGATACTCCAGAATGCTTCCGACCGTCACATCCGGCAGGCTGAACACCTTCGCCATGTATTTGGATCCATTGCGCCGCGCGATCAGCTTTTCGTATGGCTTGCCTGTGAACGGAATGATCGTTCCATCCGGATGAATGGTGCGGCCTGCCAACTCATCCAGACCCATCTCGGCCCTGCCGCCATGCGAGTAGTTCAGCTCTACATTCCCCAGATCCTTGCCCGCGTCAGTTAGAACCTTGATGCGCACCGACACGCTGTACATGTGCAACTTGTCGTCTGTCGTCTGCTCCCGAAACAGGTAGATAGCTCTCGCCCCTGGAGCCTGAGGAGCTGCCGTCATCGCGAGCTCCTCCGCGGTGGGCGGCGTCCAGGAGTCCGCCCGCGCCGACGCAAGGGAGCCAGCCAGAGGTAAGAGCAACATCAAACAGAGAAGTAAGCGAGAGAGAATCATAGAATCCTTGCACAAGGTATCGATTACAGCTTCTTCAAAACCGCACTGCTCTGCTCATCAGTCGCAATGACCGTTGCCAGGCGTTCCACGTCAGCAAATCGCTCGGGCGGCAGCGTCACCTCACGCAACGTGTAGCTTCGCCGAAAATGCAGTGTGTTCCCCGTCAGCGTCGTCGCGCTTCGGTAGCTCGCAAAATCCAGCTCCATCACAACCGGCTCAGGAAGCTCCTCTGCCGTGTACCCCGCTGGCAGCTCAATGTCGAAGTCATCCTGCGCCTGGATCGTCTCAACCAGATCAATCGGCACCTGCCGTGGCCCCGCCTGTCGTCGCACACTTGGCCGAAGTCCCTCACTGCCAAACACCCGCGGCCGCAGGAGCAACAGCGCACCCGTTGCCCGGCCAAAATGCTGCGCCGTCAGCTCATAGCTTGTGGTCAGGTCCTCATGGAGCGCGTTGAGGTTCTCCTGCTTGAAATCTGTAACCGAAAAACTCGCGAAGTCCTGTCGCAGCACTCGATTGAAGAACTGCTCCTGATGCACTTCATCTGCGGCGTCGTACATGGAGCGGCGCATGCTTGCGGAATCGCCGTATCGCTTCTCTGTAACTCGACCCTCAAGCGATCCGTCAGGCAGCAGTCGAAACTTCGCCGAGCGATGAATCGAGTTCAGGTCCGGCGAAAGCACCGGCAGCGCCACGATCTCACTTTGATCTCCGGTCATCAGCACGCCGAAGCTTCCCTGCAGCTCATGCTCAAGCTGCCCAAATGGTGTCTTCTCCCATGTCGGATCAAAGATCAGGTACCGCTTGCCCGTCTTGGCTGTAATCACACTCCGAAGCTTGGGAGATACATACCCCGATGGCACCTCGATCGCCGTAATCATGTGGTTTGCTTCAATCGAGGGTGCCTTCGGGTCGATCACCCCGCGCCGGTCATCAACCATCATCAGCGCAGAAGGCACACCTACCGACCGCAGCATCGCTGAAAGCAAAGTCGCCTTATCCTTGCAATCGCCGTATCGATTGCGGAAGATCTCCGACGCCGCATGCGGCTGGTAGCCGCCCACGCCCATCTCCACGACGAAGTACCGCACCTGCCGCTGCACAAACTCCGCAATCGGCTCAGTCCGGGCATAGAAGTCCGCCGATGTTCCTGCCAGCTCCTTCGCCTTCGCGGTCACCTCAGGCGTCGCCTCCAGTCGGTTTGCCTCAAGCGTTCGATACCACTGACCCACACTCTTCCACGTATCACCAACGGGTGCCACCATGCCCGGCCCGGCATAGTGAATCGTCACCCGTCCCTCGAGCGCCGCGGCGTCCGGGGTATATGCCGTGTCCTCGAGATCGACCGCCGGCACACTTCCCAGCTCCCACCGCCAGCGCGTGTGTTCCAGATCCGACGGCTTTACCTCTGCATGGTGTGCCCACACGGCGCCAAAACTGAACCCCGCCGGAAGATCCAAAGTGAAGCTCTGCGCCAGCGCCGGGATCTCGCTCTGAAAATGCCAGGTCGTCTCGTTCACGTACGCAGGCGAGCGTTGATCGTACTCATACGCCACGATCCCGCCCGGGTCCCTCCCCGGAGCGTCCGCCACGCGCACATGCAGATCCACATACAGGTTTCCCTGGCCGGGAAATCCGATCTCGCCGATCTCCTTGTCCTTGAGCGCGTACTCGTGGCCGTCTGGCCCAATGCTCCAGACATGCAGATCCGTGAGCTTCGTCTCCGCGTCAAACGGCAGAAAGATCCGCGCGTCCTCCCGCCCCTGCGGCCGCAAAATCTTCACCACCCGCCGGCGATGTTCCGTGGCCCGCCCGTCCGAGCCCACAGAGAAGGTCGTGTCATCCCGCAGGACCACAGCGTTCGTTCGATCGGAATACGTCGGCAACGTCTGAGCTGCAGCCGCCTTCACCCAATCCGGAACGGAATCCGTCCTGGCAAACGCGATCAACGGCCGTGCGGCAGCAACAAGCCACATAGAGACCGCAAGAGCAAACACTCTGTAAGCAGCAGACCGACAGCTCGTCATGGCACAATCCGAAAGCGAAACAACTTCGGCAGATCGCCCCGTCTACCGGACGCGGGGTCGCTGCTGAAGCGAAAGTGAGCTCTTTATATCTTGAGCGCTCGCCGCAGGCAAGCTATTTCTTCGCCTAATCTTCGTCGACAATCTCCATCAACTGCAGGCAACAGCACTTACTTCCGCCCGCTACCCTCGCCCATTGCCGGTGCCGTGCCTTCACTCTCTCCCGCAACCTTCGGGTAATATCCTGTCCGCGTCCTCACCTGCAGCCGGTTATACCCCTTCTCCTTGGCGTCCACATGGATCTGCCGGTACCCTCCCAGCGTCGGCGACTTCGTCGACCGGTACGCAATCGAGTACTGCGTTCGAATATCCTGCGCCACCTCTGCCGTAATCGCGTCGACCTCCTTCAGCGACTTCGGAAAGTAAGCCAGACCCCCCGTCTGGTCACTCAGGGTCTGCAACACCCGCTGCGCATGCCGCGCCTCCCGCTTGTCCGTATCCGACCCAAACAGCAGCCCGATCGAATAAATCACCGGCCCATCCAGATCCTGAATCTTGCGGATCGCCTGCTCGAGCGTCGCACTCGACGCATTATCCTCGCCATCCGTCACTACCAGCAGCACCTGCTTCGGCTTCTTTGCGTTCTTCGCCAGGTAGTCGGCACTCGCCACCAGCGCGTCGTACATCGCCGTCCCGCCGCTCGCCTTGATGTACCCCAGCCCCTGTTGCAGCTTGTTGATGTCACTTGTGAAGTCCTGATCGATGAACGCCTCCCATGAGAAGTCCACCAGGAACGCCTCATCCTGCGGATTCGACAACTTCACCAGATTCAAGGACGCCTGCTCCACCGCCTGCTTCTTGTCGTACATCGACCCGGAGCTATCAATCAGGATCCCCAGCGACACCGGCAGATCCTCGTGCCGAAACGAACTGATGGTCTGCGGCACCCCATCCTCGTACACGTGAAAGGCATCCTTCGTCAGGTCCAGGATCGATCGGCCGTTCCCATCGATCACGGTCGCATTCAACCGCACCTCATACGCGTCCTGCCGCAGCGTATATCTGCCATTCTCCCGCGCCAGAGCCTGCGCCGTCTGTCCCGCCGTCTGTGTCTGGCTGGTCGCTGCTGGCGTCGGCACATCCGGGTCCGGCGACTCTACCGGATCCCGATCCACCGTGAGGGATGGCTGTTGCCCGTCTTGTCCCGGCGTGTTCTGCGCCCGCGCCGGCCCACCCCAACTCAGCCCCACGGCCAGCATCGCCGCCCACATCCACCCAGCCTTAGTCCGACGGTGCATAGTACCCCTGGCGAAAGTGCACAGCCAGCAACGGGAGTCCCGGCGGCGGCAGCAGTCGCACCTTCAATTTACGCCAGTTCCCATCATGCTTGATGTTTGCCGGCTTGTACCCGATCACGTATTGATTCCGCAGCTCCGCACTGATCCGCGTCGCAATATCTCCCATATCCCCCACATCCGACACCCGGAACATGCGCCCACCCGTCATCTCGCAGATGTCCGTCAGCAGCAGCGGTCCCAGCTGTTCCTCCTGCGTCGGCGCATATTGATCAAAGATCCCGATCGCATAGAGCTGCATGTCGCTCTCCTTCACCACCCGACGCAGCTCGTTCTCCGTGTACCGGCTCCGATTATCCCCGCCATCCGAGATAATCAGCAGCGCCTTCCTGTCGTACTTCGCCTGCCGCAGCTTGTTCGCTCCCAGGTAGATCGCGTCAATCAGCGCCGTCCGGTTCGCCGGCTTCAGCATCACCATCCGTGCTTCCACATCCTCCACCTCACTGGTGAAGTCGACAATCACCGCCGGCCGGTCGTTGAATCCCACGACGAAATACTCGTCCTGCGGATTGCTCGTCCGCAGAAATTCGCTGAGCGCCTTGCGCGCCCGGGCAAACTTCGATCCCATGCTCCCGCTCAGGTCGAAGATAATCCCGATCGACACCGGCGCGTCCTCCACCGAGAAGCTCTTCACCTCCTGGATCATGTTGTTTTCAATCACCTGGAAGTTTTCGCGCTCCAGTCCCGTCACCAGCCGGTTCATCGGGTCCGTCACCGTCATCGGCACCAGAACCATGTTCACATCCACCCGGATCCGCGAGTTCCTGCGACTGGTCGCCAGCTCCGCCGCGTTCGTGCCGGAAGGTCCAGTCCCGTCCACCACCGGCTTCCGCTCCTCCGGCGTCTTTGGCTTCGGCGGCGCCGGATCCGTCGTCACCTGCCCCAGCGGGTTCTCCTGCGCCGACGCACTTCGGCTTAGCGCCCCGGCCACCAGCAGCCCGAGAAGCACCGTCAGCAGCAAAACCCAGCGCGCGACCTGACTCCCCGCGCTCTTCCCTCCACACGATCCTCGCGCGTCACACATAATCCAGCCCGGCCCACCCGCGACTCTCTAACCCCGGTAGCCGTCGCGCTCTCCACCGAAGCCCCTGCACTCCGCCGCCGCCCACCGGCACGGAAGGCCCCGCCGGCGCACATAGTTCAAGCAGCTTGCCCGCAGATTACACCCCCACCCGCCACCCGCGCCTTAACAGACTGCACTCACCCACCACGAAATCAAAACCCCGGTACTCAAACCATCGCCAGCCGACCGCCGGCGCCACACGGGTAGCGAGACCGATAAGAAAGCCGAATCAGGTAACTGAATCCACCCACAAGCTATAGGGGAGCGGAGCGGCGTACCCCCTCCCTTCGCCCCGTTCCCTGTGCCTGCTCCCTACTCCCGAAGCCCGACTCCCTAAGCTCCTAGTGCGCCGCCACATCCTTCGGTGCATCGCCCGGCCGGTTCTTGTTCAGCAGAAACGCCAGCACCACCATCCCGCAGCTCATCCAGCACAGCGCCATGTAAATGTCGGCGTAGCTCAACGCCGCCGCCTGCTGCTGCAGCTGCTGGTAGATCGAGGCCTGCGCCGCCACCATGCCCTGCGCTCCTCGGCCGCTCTGATTCAAGGCCGCCGTAATCCCCTGCACTCGCTCCGCAAAAATCGGATTGCCCATCTGCATCGAGTTCTGCAGCCGCGCCTGGTGAAAGAGCCCGCGATTCGTCACCGCCGCGCCCGTAATCGCAATCATGATGCTTCCGCCCACGTTGCGCATAAAGTTGATAATGCCCGACACCTGGTTGCTCGCCTCACGCGGCAGCCCTACATACGCCGCATTCGTAATCGAGATAAAGCAGAACGGAATCGGCAGCATCTGGATCACGCGCAGAAACGACGCAAACCGGAAGCTCATCTGCAGCGTCGTGTGCGTCGACGCGTAATAGAACGAACACGCAAAGAACACAAACCCCACCGCCGCCAGGTTTCGCGCGCTGAACTTGCCCGTCAGAATCCCCGCCAGCGGCATGACGATCACCAGTGCGATCCCACCGGCCGTCAACGCCTTTCCAGCGTTCGTCGCGGTGTACCCCAGCAGCGACTGCAGAAACTGCGGCTGCAGCACAGTTGAGGCGTTCAGCACGCCGCCTACCAGGCTCATCAGGAAGCAGCAGATGGCAAAATTTCTGAACTTGAACAGGCGAATGTTCATCAGCGGGTTCTTCGCCTTCCACTCCCAATAAATCAGCCCGATAATCCCGATCACGAACATCAGCGCAAACGTCCGGATAAAGTTGCTGGCGAACCAGTCGTTCTCCTCACCCTTATCCAGCGCAATCTGCAACCCACCCATCGCCAGCGTCAGGAAACCGAGCCCGATATAATCCACCCGGAACAGGTTTCCGCGATCCGCCTTGATCCACGGCGGATCCTGCACCATCCGCTGCACCAGGACCAGCGCCAGCACTCCGATCGGGATGTTGATGTAGAAGATCCATCGCCACGAGTAGTTGTCGGTAATCCACCCGCCCAGCGTCGGACCAATCGACGGCGCCAGCACCGCTACCAGCCCGTACAGCGCAAACGCCTGCCCACGCTTCTTCGGCTCAAACGAGTCCGCCATGATCGCCTGCGCCATCGGCTGCAGACCGCCGCCGCCAATCCCCTGCAGCACCCGCGCAAACAGCAAAATCGGCAGGCTCGGCGAGATCGCGCACAGAAAACTCGAAACCGTAAAAATGATGATGCACAGCTGGAAAAAGTTCCGCCGACCAATCACGCTCGATGCCCATCCCCCTAGCGGCAACACAATCGCATTGGACACCAGGTAGCTCGTCAGCACCCACGTTCCCTGGTCCTGGCTCGCCCCCAGGTTCCCCGAGATATGCGGCAGCGCCACGTTCGCGATCGAGGTGTCCAACACCTCCATAAACGCCGCCAGCGCCACCGTCGCGGCAATCAGCCACGGGTTGAACTTAGGTTTCCACTCCGCGTGATCATCCGCCAACGAAAGACTCCCGATTTCAAGGTCGTGCAGGCACAGATCACGCGGGGTCGCCTGAAACACACCCATCGATCTGCGGCTCTGTCCCTCAATAGACGACCGAACCTCCACCCCGGATGCCTTTTCTTTACCCGCACGCTGTTCGTCCGCGCTCGCCCTTTTGTTAGTTGTCATTCCGAGCGAAGTCGAGGAACCTGCTTCTCTACCGGGAACACCGGCTCCCCAGGGCACAATCGTTCGACCGATCAACCCCTCTCGCTGTCATCCTGAGCGAAGCGGAAGGATCCCCCGCATCTCGCTTTGAAGTCAGCTTACCCACCTTGAGCGAATCCGAATCCCGCATCCCGCCCGTCCGGTTTTGCTTTCATCCTGAGCGAAGCGGAAGGATCCCTGCATTCCGTCCTTCACGTTTGCTCATCATCCGCCCGTCCGGTTTTGCTTGTCATCCTGAGCGAAGCGGAAGGATCCCCGCATTTCGTCCTTCACGACGGAGCGAAGCGACGTACAGCCTCCCTACTCCCTACTCCCTGTCTTTTATTCCCCACCCCGTACAATCCCAAAAGGCACCCAGCTCAAGGACTCCCTTCCAAAATGGCCCAGATCTACCCCTTCCGCGCCCTCCGCTACGACACCAGCCGCGTCCGCATGGAAGACGTCGTCACCCAGCCCTACGACAAGATCTCCCCCGCCATGCAGCAGCGCTACTACGAGCTCAGCCCCTACAACCTCATCCGCATCATCCTCGGCAAGCACGAGCCCTCCGACACCGAGCCGCAGGACTTCCTCCCCGCCGGCGAGCGCGCCCACAACGTCTACACCCGCGCCGCCAACTATCTCGCCGGCTGGCGCAACGAAGAAATCCTCCGCGAAGAGGCCGAACCCGCCCTCTACGGCTACTCCCAAACCTATACCGTTCCCGGCAGTACCGAGCAGCGCGAACGCCGCGGCTTCATCGCCCTCGGCCACCTCTACGACTACGCCGACAAGGTCGTCTACCGCCACGAGCAGACCTTCCCCAAGCACAAGTCCGACCGCCTCGCCCTCTTCAAGGCCACCCGCGCCTACTGCGAGCAGATCTACATGCTCTACTCCGACCCTGCCTTCACCGCCGAGAAACTCATCTTCGGCGCCGATAGCGGCAGCGCCCAGCATGCCGTCGGACACGCGG
>CAXTCB010000070.1:0-14985 GCA_964242875.1 uncultured Acidobacteriaceae bacterium
CCTCAACCGTTCCGCCAACCGCACTCAGGTGACCCATCTTCCGTCCCCGTCGCGGCTTTAGCTTCTCGTATAGATGCAGTCGCACCCCTGGAATCTTCAGCGCTTGATCGAACTTCGGCGACCCTTCCGTATCCAGCCAAACATCACCCAGCAGATTTGCAATGGCCGCCGGCTCAATCACACGCACATCGCCAAGGGGCAGGTTGCAGACAGCTCGCACCAGCTGTTCGAACTGGCTGGTCACGCAGGCTCGCTCACTCGCGTGATAGCTGTTATGCGGACGAGGCGCCAGCTCATTCACCAGAAGTGATCCTGCCTTGGTTACAAACATCTCAACCGCGAGCAGACCCTCCAGCTGCAGTGTCTCCGCAAGCTCCAGCGCTATCGACTCCGCCTGCTGTAAGAGACCTTCGCCCAACGGCGCGGGCACCACGCTCCATGCCAGAACCTGCTTCTCATGGTGGTTCCACGCCGCAGGGTAGACCTTTACCTCACCACGAGGATTTCGTGCTACCAGCACACTGATCTCGCGTTCGAGATCAATCGCCTGCTCCACGACGCCTTCGCCTTCACCAAGTGCCTCCCACGCCCCACGAATCTCGGCGTCAAAGTCTGCACCCGGGGCAAAGCCGACCTTGCCTTGTCCCCGTCCGTCGTAGCCGCCGCGCGAGCTCTTGCAGAAGCACTTTCCACCCAGTTCCTTGACGGCCTCACGCAGCTCGTCGGCGCTGCGAACTGCGCGGTACTCCCCCAGCGGAAAGCCATTGCGACGGAGCCAGTTCTTCTGCTCCACGCGGCTCTGGATCATCGTCACCATCGCCCGCCCCGGCCGCACTGGAACAAAGCTCGCCGCGGCCTCCATGCTGCGCTCCGAGATCTGCTCAATCTCAAGGGTCACCACATCGCAGCCGCGCGCCAGGTTCGCCGCCTCCCGACTGTCGTCCCATCCGGCTTCAATGCAGCCATCCACCACAAACCGCGCCGGACACGCCGGATCCGGGTCCAGCACCATAATGCGATAGCCCATGCCGCGCGCGGCCATCGCCGTCATGCGGCCGAGCTGCCCACCGCCAAAGATCCCGATCGTTGCTCCTGGCAGGATCACCTGCGCGTTGCCGCCGCTCATCGCAGCTCCTCGTTGTCCAACGTCTGCGCCAGGACCTCGGCGGCCCTCGCCTCTCGCCACAGCAGCAGACGCGCCTGCAACGCGGCGTCTGTCGTCGCCAGCATGCTGATCGCCAACAGCCCTGCGTTCATCGCGCCCGCGGCCCCAATCGCCAGGGTTCCCACTGGAACACCGCGAGGCATCTGCACGATCGAGAGCAAGGAGTCCATCCCCTGCAGCGCGGTGGCTGAGACGGGCACGCCCAGCACGGGCACCACCGTCTTCGCTGCCAGCATACCGGGCAGATGCGCCGCTCCACCCGCGCCCGCGATGATCACGCGCAAACCTCGACTGACCGCACTTGAGGCGTAGGAGAACAGCAGATCCGGAGTTCGATGCGCCGACACGATCTTTGTCTCGTGCGGCACCTCGAACTCCGTCAAAATCTCCACCGCTGCGCGCATCACCGCAAAGTCACTGCGGCTTCCCATCACCACGCCTACCAAGGCCTGCCCACTCATCCAGACAGTATAACGAGCCTGCCACCGCGCTCAGTGCCGTCGGAAGTAGTCCATTGCCAGATGCGCGATCGTCAGCAAGCCACCAGCCGTGCCGGCAACGCCCTTCATTCGCTGCATCCCGCGCTCATGTTGCGCTACTCGATCCTCCAACTGGTTGAGTCGGCCCGGCTCACCGATCCCCATCACCTGCCGCATCTGGCTTTTCAATACACTCAGGTCTGCCAGTACCTGTGCTTCAAAGTCCGTCATGCCATCCTCCTTCTTCTGCGAGCCTCAGCCCACAGGAACATTGGTGACGATCGCACTCGACAGCCGCGAATACACCGGCGGCGTTGAGCCGTCATACATCCGAACGTAGAAACGTTCCATCTGCGCGCCGCGAGGAATTGTGATCCCGCGAACTGAGCTCCGCAGCACCAGGTCGCCACTTTGCCCGGGTCCGAACCCTCCGTCCGACCGGCGTACTTCAAAGCCGCCACCGCTCGGCGCCGCCACACCCGCATCAAGCTGAATCGCGCTCTTACTCACGCTCACAACCTGTAACTCGAACAGCCCCGCCACGCTGGAGGTCCCACCGCCAACCAACACATGTCCGGCGTCGGCCGGTATCGCAGTCGAGACTTGAACGGACGCGCACTCCACCCAGTCGTTCGCCATCTCCAGCTCCCATCGCACCAGCTCCGGTAGAGCCACTCCATCCGTCAGGCGGACGCGGCGCACCGTTACCTGTGCCGTCTGGTTTCGGGTCAGAAACGTCGCCAGGTCGCCCGGCCATGGGTCAGGAAGATTCTCAGCCACGAAGGTTCCCGCAACCGCTTCACTCCGACTCGCCGCCACGCTCAGCAAGGCACTCGCCGCCGCCGCACAATCCTCAGAGCTGCGTGCGATCGGGTCCAGCACCCGTCCCTGCCACACCGCCTCGCCCGGCAAGCCGCCCTTTGCTTCAGTCGCCACACTCGCAGCGGACTGCATACGCGCCGCCGCCCGCTGCCCCTGCCTGTACTGCACCGTCACCTGCTCGCCCGCCGCAGGCACCCGCCCCGGGAAGAACCGCAGCGTTCCTTCGCTCCCCAACGAGAAGTCCGCCCCCGTGCCAGTCGCACCAGCCAGCCGCGTCACCGCCGCTCCCGCGCTCGTTGTTCCCCGAACCCACACCGGTGCCAGCCGCTCTGCCAGAATCGCGCCCACCGCCCCAAACAGCTGCACGCTGTTTACCGGAGCAAACGTCGCACTTCCCGGCGAGCTCGCCACGCTGCCGTCATAGAGCACGGTTACAGGGGTGTTAGAGGCCACGCCAAGATCCTGAAGCGTCAACACCACATGGAGCGGCGCATCCACCGCTCCCCCGCCAAACTGCTGCAACGCTCCACCCACCATCATCACGTAGCTCTGTCGTATCCGCTGCGTCTCCACTGCCTGTACGTACATCCGCAGGCTGTACACATGCCCACTCGCCAGCGTCACCGGCGTCCCCGCCGCCGCGCCATTCATCAGGCAGCCCAGCGTCGTCGCTCCATTCAGCTGCCGTACATCGAAGCCGGCCACACACGTCGCCCGGCTCACCGCGCCGTTGTACAGGCCCAGCAGCACGCCATCACTGCCCTGTCCCAGCGTGACCGACCTCGCCTCCAGTAGCAGCACCCCGCCCAGCTCCGCCGCGCTCTGCGCAATCAGCGTCGTCTGTCCATCCAGACCGTTGCCTCCACTCAGGATCAGACCGCCCGCGCCCACGCTCAGGTGCGAGCCGGGATCCCCGCCCGCCCATCGTTGCCGGTCAATCACTCCCGCAGCAAAGTCGTCGCTCACAAGCGTTCGATTCGCCGCCGATCCTCCCGCGAACGGCGTCGCCGCCAGCGTAAACTCACTCGTCGTTCCATCCCCGACAAAGATCTCCGTCACCGCGGTCCCTGCCTCCATCTCGCCGAAGACCGTAATGTCATTCGCCAGCTCCCGCGTCATCGCCAGTGTCAGTCCACGTTCACTCAGACTGTCGTCAGCCGTCGTAAACGTGTGGCGAACTGACCCGAGCGGCGCAATCTGAACCTGTCCCGACACCACCCGGTAGCTCGCGCCCGCTGCCCCTGCAATCTCGCCCGCGTTCTCTGACCAGCTCTTCGCCGCGCTCGTCTGTAAGCCGCCAACCTGGCTGATGACGCCCGTCGCCGCCGTCGTAAACCGGCTCCCGTCTACCCGGCTCGTCAGGCTTCGCAGCAGCGCGTCCCCGCTCTCGGCGAAGCTCTCTCCACCCGTGCGAAGCCCCTGTTTATCCAGCAGCCAATCGTCGCTCGTCGCTTCCAGCTGCACGCGGTACACCGTCCCGCTGGCGCCTTCCCCGGCATACCCAGCCTGCGGCTCGCGCGTCAGATACCCCGTAAACAGCGTCTTCCCGCCGTTGCTGCTCACCACGACGCGTCCCAGGCGCGCAGGCCGCGTCATCCCGTCGCGCATCGTCCACCGGCACGTGGAGGGCTTGTTCAACACGCGCTCGATAGTCAGCGGCCCCTCCCCCATCAGCTGGTCGCTGTAATCGATCGCGCCGAGCCCATCCAGATTGTCGATCGTCACTTTCACTCGGCCACCGTCCCCTCCAGCGGCGCAAGGCCGCGCATCTCCCGCACCTCGTCCACGGTCAGCACGCCCGCGTTCAGCAACGTCGTCTGCATCTGCACCTCCTCCATCTCGTTGCGCGCACTCAGATCGTTGAAGCGAAACTCAAACTCCCGCCATCCCAGCTTCTTCGCAAACAGATCCCGCGTGATGTGCTCTTCAATCAACTTCGCAACAGGAATAATCGCCGTCGTGAACGCCTCATCCCCCATCTCGCTCGCGGTCGATTTGTTCACGTCCTGCTCCAGCCCCAGCAGCATCGGCGGCAGATCAAACGCGTTTGCAATCAGCCTCAGCAGAAACTCCTGCCATTGCAGGCGCAGGTCCGCATCGGTTCCTCCCGCAAAGCGCAGCACCTCCGGCTTTGTCTGCGAGCTCAGAATCGGCACCCGCCCCGAGCCCTCGATCTCGTCCTGCCACCACCGCGTCAGCCGGTCATGCTGCGCCGGTGTCGCATCATCCAGCCACAGCGCATATTGCACGACCGCGTTCGACGCGAGCTTCCCCGCATATCGCCCGGCGCTCAGCAATTGGTTCACCGTCTCGAACGCCACCTCCAGTCGCCCCAGGCCGAACGGTGTGTGCGTGCGTGGGTTCAGCCGCAGGTACATCAGCTCGTCATCGCGTAGCGGCACCATCGCCTTCGGCCCGGCCTGCCCCGTCGCCTGCGCATAGCGCGCCTTCTCCGGGTCACCCTGCCAGCTTCCGTTTATCTGGATCGTCGCTCCATCCACCGCCCACATCCGGAACGGTCGCGCCTCGTCACCGGTAGCCTCCATCTCGATCGCGCCAAATCCACCCACCAGCAGGTCCTCCAGCACCTGCTCCCATAGCACGCGGAAGCTGTCGCTCGCGTTTGGCTCCTCCAGGCAGAACCGCAGCGCCTGGATCCGTTCCGCAGCGTCGACGACCTCGCTCAATTTGTAACCACGACGAACACGGATCTGCCAGTCCATGCAGGCGATCCGGTTCTTCACAATGTTGAGCGCCCGTCGCACCACCGGCGTCTCCGCGAAGCGCCGCAGATTTGCCGGCGTGGGCTTCGGCATCACCTGCAATCCGGGTCGCGACGCCCGCTGGTACGGCATCAGGATCGATGGAAGCATGCTCGTCTTACGCTCACCTGTGGTATCCCCTTCCGCCCCTGCAGACACCCCGTTCAGCCATTGCCACGCACCTGCCATAAACTCCTGCAATCCCATCGTTCCTCCCTGTCCAGATCCAGTCCTTACTTCATCGCCCAAAACAAAAACGCAGCCACCGGGGCTGCGCTTCGCTCTTCGTCTTCCTGTTTTGCTGTGGCTTCTCTGTTTCGTCGTTCTGTCTTACGTCTCTGTTTCGTTCTTCTGCTTCCCCTGTCCCCACCCGTCTCTTCTCACGCTTCAGCTCACACGCGGAGCTCGCGGCGAGCCGTCTCCGCGATGCGCTGTAGATCGCTCGTCGTCCTCACCCGGATCGCCTCACGCTCCATCAGCCTCACGGCAAACCTGTACTGCTCCGCCTCGTCATCGCTGCCGTCAGCCTCACGCAGCGGCGGCACGATCGCCGTTATCTCCAGCCCGGCATCCTCCTTCGCTCGCACGCCCGCGGCCAGGTCCTTCGCCGCATACGCCAGTACCTTCGCTCCATCCACATCGCCTCGCAGAGCCACAGCCTGAAACATCCGGACCACCCCATTCGGCCGATACCCGCAATCAATCCGCAGCGGATCTCCATCCTGCGTGTACTCCGCAGCGCGAATCTCCTTGCGCATCAGTGCCCAAACCCCGGCACCCTCAAACGCCTGCCGCATCGCCACCACCAGCAGTGCCCGTCGACCCTCTCGCGCCCGCATCGTTTTGGGCGCCGCGTCCACATACAAGCGCATCAGCCGGTCCATCTCCGCCGGCAACGTCTCCGCCAGGCTCCCCCGCCACGGCGTCACCTGCACCTGGTTCGAAAAGCTCGCATCCAGCACGTCGAGCAGCGGTCGCGACTCGAGTAGCGGCTGCGCCTCCGGTGAAGTCCGCGCTCCATCAAACCCTTCCATCTCCCCATCCCGCGCGATCAGCCTTTCCTGCAACTCACCCTCGAGCGCCTGCAGCATCGCCACATCCGCGTCAGCATCCAGGCTCCTCACCCGGCTCCATCCCTGCGCAAATCGCACCAGCAACTTTCCGGCACCGCCCACCTCGCGCAGCACCACGCCAATATGCACGAACTCCCCGCGTGCCACATCCGGCACATACCGTATCAACCGGAACTCACACGCCACGCGCTCCTGCATCGCTCTCCTCACATCACCGGCATGGACATAGACCGGCCAGCAAGCGCCTCGCGCTCGCGCCACTGCGGAAACGGCTGCCGATCCGACTCTCGAAAGGCCTCGATCAACCCGCGCACCTCCGTCCGTCGCCGCAGCATCGTCTCCATCAAATCTTCCATTGCGCCGAGATCCCCGTCATACCACTCCGGCGGAACAGCATCCGCAATCCCCCACAGCGTCTCGTCCGCGATCGTCTCAATGCGGCTCAGCCATGGCTCAAAGCTCTCCCATCCCGTCACACCGTCATACACCAGGTTCCGCCCGTACACGCCGCGCTTCGGAACATCCGGAAAGTTCCACGCCGCCGCATTGAAGCAGAATCCCTGGTCGATAAACGTCGCTCGATACCCACGCTCCCGCGTCTTCCTGCTGAACACCGCCTGCCGTCCGTTGCAGTTGCCCGTCCACTTGTCCAGAGCGAGCACGCCGGCAAAGGCATGGACGTTCTTCACCGCCCGCAGCTCCTGCTCCGGCAGGTAATCCACCACATGCCGCGTCTGTTCTCCGCCCACGTACTGGCTGCCAAACTGCAATCCCGCCCGGCATCGCTCCCGCCTCCCCGCACCTTGCTCCACGTACAGGTCGCTCGTGTTCTCAATCAGCCAGTCCGTTACCTCGATCACGTCCGTCGCCGGCACCGGCAGCCCGATCGCCTCCGCCAGCCGCGTCGCAATCAACTCATTCGCGAGCACCCGCAGATGCTGCGGATTGTTCTGGAACTTCACCACCCACAATCGGCCGTCAGCGCCAACCATCAGCTGACTCTGCGCGCCCCCGCGCATTCGCCCAATCGCCTGCACCGCCAGAACCGCCACCCGTCACACCTCGTCGTTCGAGAATACTGGATAGATCCGTCATCTTCACCGCCCGCGAGCTCTCCGCCGCCACTCTCTCCGCCCGCACCGCCTGCCCGATCGCCATCGCCATCACGCAGTCATCATGCGCGCCCGCGGCCGCCCCCATCCGACCGCCAGCTAAGGTTACAAATGTCCGGCACTCCGTCAGCAGGCGCTGGCTTGAGAACAACCACGGCTCCTCCGCCAGCAGACCGCCCAGCCGCATGATCATCTTCGGCTTGTTTGCCGCCGTCGTCAGCCACCCGGGCATCCCGCCCTGCTCATACAAAGAAGAGTACCGCTCCTCACCCTCCAGGTACGCCAACACCGCCGCACCGTGGTTGTTCCGTTCCACCACCACCAGCCCATTGCTGTACTCCCGCCCCAGCGCCGCCGCCAGCTTCGCCAGTTCGCGCACCCCCACATGCCGTCGCAGCTCCGCGCATTGCAGCCCCGTCTCCATCTCGAGCACCTGGATCACCGCATAGTCGCCATCCGCTCCGCCACCGGCCGTATCCACCGCCAGCAGATAGCCTCGCCCGCGCACCGGCGGCAGCCACACCTCCAGCGTCCCGCCGTGCCGCACCTCCACCGGCCTTCCAATCTGCCCCAGCCGCCGATCGATCACGTCCACATCAAAGCAGCAATCGCCCGTCGCCCGAAAGCAGCTCTGCGCATCTTCCGCAAACTCCTGCCCGCGCAGCCCGCGATACTCCCGCTCCAGCCCCCGCCGAAACCCGATCTGCTCAGCGCTCAGCCCGTGCGCCTCCATCAGCGCTTGTTCCTCAGCCGTCATCTCCGCCGGTGCCGCGCCCGCGTACTCCGCTTCCATCCACCACGGAAAGAAGTGTCGCCGTACCCCCTTCTCCTCCGCGCTCAGCCACTCGTCGTAGAAGCACCCATACGCTCCATTCGGTGTGGACTCCATCACCATCTCGCCGCTCGGGGCCAGTGCCGCGCGCAGCCCCGCCAGCGTCATCGCCGCATCACCCGGCCATCGGCTCAGCTCACTGCAGTGCAGCTGCTGCATCGTCAGCCCGCGCCCCGCATTCTCATCACCCGCGCTCATCACCCGAAACTCACTGTCCATCCACTCAAACCGCATCTGCCCGGCGTTCAACCGGCTCAGCCGCAGCGGCCCTTCGCGCAGCTCCGCCGGCAGTGCCTCCCAGAACCGCTGCACCATGCGAAAGATGCCCTCCGCCGCCTCGCGCGTCTGCGCCACCTGCACCGTCAACACACCCGGCTGCGTAATCGTCTTCAGAAAAAACCGCCCGGCTACCCACGTCGTCATTCCCATCTGCCGGGCCTTTAGCACCACATTCCGCTGCCCGCGCCGCGCCTCGAACGCCCGCTGCACCGCGTTCGCTCGCAAAGGCTGCTCCATCCCATGCCGATCCCGCACCCGCAGCAGCGCACCCGCTAGCCACATCGCGACACTGTCTCCACCCAGCGCCTCAGGCCGCTCATCCAGCACCGCTCCCAGCGCCAGCAACTCCTCCGTCCCCCATCGCAGCCCGTCCATCACACCCCCGTAAAAAGAAGCACGGCCAGGTCCACGCACGTCAGACCTGGCCGCCGCTCACCCCTTACTGCACCACGCGCACGTTGTAGCTCACCGCTGCCGGCGTCACCGCTCCCACCGCGCACACCTGCACCGTCACCGTGTTGGTCGCCGTCACCGCCGCCCGCAGCATCACCAGCCCGCTCGGCAGGCTGCCGTCGCTCGCGCTCACCTCGACCGGCGTTCCTGCCGCCGCTCCATTCACCATCGTCGACCCCGTCGTGCAGGCTCCAGCGGCCAGCGCCGACCCGCCAATCGCCCCAGTCGTTCCACTCAGCACGCCATTGAAGTTTGAAGCGCTCAGCCCATTCGGAAACCGGCAGCTCCCATTCGGCTGGCATTGCATGGCAATGGTTTGCGTGGTGTAGTTGTCCGCGTTCATGTCCATCGTGTACACACCTTGCACATTGTTGGACATCCTCCAGTTCCTCGAGCCCGAGGGCGCACCCAGGTTCACAAAGTGAAACTCCGCCATCGAAGGTCCAACACCCGAAGAGCTCACGATCAGGCGCGACGCGTTCTGGCTGTAGATCTGCACATTGCTTCCGTCCGCCCCGTTCACGCCGTTCCACGCCCGTGGCGTGCATGTCCCCACGCCTTGGTTCGCCCCTGTCACAAACCAGTTGCACCCCGTCACACTCAACTGGCTGAACTGGCCCGCCGCCGGTGTCGTCTGGCCGATCGCTGTGTTGTCGATCGATCCGCCGTTGATCGCTGCCGTCCCGCTCGCTCCGCCGCCTCCGCTGCTTGTCCCCGCCTGCGCCCAGACGCCGTCCTCGCGCAGAAACCGTCCCGTCCCCGCCGTCGCTCCCGGATCCGGCACCGCTCCCTGCGCATGTCCCGCGCCAGACGCCCCGAACACCGGCAGCCGCGCCGCGCTCAAGGTCCCACTCGCCACATCGGTCGCGCTCAGCGATCCATGCAGCGCTCCTGCCGTCACCGTCGCCGCCGTGAAACCCTGTGGCGAAAACCCGAACGTCGACCCACGCAGGTTGAAGCTCAAGGCACTCGTCAGTGGCTCAAAGTGCACATTGTCGTAGCTCGCATTGCTGTCCAGCTGGAAGAGGTCGAAGCCCGAGTTCCACTTGCCGCACCCATGCGAGTTGCAATGCACGTGAAACACTCCTGACTCCCCCGCCTGCGCCTCCATATCCACCTTCCAGATCCCCGCCACCTGGAACGCGCTGTCTGGCGCACTGTGTGTTCCGCCGTTGCCGAAGTAGTTGCTCGCCGCCGCTGCATTGCCGATCGACCATCCGTGCAGCCCCGGCCCCACGTTATCGCCGTAGTTGATGCCGGCTTGCTGCACCGTGATCGCCCGCGGCACCGTCTGGCTTACAAACTGCACGTCCGTCATCACGTTCTGTTGGAAGTAGTGCGGCTGCTCCACCGTGTCGCCTGTCGCCCATGCCACCGTGTTCGCCGCCAGCGTCATCTGCCCATCCACACTCTTTGTGGCTTGGTTGTAAACCCCCAGCACCTCCGCCATTGGGTACAGCACGTACCCGCCCGTCAGCACCGTCAGCGTTCCCCCGCTGCTCACCGCTGCCGCCGCCGTCGTCGGAACCGTCAGCGTGTTTGACCCGGTCGTCGTCACCGTGAACTGCCCGTTGAAGCTCGCGTCCGCCACACCGGCAATCGTTGCCTTCAACCCGTTCAGGTCGATCGGCAGCGCCGTGGCCGTTGTCACCGTTGTAGTCTGCCCCGCGCGCGTGACGGAAGCAATCGGCAGCGAGACATTCAAGAACGCACTCGTCGATCCACTTACCCCGATCACCGGCGTCAGGTTCCCCGCGTAGTAAAGCCCCGTCGCAGAAACGGATCCGATCACCGGAAACAGCTGCCGTATGCCCGCCTCTGTATCCACCGTCTGCTCCAGCCCATACCCGCACAACCCGCCAACTGCAATTGTCGATCCTGTCGCGTGGACCTTCGTCAATCCCAGGCTGATGTGGCTCGCATCCACCACCGTGTACCGCGCCATCTCGTAGTTCGTCGGGCTGAACGGATTGAAAGGATCCGTCACGCACGCCACGCCACTGGTCGCCGGCAAGGCCGCAGTCGACGTCGCAAACGGACTCGGCAGCCCCGCCGTCGTGATCGGCAGCGTGATCGTTCCCGGAGACATCGAGTTCGCCGAAGCCGGCGCCACCTGCGCCGTCGCCAGAAACACGCTCACGGGAAACGTCACCCCCGTGAAGTTCGCCGTAGGGCCAATCGATGTGCTCCCCGCCGTCGCCTGCGCTCCGCCCGTCAGCACCCCGGTGCTGATCGTCTTCGCCGGATTCGTGTCAATCAGGAACCGGCCCTCGCCCTGCGTTCCTCCGCCCGCGCTCGCCGCGATGCCGACGGTCGTCGATCCGGTCGTACATCCCGTCGTGCAACTCCCCCGAAACACCACGCTGTCCTCGTGGATCTGGATGTCCATCGGATGTGCTCCCTCATCCGCTTCGTCCCGGAATCCGCCGGAGGCCGTGATGAACTGCGATCCAATCAGGCAATCGCCCACGCCATAGCAGTTGATCGAGTCCGACGTCAGCACATGCTGCCCCGGCGAGTTGTACGACCCTCCCACGACGAACGCGTTGTAGTTCGTCTTGAAGAACGGTCCGTTGTTCCCCGCAATCGTCGCCGGAAACTGGTTCGATCCGCCCGTCGGCACCGTCTGTGTCACCGATAAACCAATCGACGACGGCGTCCTCGATCCCGTCTGCTGATGCACCGACGAGGCACTGCGCGTCGACGTCACATCCACCGTCTCCGCCGCGTCAAACCCTGCCATGGCCTGGTTCATCGGATTCAGATAGGCGTCGTGCCGGCCGCCCCCGCGCCGGTCCTCCACATGGGTCCCGTTCGTTGCGCTGCTGTTCCATTGCGTCGCCGTCACCGGCTCGTTCGATCCGTACTCGTTCTCAATCGTCACCTGGCAGCCGCCCGCGCAGTCCGGAGAGGCCACCGCATTCGCCAGCCCGTTGTTTCCTCGACCGGTTACATATTGGCTCGCATACTCCACGCTGTTCAGCCGGTTCGCCTGCAGCTCCGTCCCCGCCGGCTGCGCCACCGTCTGCGTGGCCGTCGGTGCGACACCCACCTTCTGCGTCACCGCCGTACTCACACCCGCCACCGCCGTGTCCACGTAGTGCTTGTTGGCAGCCTGGCTGCCCGTCGTCGGATCCCCGGCCAGCGCCAGCGGCCCCACCATCGCATCGCCGGTCCGGTTCAGGTAAGTCACGCTCCCTGTCGTCGGATGCCCGGCCAGCGCCGCCACCACCGCATCGTCGACGTAGCTCTTGCTTGCTGTCTGCATCGCCACCGCGGCCGGCAGTACCGTGCTTCGTACGGCACTCAGCGCAACCGCCGTCGCGCTCGCCGGCAGCGTCCAGAACTCCCGGCTCACCGTCCCGTCATCCAGGTGGTACACCGCCGTGTAGAACGTTCCCGCAGGTGTCGCGCCCTGGTTCGGCGCCAGTGAAATCCTCAGGGCACCCCCCGCGCCAATCGTCACCGACGTACTTCCGCCCGGTACCGCCTGTCCCGCCGCCGTCGTAAACGCCGGCCAGCTCACAAGCACCAGTCCACCCGCAATCGTCCCATCCGCGTGGTAGATCGTGTCCGTCAGCGTCGTCGTCGTCACCTGCGCCATCGCCATCACCGGCCACAGCAGCACCGCCAGCAGCATTCCTCTCGCTCGCATCCCTCTCATCCCGTCGCTCCAAATCTTTGGTTGTCACTCTGAGCGGAGCGAAGAACCCCCGCATCTCGCTTTTGCCGTTGCCTCGTCGTCTCGCGTGTCACTCCGCAGGGCTCTGCGTCTCTACCAACATCGCTCATCAGCCATCAATCCGGAGTCCCTCGCCTCTCCATCTCGCCCTTCCATCTCGCCTGCCGCCGCAAACCACTCACACCATCCGCATCGCAGCCGGCAGGTAACTCCGATAACACAGCACCTGCGTCCCATCATTGCTGTCTTTCGTTGCCAGTGCGCGAAAGGTCCCGTTCAGCCGCAGCTGCATCAGCGGCCCCGCCAGGGTCTCGGCCGTCTCCGCCGCACCCGCCATCGCCTGCAGCCGCGGATAGAACAGCCACATCCGGTCCCCCTGCTCGCCCTCTATGCAGAACAGCCCGCTCCACTCCTGGAAGAAACCGCCGCCCTCGCGATCCACAAACCCCACCACCTGGCTCACCTGCATCCCCACCGCCGGCACGCCCGCCACCAGCGGCGACGCCAGCGTCAGCACGCCGCCTGTGACCGCCGTCACCAGGCCTACATTCAGCGTCACCCGCCGCACGTAGTCCACATCCGTACCGATCGCGGCGCTCGTCGCCACATACCCGCCACTCGCGCCCGTCCCCACAAACCCCGTCTGCCCCGCGTAGTCCACATCCACGGCAACCATCGTGCCTACCGCAAACTGCCCCGCGTTCCCCACGCCCACATCCAGCGTCGTCGCTGTCGTCCCGCTGCTCAAGGCCCCCGCCGCTGTCGTCACCAGGGGCACCGCCGCCATCGCCGCTCCGCCACTTGCCACCGCGCCAGCGCCAGCGCCATTCGCCGTCGCCAGCAGGTTCATCTGCTGCACCCCCGCGCTCAGCGCCAGCTGCAGCTTGCCCCATTGCGCAAACGCCACCTCGATCGTCGCCTCCGCCTCTGTCCGCACCTGCTCCCGCGCCGTCACCGGCGAGCCCGCCCGCAGCGCCTCCACCTTCGTCCCCGACCGCCGCACAAAACTCCGGCATTCCCCCAGGTCCACCCACGGCGCCGGCATCGCATCCAGAGCCACACTCCCCGTCTGCGCCGCGTCAAACACAGCCCTTGTTCCTGTCCCTGTTACAGATCTGTCCGTCGGCGCAAACCACGCTCGCACCCTCCGGCTCACCGGCGCGCCCGCCGCCAGCACTCCCGTTTCCGCCCCTGCCGCTCCGATTCCAGCTGCGCTCATGGCTCGCCCGCTCCTTCCAGACTCCACACCTCCACCGTCACCACGCGGCCCACTCGCTCCCCCGTGGCCACCGCCGCGCCAAACGCTGGATCACTCCAGAAGATTCGCGTCCCATCTGGCAGGGGCGTTCCCGCCGAAAAATCCATCTTCGCCGCGCTCTGCGTCTCCCCCGCCAGCACCGTCACCAGCTCCGCATCCATCGCCGCCAGCGCCCGCCCCCGATCCATCCCGCTCATCGCCGTCGTGCCTGCCGTCTCATACGCAATCTCGCCGCGCATCTTCGCCATCGGCACCGTCGCCGCGCTGTCCACACTCAGCGCCGTCCATCGCAGCCGAAACACATCCGCCGCCGCCACCGCCACCGGCAGCTCATTCTCCTCCACCAGCACGCTCGGCCGCAGCACGCCGCGCACCACCGTCGTCCGCTGCGGGTTCGCCGCCGCCACGCCGTCGCGCAGCGCCACATAAAACGTATCCTTCGCCCTTTGCATGCCCTCTCCTCGCCTAGATCTCCGCCGCCACAGCTCCCGCTAGCTCCAGCCGATACACATACGGCACCCCTGCTACATCGCGATAGCTCACACTCACAATCCGCAGCAGCTCGCCATCCACCACCACACCGGCCGCCGCCGCAAACCACGCCAGCACCAGCGACACCTCGCTCCCGCCCGCCGCCATCGCCACCGACCCGGCCGCCGCCTGCATCTCCAGCGTTTCTTCGCCGGTCGTCGTCAGCTCCCGCAGCACGCACGGCGCAATCTCCACGTCCGCAAACGTCGCCACCGCCAGCCCCAGCTGCTCGGAAACATCGCCTGCAGTCCCCGGCTGCGGCACCCGCACCAGCACGCTTCGTCCCCCCGCCCCGCGCAGCACCGCCGCTGTCGTCCGCAGCACCCCGTCGCCCAGCTTCGTCAGATCCGCCACGTCGTCACCCCAGCCTCTCCGCCACATAGGGCCGCAGCAGCGCCATCACCTGCTCGTCCAGCAGAGATCCACTGAAGTACTGCATCTGCAGCCGATCCACCTTGCTCGATCGCACATTCAGCGCCGGCGTCGCCTGCGCATTCCGCACAATCTGCGCGCACGCCACCTTCAGCGCCGGCGGCA
>CAXTCB010000071.1:0-14572 GCA_964242875.1 uncultured Acidobacteriaceae bacterium
GCGGCCGGTCAGACCGGAGTCGCCCATGGGCCCGCCGATGACGAAGCGGCCGGTGGGGTTGATGTGGAACTTGGTATTCTCGTCGAGCAGCTCGGCCGGGATCACGGCGCGAATGACATTCTTCTCGATGTCCGCACGAAGGGTCTCGTTGGTGACGTCTTCATCGTGCTGGGTCGAGATGACGACGGCGTCAATGCGCGAGGGCTTGCCGACTTCGGCATACTCGACCGTGACCTGGCTCTTGCCGTCCGGTCGAAGGTAAGGCATAAGGCCAGACTTACGGACCTCGGAGAGCTTCTCGGACAGGCGATGGGCGAGCGAGATGGGAAGCGGCATGAGCTCCGGGGTCTCATTGGTAGCGTAGCCAAACATCATGCCCTGATCGCCGGCGCCGCCGGTGTCGACGCCCTGCGCGATATCGGGAGACTGCTTATTGATGGTCGAGATGACGGCGCAGGTGTTCGAGTCGAAGCCATAGTCGGAGTGGGTATAGCCGATCGCGGCGACGGTGGAGCGGACGAGGCCCTGGAAGTCGACGTAGGCCTTGGTGGTGATCTCACCGGCGATAACGACAAGGCCGGTGCAGGTCAGGGTCTCGCAGGCGACACGGCTGAGTGGGTCCTGCTCGAGGCAGGCGTCGAGGATGGCATCGGAGATCTGATCTGCGATCTTGTCGGGATGGCCCTCAGTAACGGACTCACTGGTGAACAGAAAACGGTCGCGTGTCGCCAAAGAACTTCCTCCAGGGGTGTTGCAGATAGCTACGTTTCGATCAGGAGGTATTTTACGCGGATCGGCGGAGACGCGGCAAAGCAGCGCAGTGATTTGCCCCGGAGCGGGGGCGAGCGGCGAGATGCTGCAGCGAGCGGCTGGAATCCCGTGCTGCTTGCTGCCTTTCTAGAAGGTGATCTTGCCGGCGACCTGGAGGATGCGGGCGTCGCGGGCGGAGGTGACCTGGCCGAAGGTGCTCTGCGTCGTCGCGGTGGTGCCGACGCCCTGCCAGTTGGTGTGATTGGCGAGGTTGAAGGCCTCGCCGCGCAGCTGGAAGGCGACCGATTCAAAGAGGCGGAAGTTGCGGAAGACGCCGACGTCGAGACGATTGAAGCCGGGACCCTCGATGACGCCGCGCTTCTCATTGCCGACGGCGAGCGAGGCTGCCGTGGGTGCGGTGAAGGCTGGCCGGTAGAACCAGTTCAGGCGGGTGTGGATCTTCTGCCCGTAGCCGTTGTTCGGGTCGAGGACCTGATTGGGCCTGAGACCGGCGGCGCTGGGCCCGAGGATGCCGAGACCGGCGGCGTCTGAGACGTTACCGCCGTTGATGGCGCTGGAGTCAAGCACGCTGGTCTGCGCGCCGACGTTGCCGCCACTGCCGGAGCTGTAGTTCACGACGCCGGTCGCCGAGGCCGACATGGTGACAGTCAGCGGCAGGCCGGAGTTGAGCGCGTAGATCCCGGAGATCTCCCAACCGCCGACGACGCGGCCGATGAGGCCCTGCTGCTCGCGATACCAGGGCAGCTCCCAAACACCGTCGATGGTGAGGATGTCAGAGCGATCGATCGCGGCGCGGCCGTAGTCCGCGTTGATGTTGTACAGGTTCTGCGGGCCGCCGGTGTAATCGGCCTGCGCGTTGGTCAGCGCCTTCGAGAAGGTGTAGTTGGCGTCGATATAGCTCTTGCCGGAGAACTTCTTCTGCACCTTGACCTGCAGGCCGTTGTAGTTCGACGAGAAGATGTTGCGAACGACGTTCAGCGAGGTGTAGCCGGGGTAGGGACGGATCTGATTGAGCTGGCGCTCGCAGGTCTGCGAGATGAATGCGGTACAGCCGGAGACGGCGTTCGAGCTGAGGCCGGCGGCGGCAAAGGCGCCGGGTTGCAGGGTGTTCAGATCGACCTTGCCCTGCAGGTGAGTACCGAGATCACCGAAGTAGCCGACATCGAGCAGGAGCGTGGGCGTGATGGCCGTCTGCATATCCAGCGAGAACTGCTGTGTGTACGGCGTCTTGTAGTCAACCGGTGTGCCCACCAGGGTGGGCGGTGCGAGATTGACGGAGGCGGTGCCGCCTGCGGGATTGTCGAAGCTGGCGGTGGTGTAGCTATTCACGTTGACATAGGGCAGGTTGGCGAAGATGTTTTGCTCATAGATGGAGACGGCGGACTCATCGAAGGCGATGCCGTAGCCGCCGCGAAACGAGGTCTTGCCATCGCCGAAGACGTCGTACGCGAAGCCGAAGCGCGGGGCGAAGTTCTTCGCCTGCGTCGAGCCGATCTGGGCTCCGGATGGCGAGGCGTGCCCGTTCGATCCAGGCGTGCCGAGGATGATGCCGTTCAGGCGATCGGCGTTGGGGTTTGGCGAGCCAGAGTTGAGTCCATTGACGTTTGCGCAGGGCGCGGCTGCGCAGAGGGTGCCATTCGAGGTGATGGTGGGCGCGTTGGCCGGGACGAAGGCCGCGGGATCAAAGTTGCTCAGCAGGCCGTTGCCGTCGGTAGGCTGGCCGAAGTAGCTGTAGCGGACGCCGAGGTTCACCGTGAGGCGCGGGTTGGCCTTCCAGTCGTCCTGTACGTAGGCCTCATAGAGGCTCTCCTGGATGTCGGGTGTGAGCGCCTGCGAGCCCTGGGTGAAACCGCCGTTGGCGTTGCCGTTGAGGAAGTTGGCAAAGGCATTCTCGAAGTTGCTGGGCACGCCGCCGCCAGCCGCGGCCTGCTGTGCAGCCGTGGGGGCGGTCGAGGTGGTGAAGGCAAAGGAGCCCTGGGGAAAAGGGCTGGCGTTGCCGGTGACGTTCTCGGTCTTCTGGTAGTGGTTGTAGGTGATGCCGGCCTTCAAGGTGTGCTGGCCGAGCACCTTGGTCAGGTTGCCATAGGCGTTGTGGTTGCGGTTGTAGTCGTTGTAGATGCCCGCGCTCGAGACGCCAGTGCCATTGGCGATGCTGATGGAAGGTATGACGCCGAGCGCGCCGGCGTAGGGCAGAGTGGGATTGACGTCAGGCGAGTTCGCGCGTGCTACGGCGCCTACGGGTGTGCTGATGATGGCGCCCGAGCTGTAGGCGTAGCCGGCGTCCATCAGCAGCGTCGGAGTGAAGGTGTAAGTGAGGTGGCCGAGATGCTGGGTGCCGGGTGCGTTGGTGTTGGTGGTCTGCACGCCCGGGAAGCCGCTGCCAACGAACAGTCCGCCCGCCTCCTGCGAGGGAAAGGTGTCGTGCAGGTAGCGATAGAAGACGTTCAGCTTCTGGCCGATGGCCTGGTCGACGCGAACGAAGGTCTGGGTATCGTTGAAGACGTTGCGGGCGGTGTAGCTGTAAGTGTGCGGATCGAGACCGCCCGCGAGATCGAGCGCGCTCTGCGGCGCTGGCAGGTTGCCGTAGATGTCCTTGAGGTAGGCCTGTGCTGTCGGCGAAAGGTTCGGGATGCGTGTGCCATAGCCGGTGCAGTTGCCCGTGTTCGGGTTGTAGGCGGTGCAGACGGCGACGGGCCCGGTGCTGCCGGTATAGGCGTTGCCGCTGCTGACAAGATAGCTCTGGCTGAAGTCGCCGGCGCGTTCACTCGCGGTGGGCACGATGACCTGGGTGAGCGCATAGTTGACGACGCGGCGAAACTCCTGCGAGAGAAAGAAGAAGCTCTTGTCGCGGCCGTCGTAGATCTTTGGCAGATAGACCGGCCCGCCGACGGAGTAGCCGAAGTCGTTGTAGCGCAGCAGCGACTTGCCGGTGTGCGTCAGGTTGTTGAAGTAGCCGTTTGCGTTGAAGATGTCGTTGCGGAAGAACTCATAGGCGCTACCGTGGAGCGCGTTGGCGCCGGAGCGGGTGACGACGTTCACCTGGCCTGAGGCGGAGCGGCCGAATTCGGCGGTGTAGGTTCCGCGGAGCGTCTTGACCTCGGCGATGGCGTCGACGGACGGGAAGCTGATGAGGGTGAGGTTTGCGCCGCGGTCTACGTTATCCGCGCCGTCGACAGTCCAGTTATTTGCGGTGGAGCGCTGGCCGTTGACCGAGAAGGCCACCTGGTTCGAGGTGCCGGCGGGAAGCGAGACGCCCACATACAGCTGATCGGTCGCACCGCCGTAGGCGACACCGGGCTGCAGCTGCAGCAGCTGCTCGTAGTTGCGATTGTTCAACACGAGCTCGCGCACCTGGGTGCCGTTGATAAGGCCCTGACTGGTGCCGTTTTCAAGATTCAGCTGGACGGCATCGGCAACCACCGAGATGGACTGGTCAGACGAGCCGATCTGGAGAGTACGGTTGACGGTCAGCGCGTCGTTGCCGTGAAGCACGAGCCCCGTGAGCGAATCCGTTTTGAAGCCTCCGGCCGTGATTTTGACCGTGTAGGTGCCAAGCGGCAGAGAGGTGCCGGTGAAGAAGCCGCTGCCGTTGGTCGTCAACGTGCGAACGTCCTGATTGCGGTCGGTGTTGGTCAGGATAACTGTCGCGTCCTTGATGGTGGCGCCGCTCGCGTCCAGCACGGTGCCGCTGATGGAGCCTGAGACCTCCTGCGCCAGCACCGCCGGAGCGAAAAGACTTGCGCTGACGGCAGCAAGAGCGACCGGCGCAAGATGACTGGCGAGGGTGCGATAGCGAGGGGTCGACAGCATGCGTACTGGTCTCCTGAGATGAGGCTTGGTATGTCGGGTCTGGTGAGGCGAGTGTTTGCAGGATCTATCAGATTGATCGCGGTGACCAGGGATAGGCGAGTGATGCACCGGACTCGATAGCTCCCTTCAGGCCATGCGATCCACTCGTCTTCGACGCGGTCGAACTGAGTTAATCGATTGAGTAGAGGAAAGTCAACGAGAGATTAAGCGGGAGGCAAGGATCTGGTAGCGTGCGCCGGCGGTGGCGGAAACAGATGGGTCAAGACGACATGGCCTTTGAGGGCGAAGCGCCAGACACACCAGCCGAACACCAGCAGCAGCAACAGCATGGCGACGACCCCTGGCCAGCGTGTCGGCGCTGCCTGCCGTTCGCCTCGGTTTCGGCGAATATTTTCGGCGAACTCCGCGAGGCTTTCCGGAGTCTCTTCGGGCCGGTCCAATTCAGCCAGGCACAGCTCAAAGCGCTGCACCCACGGGGTCGGATCCAGCTGAAGTGTAGAGAGATAGCTGCGCAGAATTCCTTTGCGGAAGACACCACCCGGCAGGTTGGCGTAGTCACCTGCTTCCAGTTCAAGCAGATGCCTTTTGGAGACCTTGGTGAGCTGGCTTATGGTCTCGAGTGAGACCTGCTGCCTCTCACGCTCCCGTCGAAGATCGTCGCAGAATTTTTCCATCCACTCCGCTCGGCCTGGATTTAGACCCGTACCGTGGCGCCTGATCTCCGCGGTTTGTCCGGAGCATAGCCCTCCCGGGGCATGGAGTCAAAGAAAACGACGGGTACAATCACCGCAGCGGAAGCTCCGCCCGTATCCCATGAGTTCAGAAGCCAGCCCGGCGCGTACCGCCTCCCTCCGCCGCATCCCCAGCCTGGATGGACTGCGTGCGATCTCCATCGTTCTTGTGATGGGTCTCCACACCGTGCAGCGCTACGGCGTGAACCATCCGGAACACCCTTTGAGTCTGTGGTGGTCGGTGGCGCTGAATGGATCGCTGGGTGTTTCTATCTTCTTCGTGATCAGCGGATATCTCATCACGCGGTTGCTGCTGCACGAACAGCAGACGCGAGGGACGATCAGCCTCTCAGGCTTTTACCTCAAGCGTGCCTTCCGCATTCTGCCGCCGCTCTATGTCTATGTCGCGGTGCTGGCGCTCTTGAGTGCTGCCGGGCGGCTGACGCTGACGAAGTGGGATGTCGTGAGTGCGCTGTTCTTCTTCCACAACTACGCGGTGACCTCTGTCTGCTGGGCGATTGAACACTTCTGGTCTCTCAGCGTGGAGGAGCAGTTTTACCTGATCTGGCCCATCATCCTGGTGCTGTGCCTCCGGTTGAGCAGCGACGCCGGGCGGAAGCGAGCGGTCATGGTGACAGGCGTGGTCATCCTGCTGTCGCCGCTGATGCGCGTTATCAGCTTCCGAACACACAATGCACTGCTGCACGACAGCGCGGGATTTCACATGCATGCCGACGCCCTGATGTTCGGCTGCGCCGCTGCGCTGCTTGAAGGCAGGAGCTGGTTTGAGCGGGCGTACCGGGCTGTCACGCGCGTCTGGTGGATTCCGGTAGCCGGGCTGGCCATCGGCAGCTACCTGGAGATGCGGTACCAGAACTATTGGAACTTTCCCGTTGGGGAGACTTACACGGGCGTATTGATCGCCTTTGTGCTGCTGTGGACCGTGCGGAATGCGGAGAGCCTGCCAGGGCGGCTGCTGAATGCTTCCTGGATCACCCATATCGGCGTGCTCTCGTACAGCATTTACCTGTGGCAGACTCTGTTTCTGCACCACATGAATGGAAGCGTGTTTGCCGGCACGAGCTGGATCGGGCAGTTCCCACTCAATTGGGTCGCTATTTTCGTGGTTGCAGAGATCTCTTACTGGATGGTGGAGCAGCCATCGCTGCGACTGCGCAACCGGCTGTTGCGGTCGGGCCACGTCTATGAGGCGCCTGCGCGGTCTCTCCGCGGCGGCAGCGACCAGAGCGTGCCTCACCAAGCGGCTGGAAGCGGAGACTAGCGTATGGTTCGCATCTCGCTTCCCGAACGCGTTCCGGTCTCCTACGCCTTCCTCTATGCCGGCGGTCTTTTCCTGTTGCAGCAGATAGAACACACTTCGCTTTACTTCAGCGCGTGCTCGTTTCTGTTCATCATTATCTCTGTGCTTGCCTTCAACCTGGCCGGTGGCCTCACGCGGCCGTCAGGTGGATACATCTTTTTCTACAGTGTTCTGGCAGTCGGTCTGGGTCTTTCGGTCAAAGCCTTTCTGGGGGAGCGTGGAGACAGCAATCTTCTGCGGCCGCACCTGATGATCACCATCTATACGGTCTCGAGCCTGGGCTTGCTGTTCGCCGCGGCGATTACCCGCAAGTTTTCGAAGAAACGACCCTTCCTCGAAAACCTGGTTGGCGACAATAACCTTTCCCGCGCCACGGTTGGCTGCCTTGTGATCGGCATTGTGCTCACCATCGCTGGCCGGACGGTTGACCGCGGCACCGGAACCGCTCTCAGCGCCATCTTTCAAGTCAACCGCTTCTGCGAGCTCGCCATCATCCTCGGCGTGACGAACACCATCCGTCTTTCCGGCGGCCGCCGAAGCGTGAATATACCGGTGCTTTTGTCTTCGGCCACCCTGTTGATCCTTGGCGGCCTGTTCGGCTTTTCGAAAGAAGGGTTCTTTACGCCGATCATCTGCTGGGGGCTTGCAGCCGGCGCACAGCGTTTTCGCATGAGCACGCCTAAACTCGTCACCCTCGGTTTGTTGATGCTCTTTCTGACGTACTACCTGGTGCCGTACTCGCAGTATGGTCGTGCCCAGATGCGCGCCGGCCTTGGCGCCAGCCTTGATCTTTCGATCCAGCTTCTCTCTGACCTTCCTGCGGTGCGTCAGAAGTTCGAGGCGCAGCAGGCTGCGGATCTGGCGAGCCAGAGCGCCGGGTACTTCACCAAGCCGCAAGGCATCTTCGACCGGCTACAGATGATCTCGTTTGACGATATGCTGACCGACGCGACCGAGCGTCAGGGGCCTGAGGGGTTCTATCCCATTCTGGAGGACTTCGAGAACCTGATTCCTCATGTGTTCTGGCCAGGAAAACCCTCTATTCTTTGGGGAAACATCTATGCGCACGAGGCAGGTGTCAATATCGGCGACGAGGATGTCAGCACCGGAATCTCGTTCTCTCCGACAGGTGAGGCCTATCATCTTGGCCAGTGGGTCGGCATGCTGGTTCTCGCCCCAGGTCTCTGGTCCCTTCTCTTCCTGGTCTTTGACTCGCTTTGTGGCGACGTGCGCAGGAGCCCCTGGGGCCTGTTAGCCATTACCGCCTTCGCGCATACCGCCCCGGAAGGCCTGCTCGCCGGGCTCATCTACTCGATCGGCTACGTGAGCTTCGCGATTACGTTCGCTGCCGTTACGACCGGTTATGTTATGCCCATTCTGGGCGGGCTCTTCATCGGTCCGGGCAGCGGCGGCGTCCGCCGGCTCAGTCCCGTCCTCGGACCGGTTCGAGCCACTCGCGTTGATGAACCGTAAGGCGCCTCCTGAAACTCAGCCTGTAGATCGCCTGATCCCATAGACTGGAGCTATGAACCGTCTTGTTGTAGGGAACCTTGTTCACCGTCCGTTGCGGTCGGTCATCAGCGCGCTCGCGATCGCCATTGAAGTCACCATGATCCTCTCGATTGCGGGCATCATGCTTGGCATGCTGAATGGATCCAAGACGCGAACCAGCGGCATCGGACTGGACATGTTCGTGAGACCAAGCAGCACGACCAACTTTGCCGCGCTTAGCTCCGCGGCGACCTCGGTGAAGGTGGCGGATGTCCTCAGCACCCTGCCACACATTGCGGTTGCTGCCCCGGTCAACGTGCAGATGTCAGCGGGGACCTCGCTTGAGAACATCTACGGAATCGATTACAAGACCTTCAACGCTTTGAAGCCTTTCGTCTTCCTCGAAGGTGGCCCTTTTCAGGGGAAAGATGACGTCATCATCGACGACATCGCGTCAACCTCGCTCGCAAACTCAGGAAAGGGTCACCGTATCGGGGATACGATCGAGATTCTTCATCACAACTTCCGCATCTCGGGCATCGTGGAGCACGGCAAGGGCGGCCGAAAGTTCATCCCGATTCTCACCCTGGGAGACATCACGAACAATCCCGGAAAGGCGAATGCCTTCTACGTAAAGCTCGACAGCCTGGCGAATGAAGATGCCGTCAAGAAAGAGATCATGGACACGCCCGGGATGCAGCAGTATGACGTTCAGACGCTCGAGCAGTGGCTGAGCCTGATGACCCCGGAGCATCTGCCTGGCTTCAGCATCGCCATCAACTCCGTTATCGGGATCGCTGTCGTGATTGGCTTTCTTGTGATCTTCCAATCGATGTACACCGCCGTGATGGAGCGAACCCGTGAGATCGGCGTGTTGAAGTCTCTCGGCGCATCGCGGTCGTACATCGTCTCCGTTGTCTTGCGGGAGACTGGCGTTCTCGCGCTGGTTGGCATTCTTGGCGGCATCGGTCTGACGTATTTTGTGCGATTTCTGATTCACATCAAGTCGACTCTGGACTTCGCCGTTACGCCGCAATGGGTTCTGCGCGCCGTTCTGATCGCCTTCTTTGGTGCGTTGCTGGGAGCGATCTATCCTGCGATGAAGGCGGCCCGAAAGGATCCTATCGACGCCCTGGCGTACGAATAGACGCAGACCAGTTCCCTGGCGGCCTCATAGAGACTCCGTCACGACCTCCTTGCAAGCGCACCAGTGCGGCGACAAACTCATGAGAAGGCCCAATGAATCCTACCTTCCTCGTCTCGTGGCGCGCGGCTTTCTGCTCGTCAGCCTTGTGCTGTTTGCCTTGCATTACCTGCATCTCTCGGCCGACTTCCCCAATCACTCCCCCTGGATGGACTGGGCGAAGTACACCGACGAGGGATGGTACGGCGATGCGGCGATCCGTCACTTCAATCTCGGCCACTGGTATGTGGCCGGCGATTTCAATCCAGCGGCGGCGTTGCCGGTCTGGCCGCTGCTGGAAGGTCTGCTCTTTCGCTTCACAGGCGTAGGTGTGATTCCTGCTCGTGCCCTGACAGTGACTCTCTTTGGCCTGACGCTTGCTTGTGCGTACTGGTTTCTGGCGCGTGCGTTGCCTGCTGATCGAGCGGCGAAGCTGGCGCCAGCGGGAGCCGTACTGCTGTTAGCGGCAAGCCCCTTTTGCTACGCCTTCATGCGCATGGCTATCCTTGAGCCGCTGCTGGTGCTGCTTACGCTGGTCTCGCTGCTTGCCGCGTCGGCCATCGCACCCGACGCGAGTACGTCGGGGAGGCGACTGTTACCATCCCTGGCGCTTGGCGTCCTTCTGCCGCTGATGATTTTGACCAAGACAACAGCCATCTTCCTGCTTCCCTCCGTGGCGTGGATGGTCCTTGCCCGATGCGGCTTCGGACTTCGGCCTGCACTCCGCCAGGGAGGGATCGCGGTGGCTCTTGGCAGCGGTCTCTGGCTGATGTACTTCGGTCTTTTTGTACGTCCACACTTCCAAGAGGACTACCGCTATCTCTTCAGCGCGAATGGCTACAGCCGCATCACGCTCGCAACAGCTGCCGAAGTGCTGCTGAATACGGTGCGGGATGGACGCTGGATCGGCCCGGTGCTGTTTCCTCTCGCCTTGCTGGCCGTGGCGGGAACTGTGGCCTGGCCACGTTTGCGCGAAAACGCCGCCGCCGCATCGCTGGCACTCTGGGCTGTAGGGTACGGGAGCTTTCTTGCGTACCACAACAATCTCCAGCCGCGATATTACCTGGTCGTCGCCGTACCTTTGACGATGCTGCTGGTGCTCGCCCTGGACATGGCGTGGCGTAGCGGTAGCCGCGCGATCGCAATAGCTGGAGCGGCTGTTCTGCTCCTGGTCGCGGTACGGGATGCACGCGCGATGCTCCGCTATGTCGCCTCGCCGGAGTACACCTTTCTCTCAGCTGCCCGCAGCATTCGCCAGATCGTCGCGGCGGACAGGCGACATCGCGACCTCGTGCTCTCAATCAGCGGCTCCGATCTTTCGCTGATGACTGGACTCCCGTCGATCTGCGATGACTTCGGGACGCTGGAGCTTGAAGACCGCGTGGCCCGCTACAGGCCAGGCTGGTATGTCAGCTGGAACCAGGTTGATGACGACAAGATGGATGCATTGACGCCGCTCTACCGCCTTGAACGCGTCGCTTCCTTTCCAGCCATGGATGATCCAGACAGGAACCTCCTGATTCTGTATCGCCTGGATCCTGCAGCAGGCTATCGACCGCCGGTTCGCCGACGTCGGCGGCCGTTGCCAAAGAATCTCATCACGAAACTCGGGCAGCAGCCCAGCGTAAATCAGCTGCAGCATTAGGAACTGCTTGCTCCTGTACACGACGCGTCCGTGCGTCCTCTTTCCTGATCGCGCGCAGATAGCCCGACCGCTTCGGGACGTTCCGGATACAGGCGGCGCGGCTTCATCGCCCGTGTAGATCCCCTTGGAGCAACCTGCGCCAGCCTCAGCAGTTGCACCCTTTTCTGACACGGGCGGGATGTTACTCTGGCGGCGTGTGCACGCGACGCCCTGAGCCTATGGGCAAGATCGTTGCGGCATCGAAGGTGGGTACAGAGAGCGCGTGCAGACCAACAGCTTGGAATTGACGATCGTGATGCCGTGCCTCAACGAAGCAGAGACTCTCGCGGTCTGTCTGGTAAAGGCGCAGCATTTCCTGCACACCTCCGGCATCGCAGGCGAGATTATCGTGGGCGACAACGGGTCGACCGATGGATCACAGGCCATCGCGCTCGAGCACGGCGCTCGCGTAATTGACGTGCCGATTCGCGGCTATGGGGCAGCGCTCTATGCGGCGTGTATGGCGGCTCGAGGGAGATACCTGATCATGGGCGACTCCGACGACAGCTATGACTTCTCTGACCTGAGTGCGTTTGTTGCGAAGCTGCGCGAGGGCAACGACCTGGTGATGGGCAATCGCTTCTCCGGACAGATCAAGCCGGGCGCAATGCCATGGAAGAACCGCTACATCGGCAACCCCGTCTTGTCAGGGATTGGCAAGCTGCTGTTCCGTTCCGCACTCGGTGATTTTCATTGCGGCATACGCGGCTTTTCCAAGGACGCTTTTCTCCGCATGGACCTGCACACCACGGGTATGGAGTTTGCCTCGGAGATGGTGATCAAAGCGACCCAGATGCGCCTGCGCCTGGCGGAGGTGCCAACCACGCTCTCGCCTGACGGCCGCAGTCGGCCGCCGCATCTGCGACCCTGGCGTGATGGCTGGCGCCATCTGCGTTTTATGCTGCTGCTCAGCCCTAACTGGCTGTTCCTGTTTCCCGGCGTCGCGATCATGATTCTCGCGCTGGTGCTTGGCGGCCTGATCGAGGCCGGTCCACTGACGATCGGGCAGCTGCACTTCGATATCGACACCCTGATCTACTGCGGCTTCGGCCTGCTGATCGGCTTTCAGGGCGTCATGTTCGCGCAGCTTTCGCGCGCCTATGCCATGCAGGAGAATCTCTATCCCACCAGTCGCCGATCGCGCGAGATCTCCGAAAGTATCTCGACCGAACGAGGCCTGGTTGCCGGCCTGCTGCTCTTTCTTGTCGGCCTCAGCCTGGCCATCTACTCCGTCCTCACCTGGAAGCGGCAGGCCTTTGGCGAACTGGAGCTGAGCAGCACAGCCCGCCTGGTCATTCCCGCTGCAACCGCGATGGCGCTTGGTGTGGAGACGATGCTCTTCAGCTTCTTTCTCAGCACCCTCGCCCTGAGTGTGCGGCATCACCAGCCCGAGATCCTGGAGCGCCTGCCTTGATTCCTGACAGCATCCCGATGCCGCTGTTGCCGGCGATTACGTTGCTTTCGCTCCTTCACTTTGTCGGCGCGATCCTCTGGTCCGTTCTGATTCTGCTCAGTGTCGCCGGGTACGGAAGTCTGCTGCTGCGTCTGGCTGGTGTGCGTCGTACCTCGCTCAGCATCGCAGCGACGAGCGGCTTCGCCGTGGTTCTGCTGCTGGGCGGCGCGCTCAACCTGCGCGGTTTGATCACCGTGCCGGTTCTGTATGGGTTGCTTGCGCTGGGTCTCGCGGCTGGCGCGCTCGGCTGGTGGCAACGTGGTCCCCGACCGGGAGCGGCCGAGCCACAATCGACCAGGCTCTCCGGCGGCTGGGCCGCAGGAGCGCTGTTTCTGGTCTTCGCTGCCATGTTCGCGCTGCGGCTGGGCGCGTCCGTCCACACGCCGTACTACCAGGTCTCGGACGACTACAACTTCTATCTCGCCTCTCCGGTGAAGATGCTCGAGACGCACCACTTTGCGGCTGATCCGTTCAGCGAGCGACGCATCATGTCCAGTCTCGGTGGAAACAACTTTCTCGAGGTCCTGGTACTCGCAGCCCTGCCGGTCGAAGATGTGCAGATGGCCGATCGCGCCGTCGGGCTGCTTCTGCTCACCCTTCTGGCATTCCGGCTCTCGCGCCAGTTTGCGCTCACGCAGACCCAGACAGCAGCGATGGCCGCGCTGTTCCTCATCATGCCGCAGCTGCAGTTCAATCTCACCTTTGTAATTCTGCCGGCGGCGCTCTTTCTCGGCATGGTCTCAATCGCGGCGGACACCGAGGCTCTCGCACAGCGCCCGTGGCTGCAGGCGCTGCTGCTGGGGATTACGGCCGGGGCGATTGCAACGATCAAGTCGACCTATATCGTTCACGGCGTGATCTTCTTTCTTGTCTTCGCGTTGCTGGAGAGCCGCCGCCGCGGTCTGCTCGCCGCGGCTCAGATCGCCCTTGTCGCCGGCTGTGGGTGCCTGCTGATCATGGCGCCGTGGATGATCGCCAACCATCAGGCATCGGCGACCTGGTTCTATCCGTCGCTCGGCCAGGGCTTCCATTACAGCCGCTACAAGCTGTACCCGCCGCCCGGCAACTACGACCTGCGTATTGTGATGAAGAAGGTGCTGCCCTTCAACGCACCCATGGTCGTAATCGCTCTGGCCATCTGGATCTGGGGCCGTCGTGACGCGGGAAGCCGCAGTGCCATGACGTTGGCGATTGCGGCCGCTGTCGCCTCCATCCTGGTTGGCGTCGCTACCGGCGGCGACTCGGTCCGGCGGTACAACTATCCTTGCCTGCTGCCTGCGATCCTGTTGACCTACGCCGTCTTCGCCAGCCGCGCCAACGCCGGGCCCGAGAAGCGTCGCTGGCGGCTCCTGGAGTACGCGAGCGCGGCCTTTGTGGTCCTCGTCGCTCTCTCCGTCGGGTTCAACACCTTTACCTACGAGTACGGCTGGTATGTGCGGTCCTTTCGCGCCAGCCTGACCGACTTCCGCATCACGTCGCCGGCGGTGCGCGCAGAGTATGCGGCGCTGCAGGCGGCAATTCCGCACAACGGCGTGGTGCTCGAGACGGTCGCCTACGCCTTCCTGCTCGACTTTCGGCAGCACCCCATCTACATGGCGGACGTCCCCGGCGGCGCCAGCCTGCCTCCGGGCTGGCCGGCGCGTCAGCCGGGCGAGGCGCTGGCCGACTACCTGCGACGCTCGGGAATCCGCTATCTGGCCTACTCCTACCATGATGGCGTTGAGCTTACGGACGAGGCGGCGGCCTATACCATGCATGATCCGCACGCCACGCAGTGGATTCACAGCGAGAACGCGCTGCAGCTGGATGCGCACCACCAATATGAGGAGCTGGCCGAGACCCGCCGGCATGTCTTTGATGATGGCAAGCTGTTTGTGCTGGATCTGGAACAGGTGACCACGCGCTGATCTGGCCGTTGATCTGGCCTGAGAGGTGTGTCAGCAGGCGAGCCGGACGAAGTCTCCGCTTGACTCCGTAAAAACTCCTCCGTTACGATAGAACTTCGCGCAGTCTCGTGCCCGCGCGTTCGTAGTCAGCGGTTCCCTTGTAGTTGAGAGGGCGGGCGGAAGAGACATCGTTGTGGATCCATGCGAGATCGCCTGCAGGCTGGCCGTCTCCGAAGCACCCA
>CAXTCB010000072.1:0-14545 GCA_964242875.1 uncultured Acidobacteriaceae bacterium
CTCTTGAGCGCGGCACGGGCGCGGATCGTGAGGCGATTCGAACGGTGCTCGCCGACCGCAGCTTCGCGCGCGTCAGTCACACTCAGATCATCGAAATTCTAGAGCGCCACGGGTCCATCGACTATGCCATGGATACGGCCTGCGCGTACGCAGAAGCCGCTCGACTTTCCATTGCTGATCTCCCGGACTCGGACGCTCGTCGCGCGCTTCTCTGGATGCCGGGCTTCGTCACAACTCGCGATCGCTGACGGTCGTAGCTCCCACGTCGCGGGACGTCGTCTCATCGTCTTCTACTGTCATCTCAACGGCCACCATCGTTCCGCCAGGGCGCGCGGAAAGAATCTGAAGACGCCCCTCAGCCGCATCCAGCTCCTTACGACACGCGCTGGTAAGGCGCATCCCCTCTTCGAACAGCCGAATCGACTCTTCAAGTGGAAGCTCTCCATGTTCGAGACGCTCCACCACCTCTTCGAGCGCAGCCATCTGCTCTTCAAACGTCATTGTCTGTCCTGACTTACTGCCTCTGGCGCCAGGATCAGGGTATCGAGCACCTGAGCCGCAGCAGCATATTTTCCGAAGGGTGCGCTTACCTGGATTCCCTGTACCTCCGCGCGCACCTGCGCCACCATCTCCTGCGCAATAGCAACACCCTCCGCCCGCGCAATCTCCGGAGAAGCTGCTCCCGTCATCCGCGCGATGATCTCGTCCGGCATGCTCACCTTCAAATCCTTCTTCATAAACTCCGCGTTCTTGGCGCTGGTGAGCGGCCAAATGCCGGCGATCACAGGAATCCGAAAGCCCTCGATGCGGCGAAGGAACTGTTCGAGCAGACGCAGGTCAAAGACCGGCTGCGTGATGCAGAACTCAGCGCCCGCCTCCACCTTGTGCTCGAACCGCCTGATCTCTTCATCGATGTCCGCAACCCCGGGGTTCGCCGCGACCGAAATTGTAAATGCGGTCGAGCCGACGATCGGGTTCTTGCCGATGTCCAACCCATGATTCAAATCCCGCACGATCCTTGTAAGACCAATCGCGTCCACATCGAAGACAGCCGTGGCATCCGGGTAGTTGCCCAGCTTCGGTGGATCGCCCGTAAGACACAGAATGTTTCTCAGACCCATCGACGCGGCCCCCAGCAGATCGCTCTGCATGCTCAGGATATTGCGGTCTCGACAGGTGTAGTGCAGCACCGTCTCGATGCCGACCTGCTGCTGAATCTGCACACATAAGCTCTGCGCGCTCATACGCGCACTGGCGCGCGGCGAGTCCGGAACATTGATTGCATGCACGCCAAGGCGGTGAAGGTAAGCCGCGCCTTCTATCTCGCGACTCGAATCGATCCCCCGTGGCGGCACAATCTCCACCAACGTACAGAACTCACCCGCAGCAATCATCGCTCCGATACGCGATCGAAGTTCGAGGGCCGGGGGCTCCACCTTTGAGACCTCCGCTGCAGTCTTCGCGACCACCTCTGCTCCTTCGACCTGCGCCTCCATCGCTCGCAGAGCTCCTCGCATCGCCCGAATGTGACTTGGGGTTGTGCCGCAGCATCCTCCTACAAAGCATGCTCCCGCCTTTACAAATTTGCGGGCAAAACTTGCCATGTACTCCGGCGATGTCATGTAAATCGATCGCCCATCCACGGAGCGCGGAACGCCGGCGTTCGGCATCGCCACCAATGGAAGCGAGACAACCTTCCGCATCCGCTCGATCACGCTGAGAACGATCGCCGGCCCGGAGCTGCAATTGCATCCAATCGCATCCGCGCCCCAGGATTGCATGCGTTCCGCGGCCACCTCGGCAGTCTCCCCGTCCAGGCACTGGCCTGCTTCATCCACCGTAAGCAGCACGATAAGCGGCAGACTCGGAGCCTCCGCCTTGGCCGCTCCGATGACCTCTTCCGCCTCGTCCAGAGATGCAATCGTCTCCGCCAGCAGCAGATCCGCGCCGACTCCGGGGCCACCCTCAGCTAACGCGCGAACCTGCTCCGCGAACGCTGCGCGCGCCTCCTCCCGCGTCAGCTTGCCATAGGGTGCCAGGCGAACGCCCAACGGGCCAATCGCGCCCGCAACGTACGCCTCCACCGACTGCTTCTCCGCAATCTGCCGAACGCCCTCACGGGCCAGTCGAACGCCGGCCAGATTGATCTCTCGCGTCTTTGCCTGCAAACCGAAGCGCTCCAGGCGAACCGAGTTCGCACCAAACGTGTTCGTCTCGATGATCTCCGAGCCCGCCTGCAGATACTCCATGTGCACGGTGCGAACGAGATCCGGTTGCGAGAGATTCAGCTCGTCGAAGCAGCGGTTGATGAAAACGCCGCGAGAGTACAGCATCGTTCCCATCGCGCCGTCACACAGGACAGCTCTTCCGGAAAACAGCTCCATCCTCGCCGTCGGTACTGTCGCATCGCTCGCAATTTCAGAGGACATCACGATCCTTGCCTGGACCCAGGCCGCCAGAAGTCGTCACGTTGCCGGCGTCTCGTTCATGGTAAGTCAGCAAGTTCCGGTCGTCCAAACGCGCGGCGATGTAGACCGCTCAGTTGCCCCAACTTCGCAAGTAAGGGGTGTCACTTTGGTATACTCAGCTCACATCACAGAGCCTGCGATGGATGCGGTGTTGCAGGCTCGGAGCATCTCCTCTTGAAGAATAGAAGTTCGCTGTTTCGGTCGCTTCGCACTCAGTTCGCCCACCTGTTTCTGCTTGGCTTTGCGACCCTGACGCTCTGTTCCTGTGGCCCGCAATACTATAAGTTTCCGCAATACACCTTTGCGAACAGACCCATTCCTCCCAGCAAACTTGCCAATCGTGTGATGGTTTCGGTCACTGCGGATGGCACGACCGGTGGTGTCACCGTACTGGACGCCAAGCGCGATATCCGCGGAAACATTGAGAACACCGTTCGAAACTTTACGATCACGGGCACCATCGGCGGCTATCCAAGCACAATCCTCAACTTTCCCGAGCAGGTTCGCGGTTACGTCTACTCCAGCTCCGACGGTACGCTCTCAAACGTCAACTACGGGACTGAGTCCGCGACGACCGCCGCTGGTCTGCCGACGGGTTCCCGTTCGTCCTCCGTCGTTGTGTCACAGGATTTCCTCGACGTCTATGCTGCTCAAGAGACGACCGGGCAGCTCATCGTCTCCGACAGCAATCCGCCTGCACGCAGCTACGCGCTCAACCTTCCCGGTGTTTACAAGGTAGCGGTGAATCGTGGCAACACCGTGATTCTGGCGATGGTCCGGAACTCAAACCTGCTGTATCGCGTGGTTCGACTCAATGCGTCTCAACCGCAGCCTCCAGGGTTTGTGGATTGCCAACCCATCAACAATCCGGTTTATTGCATCGTCCCTGTAAGTGGAACCTATGATCGTCCCGTGGATGCCTACTTCTCCGTCGATGGCACCACCGCCTATCTCTTGAACTGTGGACCGGAGTGCGGCGGCCAGACAGCCAGCGTAAGTGTTCTTTTGCAAGCGCCGCTGAACTACAAGGCCATCCCAACCACCTCGCCTGAGCCAAGCCCCCTCTCCGCCAGCATCCTCGTTCCGGGCGGTGTGACCACGGCGCTCGCAGACGCGAACACCCTGTATGTGGCAGGGCAGCAACTTCTTCCGGATGGCATGTTTACCGGAAATCTGAGTACCATCAGCCTCGCCACAAACACCGTTACCGGTACTTTCGGCATCTCCGACGGCTACCACAGCAAGCTGCTCTTCGCCGACGACAACACGCTCTGGATCGGTTCTCAATCCTGTGCAGGCGGAGAACGGGCCAAGCTCGGGCAGAACTACAACTGCCTCACCCGCTTTGACCTTGGCGCCAACACTGCGCAGATCGTTCCAAACGTCACACCCGGCGGAGCCACGACCGTTCCCTTCCCGAACGACAATCTCGACCCGTACTACTACGGTAGTCTGACCGGCCTGTGCTGGGTCCAGAACTTTCATAAGGTCTACACGGCCTATGGTGGACAGGTTCATGCCTTCACCACCACCGACGGCTCTGAGATTAACAACACGCTGATTACAGTGCAGGGCACCGCACTTGATGTTGCGTATATGGATGCCATAACGAACGCCGCCAACTGATGAGTGCTTCAGAAAGCGCACCGTCCGGCGTCGATATTCTTGCAATCGCCGCACATCGCGATGACGTGGAACAGACCTGCGGTGGCACGTTGTTGATGATGCATTCGCGCGGTTGGCGCACCGGCATCCTGGATCTCACACAAGGGGAATCGGGCACGCGGGGATCCGCCGCGGAGCGTGAGGCAGAGGCAACCGAAGCTGGCCAAATCCTGCATGTCGCCCATCGGGAAGCACTCGATCTTCCCGATGGAAATCTTCAGAACACCTACGAGAACCGCCTCAAAGTCGCTGGTGTGCTGCGGCGGCTTCGACCACGTGTCGTCATTCTTCCCTATTGGCAAGGACGGCATCCCGACCACTACACGTCCGCCACTCTCGGCTACGAGGCATGCTTCGTCAGTGGGCTTTCACGCTTGAGCTTGCAGGACGGCAGCACCCCGCACCGTCCCTATAAGATCCTCTACGCCTCACTCTACGCAGATGTTCGCCCCACGTTCACCGTTGACATCAGTCCCGTCATCGACGAGCGCACTCGTGCGCTGCTGGCCTATCGGTCCCAGTATGCGAACCAGGAACAAGGGAGCCGCCTCTTTGTCCCTGAAGAGGAGATCCGGGAACGCATGCTTGCGACCGCGCGACACTACGGCCTCCTCAGCGGTGTGCGTTACGCCGAGCCCTTCGTTCAGAAGGAAGTTGGCCTGGTGGACGATCTCATGCTGTTGCCCGTCGCATCCCTCTAGCGCTACCTTCGACGGCGTTCATTCAGCTGCGCAGACGCAAGCAGGCTTTCTGTACTGACGTGAGTCTCGATCACCTTGGTCGCGGCGATCACTCGTACATTGCCGCTGCGTTTCGCCTCATAGAGAGCGGCGTCGCTTTCATCCACCAACATCTGCCAGTTCCATCCGCAGTGATCACTGCAACTCGCACCGAAGCTTGCCTTCACCTTCACGATCTCGCCGCGATAGCGGACATCCAACATCGCTATCTGGTCGCGCAGGCGTTCCGCGACGATCACGGCCTCGCTGAGCTCTGTGTCGGGAAGCAAAATACAAAATTCATCCCCGCCCATCCTGGCGACTGAGTCCCGGTCGCGCAGGGCCTCCTGCAGGCTGGCCGCTACAGCCTGCAGGACAGCGTCTCCGCCACTGTGACCCAGCCTGTCGTTCACCCGCTTCATCCCGTCAAGATCCATCATCAACACCGAAAGCCTTCCCTGCTTCCGCATCGATCGGAATGTCTCACGCACCGCCACTCGCTTGAAAGCCCAGCGATTCAGCAATCCGGTGAGTTCATCGATCTGTGCTCTCCAAAGCAGTTCAATGCGCTGTTTTCCCGCCGCGATAAACGTGAACCCGAAGGTCGTTGCTCCGCCAGAGACCAGAGCACCCACCAGACACACGGTCGTGGTGTCCTCGAGTGCCGCTGCGTAATGAGGGGAGCCGAAGTGCAGGACCACCACCGCCCTCAGAAGGTAGGAGAGTGCGTACACCAGCATGGATACACCGGCAAAGCGCCCCGCAAGCTCGACCCCTTCGCCTGAAAAGCTGAAGAGAGCCGATGCCGTCAGCGCTGCCTGAGTGCCTAGCACGATGCTCATAAGCAGAGTAAGCGCTGGATACGCGGGCCGGATAATACAGAGGTAGGTCGCTCCAGCCAGCGTCAAGGCGAGAAGAACGAGCTGAAGGCGCCAGAGCAGCTTTGGCCGATCGAGCTGTTCGGCGAAACTGCGGTGTAGCATCGCCAACGCCGCTACGGTAAGCACCGACGCACCGGCGATCGTCCGGGGATCTGAAGCTGGACCAAAGAGCGACAAGGCCAGCGCCATGGCACGCATGGCATTGGATCCAGCAAACCACACCGCGGATTGCACGCCGCCAAATAGCCGCATGCCCACCATCGTGGTGACGAAGTACAGCATGAACATGATCAAAGTCGCAAGCTGAAAGGCCTGTACTGACGTCATGCTGATCGTCCCGGATAAACTGCTGACCAGACGGGCAGCAGTTTGTAGCTCATCCTGCGCTGGCCCGCCGCGCCTTCCGCCCTTGATCCCACCCGATCTCCCACGCCCACTTCGGGCTCGCTCGTCATGGATATTTGGATGCAGTACCAAAACGCACGGGCTGGCTCCCGTTGCCAGCGGAGCGCGATACGTTAGGCTCGTCCCATGAAAGGCATTCTATCGTTTACAAAGCAAACCAGCTCGTCGCTCACATAAGTTTCGGGTTCGAAGTACAGTACCTTCGATCGAAGAAGAAGACTGCTCAGCGATTCCGGCCAGCTCGTCGTGATCCCGCTTCTACGAGCCATCAAAATCACGTCTGCCCTGTCCAGATAGCGGCGAGCGGAGCGCTTGAAATCTTCAACAGCAGGATCAAGAACAGAGACAAACAGATCAGGCTTCATAAACTGAAGAATGCTGTTTGACTCGACGATCACCTCACCACCTTCCGCAATCTCTCGCCTGAGTCGCGGCATCGCTTCAAATAATTCCCCTTGCTGCGTTCTCACCCAGAGCGAGCGCTTCGCACCCGCAACCAGATAGCGCGATGTGTCTGACCTCCCGGAGCGATCACGCTCCTCGGTGAAGGCAACGGTATGATCCGCAGTCGCGCACTCACAGGCTTGCCCGTCGGCAGAACAGATGCCGTGGCCGTATTGCGTGATCTTGATGGCCGTCCATTCCCGCTCTCGAAGCGCACTTATCAACCCGGCAACGACACTTGTCTTTCCGATGTTTCGGGTATTCCCGCCAACCACAATCAGTGCCATGGACCCTGCGTTAGCCTTCGGCCCTGTTCTACGCTCATTCCTTCTCCGTCAATCTCTTCAGCCTTGCGAGCTCTCGAAGATACTGCTGCAGGGGGCGTGCCGGGATACCCCAGAACACCTGTCCCTCTCCCTGCAGGTTCTTATTCGACGGTACACCAGCCTTGGCTCCGAGCACGACACCGCCGCCGATCGTCACATGATCCGCGATGCCCACCTGGCCGCCGATGACAGCTCCGTCACCGATTACGCTCGAGCCGGCGATCCCGGTCTGCGCAGCAATGACAACGTTGCGGCCGATCGTGCAATTGTGCGCAATATGCACAAGATTGTCGATCTTCGTTCCCTGTCCTATTCGCGTCTCTCCGAGAGCTCCCCGATCGATCGTTGCGTTCGCTCCGATCCAGACTGAATCTCCAATCACCAGCAAGCCTTGCTGTGGAAATGGAACGTAGGCCCCGGTGTCTGGATCACGCACAAAGCCAAATCCCGCTGAACCAAGAACAGCACCAGCTTTCACGGTTACAGCCCGGCCAAGCGTCGTCCCTGTCTGCACCACCACCCGCGCACCCAGGTTGCAGTCATCCCCGATCACCACACCAGGCTCGATCACGGCACCTGCGCCGAGTCTGACTCGTTTGCCCAGAACAGCCGCTGGTGAGACGTGTGCGAAGGAATCAATGCCGCTTGCCTCCGGAATTGGCTGCAATCTCTCCCCGATACGACCGAAACACAGGCGAGCATTGCGGACCCAAAGGACTCGATGTAAACCAGCATCACGCAAGGTCAAAGCGTCCTCATGCAAGGAGTCATTTGCAAGAATTGCGCCCGCGTTGGACCCGAGCGCTCGCTTAAGCGATTCCGCTTCCTGAGCAAAGACAATCTGTTCTGGTCCAGCCTGCTGCGGTGCAGCAACCCCATGCAGCCGCGTGTCCGCATACGCTGCGGGAAGAGGATCGTGGGTGGCATCCAGGTAGGTTGCGACCTCCGCAAAGGTCATCATGCATAGATCCTTGGCTCGCCGGCAGGTCTGGTCTTCCATCTCCGATGCATCCAAAGCCATTGGTCGGGGTACGCCCGGATGTACTGCTCAATAACCGCGGTAAACTTCGCTGTGTTTGCGACCGCGTCGCGCTCGCCGTCTCCCGTGTTCTCCATCTGAATCTCCTCTCCGAAATGCAGCTGGTATCTTCCGCCGGGTTCTTCCAGAAGAAATCCTGGCAACACCGCCGCGCCCGTCTTTGCTGCAATACGGGCAAGTCCGGAACCGGTACATGCCGGGATGCCAAAAAACGGAACGAAGATCCCCTGTGGCGGCGTCATGTTCGTGTCCATCAAGATGCCCACAGTTCGCCCAGCTCTCATCTCCAGAAGCAGTCCGCGGGCAAAATCATCTTTGTGCAGCACACGATTCCCGTGCATGCACCGAATCGCGTTTACATAGGCGTCAACCAGCGGGTTATCCAGCCGGCGGATGACCATACCCATCGGATAGCCCATCAGGGAATGAAAAAAACTCGAGAGCTCCCATGCGCCGAGATGTCCGGTCAGTACGAGTACGCCCTTCCCCTTCGCGCTGGCACGTTCATAGTGCTCCAACCCTTTGTATCGAATCAGGGCCTCAATGGAGGGCCGCCGGTATCGGGACATCAACGCAAACTCAGCCAGATGATGTCCCAGTTGCCGATACTCTCCTCGAAGCAGGCGCTCCCGGTCCTTCGCAGACAGAGCGGGGAAGGCAAGTTCAAGATTCTGTCGGCCTACGGATCGCAATCTTCGCAGCAGAAGAAACGCCACAACACCGAAGCTTGCGCCGAGGCTCCTCGACACACTTCGCGGCAGCCACCGCAGAAGGCCGAGCACCGCGCGCATCGCCGCGTATTGAAGGTATTGCGTAAAAAAGGCTTGACCTTTGCTCTCTTCGCGGGTTGAGGGCCGACGCTGGATTATTTCGGATTCCATCTAAACTGGATCCAGTGTAAGCGTGGTCCGTCATTTTGGGGCGAAACGCAAAACGACGGCCGTGTCGGCCGTCGTTTCGCAGGATGATCCTGTTCAACTACTGGTTTTTCGCGGCCACGAAATACTTGGCCACTGTGCGAATAAAGCCCATCGCGTCCGCGGGCGTCTTCTGGTTTCCCTTCAGGATCGTGTCGAAGGGAATATCTGTGCCGTAGAACGTTCGCGTGTCGTCCTGATTCTGAGACAGAACGGTTCCATCCAGATTGATGCCGGCGAAGAGGCCCTTTGCCCGTGAGTAGCTCAAGAACTCGGCGTTCAGCTTCCAATCGGTGCCAGCCTGGGCGTTTCGGCCAACCGGTCCAGCTGCAGCAGAGGCATCGCCGCCAATCTTGAACTTGTTCTTCAGCATGTCCTGCAGGCCATTTGGGTTCATGGCTACAAGAACGAGATCCGTCGCTTGCCCGCCAATCTGAAAACCAAAGCTTCCGCCTGTAAGCTGCACGAAGACGGGTGCACTCCATCCGCGAGGTGTCCGGCAGGTCGCCGCGCCCTGACCATACTGCGCACCCACCAGGAAGGCACCTTTCTTATAGCTTGGGATCACAACGACGCAGGACGCACCTGCGAGAATGCTCGACGGGATGCCCTTGTCGGGTGTCGCCATAATCTCGCGAATCACCGCACTCGCATCCGTCAGCCGACCGTCGATTTTGCTCTTATCTGATTCACCAAGCGCCGACATCGATGTCGCCGCTAATCCAAGCCCACACAAAGCAGCTGCAAATTTCTTCATGACCTTCTTCCTCTTTCATCCCCATCGCAAGATTGAGCCGGTTATTGATCGGCGCGACAGCAATTGTGATGTCATCAAGTTTCTGTGAGTTGCTTCACGGGAAACGGATCGTCAGAACAAAAAAATAGGGGCCACGTCTGGCACCTCGCCAGCGCATGACCCCTCTCCCAGGTCTGTGTTGCGTGAGTTCAGCTTCATCCCGTTGCCAGATTCTCGCAAGGTTACGTAGGTCTATAGACCATCCTTCCCCGCGAAGGTCAGGGCGCCATCCCTCTAATCAAGCAGTCCTTGTCGTGTCGCTTCCACGCTCAGCGCCGTCCGGTTCTCCACCCCAAGCTTTCGCATCAGTCGCCCCACATGCGCCTTCACTGCGGAAGCATCAATCGAGAGTTCAGACGCGATCTCCTTATTCGAAGAACCAGTGCCCAGCTTGCGCAAAACATCTTTTTCGCGCGGCGTCAGGACCATCAACTTCTTACTCTTCTGCTGCTCTGCCATGCCCCGCTCTAAAAGGCGTGCCAGGACCTTTCGGGGAGCCCACACGGATCCATCAAGCACGATCTTGATCGCCATCTTGATCTCCGCTGGTGACGCACCATGGGTCAGATACCCCTTCGCTCCAGCTCCGATCACGCGCTCAACATAAGCAAAATCATCATCAAGGCCAACCACCAGTAATCGTGCCGATGGCTGCACCGTCTGGAAAGCCGCAATCAACTCCAACAGCAGCTCTGTGCAGCTCGCATCGATCACAATCAACGACAGACTCTTCACCGCCGGGGTGGCGGCGCCATCCAGCGGCACAAGATCGACATCCGCCTCTTCAGAAAACATCAACTGCAGTCCTAAAAACCGCAAAGGATCCGAAGCCACAATGCCAAATCGAAGTCGCTCCGTGTCTTTGTGCTGGCTCACCATCGTGCTCCATCAAACGTGAAACGAAGATGTTCCAGAAATAACCAACCGGGTTGCGAACACCCGAAACATCCCCGAAGATCACAAACAGAAGGCGGCCCGCGGGCTATCCATCAGAGTTTCGGTAGAACGATGCCCTGCTGATTCTGATACTTGCCCCGCCGGTCTGCGTAACTTACCTCGCACGGTTCATCCGATTGAAAAAAGAGAATCTGACACAGGCCTTCGTTGGCATACACCTTCGCAGGCAGCGGCGTCGTATTTGAGATCTCCAGTGTGACGTACCCCTCCCACTCGGGCTCAAACGGCGTTACGTTCACAATGATGCCGCACCGGGCATAGGTGCTCTTTCCAACGCAGATCGTCAGGACGTCCCGAGGAATCTTGAAGTATTCAATCGACCGAGCCAGGGCAAAGGAGTTCGGCGGCACAATCACACTTGCTGCCTCCACCGTGACAAAAGACCGTTCGTCAAATGCCTTCGGATCGATGATGGCGCTGTTTACGTTGGTGAAAATCTTGAACTCATCCGACACACGCAGGTCATATCCGTAGGAAGAAAGACCATACGAAATCACTCCTTCGCGCACCTGCTTCTCGCTGAACGGGGAAATCATCCCATGTTGTGTCGCCTGTTCGCGAATCCATCGGTCACTCTTGATCGCCACGATCGTTCTTCTCCAGACCTTTTTGCGATGCGTCGCCCGTCATCCGCGAAGCCCCTCGGATCACCCCACAACGGCACACCCCTCTCGCCACAGCCATCTTCCGTTGACAACGGTGAGGTGAGTTCATAACATCACGGTACTACACGCACCGGTCCCCTCCCCCCGTTACGGAATCCAGAGCGAAGGATCCTTACTCAGATGATTAAGCAAGACCTGATACAGCGGGTTGTCGAACGCACCGGACTGCCTCGTACCAAGGCCGAAGCAGCTGTCGACGCCATCTTCGACAGCATGAAACGATCTCTCGTCGAGGGCGACCGCATTGAGCTGCGAGGCTTCGGCGTCTTCACCGTGAAGCCCCGAAAGACGGGAATCGGCCGAAATCCGCGAACCGGCGCAGAGGTCTCCATTGCCCCCGGCAAGGCTGTACGCTTCAAACCCGGGAAGGAACTTCACCTGCTCACCTAACAGAGTCGGCAACGGGTACTACATCAACCGGATCGCATCGACATCGACGACCAACGATCGTCGGGGAATCTCCTGGGCCTCTGCGTGCGCCAGCATGCCCCGTAGCGTCTCCCCCAAAAGCTTGCGCGACTCCGTCTTCAAGACAAAGTGAAACCGGTAAATCCGCTTGATCCGCGAAATGGGAGCCACCGCCGGACCAAGTACGCGAACCGTCTCCAGCCTCCCTTTCGCAAACCATCGTCCCAGCTCGGCAGCCCATCCTGCCGCCTCTTCCAGCTGTTCGCTCTGTACCAGGATGTTCGCCAGCACGGTGAACGGCGGGTAGTGCATCCACCGCCTGAACTGCATCTCTTTGGCCACGAATCCAGGGTAATCATGCCGCTGCGCGCTCTGGATCGCATAGTGCTCCGGATGGTAGGTCTGCACCAGCACCCTGCCCGGAAGCTCGCCGCGCCCGGCACGCCCCGCCACCTGCGTCAGGAGCTGAAACACGCGCTCCGACGCACGAAAATCCGGCAATCCCAGCGCCAGGTCCGCTCCCACCACGCCGACCAGCGTCACGCCGTGGATGTCATGCCCCTTCGCAATCATCTGCGTCCCTACCAGCAGGTTGATCTCGCCCGAATGCAGCCGCGTCAGCAGACGCTCCATGTCGCCTCGCCCGCGCACCGTGTCCCGGTCCATCCGGCCGATCCGTGCCCCTGGGAACAACTCCTGCAGCCGCTCCTCTCCCTGCTGCGATCCCGCGCCCAGGTAGTACAAGTGCTCGCTCTGGCACTTCGGACATCGCTCCGGCACACTTCGTCGCGACCCGCAATAATGGCACTCCAGCCGCTGTCCCGGCTCCGCCTGCAGGCTGCCTCCCACCTGCTTGTGAAAGGTCATCGAAATCGCGCAGTTCTCGCACTCGATCTTCTCGCCACAGCTCCGGCACATCACCACAAACGAGTACCCGCGCCGGTTCAGCAGAATGATCGCCTGCTCGCCGCGATCAAGTGTCGCCTGTGTCTCTGCCAGCAACTGGCGAGAGAAAATCTCTTCCTTGCCGACCTCGCGGAACTCTGTCCGCATGTCAATCAGGTCCACCACCGGTAAGGGTCGGTCTGCCACCCGCGTCAGCATCTCAATCCGCCGGTATCGCCCGCGTTCGGCATTCGCCCAGCTCTCAAGTGAGGGCGTAGCCGACCCCAGCACCAGCACACACTGCGTGAGCTTCGCCCGCATCACTGCGACATCGCGGCCGTGGTAGCGCGGCGTCTCTTCCTGCTTGTAACTGCCGTCCTGCTCTTCATCGACAATCACCAGCCCCAGCGCAACCAGCGGTGCAAACACCGCCGATCGCGTCCCCACGACCACCCGCGCCTCACCCTTCCGAATCCTGTGCCACTGCTGCGCCCGCTCATCGGGTGTCAGCGCGGAGTGCAGCAGCGCCACCTCGCTGCCAAATGCCGCAAACATCTGCCCCGCCATCGCCGGCGTCAAGCCGATCTCCGGCACCAGCAGCATCGCCGATCTCCCCGCCGCCAGCGCCCGCTGCATCGCCGCCACGTACACTGCCGTCTTTCCCGATCCCGTTACACCATAGAGCAGGTGCGGCTGAAACCCACCCTTGTCCATTGCTGCCACGATTGTCGCCAGAGCCTCCGTCTGCGGCTCGTTCAAGGCGTGCTCGTGCGCGCTCTTCTTGCCCGCCGCGGCCACGCCTCCCAGCCGGAACACTGACTCCTCTTCCTCAAGCCTCACCAGTCCGCGCCGTACCAGGGTTCCCAGCGTCGACTCCGGCACACCCGCCTCCGCCAGCCGCTCCCGCAGATCCCGCACATGCTGTCGTCCCCCCCGAGCCGCCAGCTCCGCCAGCACACTCGTCTGGTTTGCGTTCAACTTTGGCAGCCGCACATCCTCCACCAGCACAGCAATCCGCTCGACGCGTCGCGCGTCCCGCTCCTCCGCCTGCGCCTCCCGCACCAGCCATCTCTTCCGCACCATGCCATCCAGCAGAGCCTTCCCTGCACTCGTCGCCGATCGCAGCGCGCTCGCTTTCGCCAACTCCCCACTCTCCAGATAGTTCAGCACCGCGTACTCCCGGTTCTGCTCCTCCGCGGTCAGCCGCGATCGACGCGATGACCCCTTCTCGGCTCCCTCATACAGCACCTTTCGCCCCTGCTCGGCGATCCGGTACACCCATTGCCGCCGCACCTCCGCCATCAACGGCAGCATACCCCGCAACACCTCACCCATCGGCGCCACATAGTAGCTCGCGATCCACCCCGCCAGCCGCATCAGCTCCTCAGGGAGCAGCGCCTCCGCATCCAGCACCGCCTGTACCGGCTTTGCTTCGATCCCCTCCGGCAGCGGCGTGTCATGCACCCGCACGACAACTCCCATCAACCTCTGTCCGCTGAACGGTACGAGCACCCGCGCTCCCGCCGCCGGCACACGATCCCCCACCGCATAGGTAAACAGCCGATCGAGCGGCACCGGCAACGCAACATCGCAAAACAGAGGCATCCCTCCAGCTTAGATCGTCCGCGCCATCCAGACACGAGGAGACCCCCGCCCTGCAGGGTATCGTAGGAGACGCCATGTACAAGCGCCTGCTCGCCCTTCTTATCTTCGTCCCGATGTTCCTTATCGCCTGGTACGTCCGCAACAACGGCCAGCCCTCAGCAAACCCGGCCAACGCGCGCATCACCAACGACCAGCAGGGCAACCGCTCCCCATCCGACCGCGCCTCCCGAAGCGACCGCAGGCAGGATGAGGGTCGCAGGCAGGATGAGGGTCGCAGCCAGAATGAGGGTCGCAGCCAGAATGAGGGTCGCAGCCGAAACGATGATCGCGACGATCAGCGGTCGGACGACCGGAGCGACACGCAT
>CAXTCB010000073.1:0-14136 GCA_964242875.1 uncultured Acidobacteriaceae bacterium
TTCGCAAGACCAGCCGCGTCCTCATCGCGCACGAAGACATGCTCAGCTGGGGCTACGGCGCCGAGATCGCCGCCCGCATCGCAGACGAGCTCTTCCACGACCTGGACGCCCCCGTCCGGCGCATCGGTGCCATGGATACCTTCGTCGCCTACCAGCCCCTCCTCGAAGACGCCATCCTCCCCCAGCCTGACCACCTCTACCGCGCCATGGCCGACCTCGCCAGCTTCTAAAGCCGCTTTCGGAGCCGCTCGCAGCTGTGTCTGCCCAGCTACCGATGACACCAAACGAGCCACCCCAGCTGTGCTTCTTATTGTCATTCTGAGCGAAGCGGAAGAACCCCCGCATTTCGCCTTTCGCCGCGAAGCGGAGCGCACACCAAAATCGTTCCGTACCAGCCTCTCTCATCCGCAACACCCTCCGCCATCCCGGGTCTACTCCAGCAGCGCCACCGCCGTTCCTAACCAAGCATCAGGCGCCGCCCTCCGGAGAGACTTCATGCCGTCTTTCGCACGCTCATTTCGCTCCGCCTTGGCCCTCGCTCTCTGCGCCACGCTCGTCGATACCTCCCTCTGCGCCCAGTCTTCCCCCGCGAAAGCCGCTCTCCCGCCACCCCACCGCGACCGCACCGCCCCGCTTACACAGCAGCAGCGTACCCTCCACGCTCTCAATCGCTTCACCTTCGGTCCCCGTCCCGGCGACGTCGCCGCCGTCTCCCGCATCGGCCTCGATCACTGGTTCGAGCAGCAGCTCAACCCACAGTCAATCGACGACTCCGCCCTCGACGCTCGCCTGTCCGTCTTCCCCGCCATGCGCCTCCCGCAGCCGCAGCTCGTCTCCCGCTTCCCTTCGAATCAACTCATCCGCGTCGCCGCCCGCGGTGATCTGGCTCTCCCCCCCGACCCCACCACCCGCGCCATCTACACAGACAGCATCGCGTTCTACAACGAAGACCAGGCCCGCAAAGCCGCTTCCCAGCCCTCCGCGGACCAGGCCGTCCCGACAGCGGCAGCAACCGCTGGCGCGCCAGCTCTCCCGCCCAAACGCGGCCCGCGCCCGGATCTGCTCGGCCCACACTCCCTCTACTCTGTCGCGTACGGTCCAAAAAAGCCCGCCGCCGCCGCGCTCGCCGACCTGGCCAACACGATGGCCACCCCGTCATCACTGCCTCGACCAACTCCCGGCAAGCAGCACAAGGACGATGTGTACCCGCAGGCCGCAACCACCGCGATCCTCGCCCTTCCACCCGCCCGCCGTGTCACGCGCATCCTGCAACTCTCCCCATCGGACCTCGTCGCCCTTCGCCGCTCCCTCTCCGCCGATGAGCTTCGCCGCCTCTCCGACGGCCTCTCGCCCGAACAGCAAGAGACCCTCGCCGCGCTCCAGAGCCCGCAGCGCGTCGTCGTCGCTGAGGTCCTCGGCAGCCGTCTCGAGCGCGACATCTACTCCAATCGCCAGCTCGAGGCCGTCATGACCGACTTCTGGCTCAACCACTTCAACGTCTTCCTCCACAAGAACGAAGAAGAGCCCTACCTCCTTCCAGCCTTCGAGCGTGACACCATCCGCCACAACGCCCTCGGCCACTTTGAAGCCCTGCTCACCGCCGTCGCCTCCAGCCCCGCCATGCTCGTCTATCTCGACAACGCCCAAAGCGTTGGCCCCGAGTCGCAGGCCGCCGGCCGTCCGAAACGCGACCCCGCCACCCTTCCCAACGGCAAGCCCAAACCCCTCGCCCCCGACCGCGGCCTCAACGAAAACTATGCCCGCGAGCTCCTCGAGCTCCACACCCTCGGCGTCCGCTGCGAAGTCTCGAAAGACCACACCCCGACCGACAAAACCTGCGGCGCCGGCTACACCCAGGCCGACGTCACCGAGGTCGCCAAGGTCCTCTCCGGTTGGACCGTCGATCGCCCCGCCCTCGGCAGCATGGCCACGTATGACGAGCGTCGCCACCAGCCCGGTGACAAGCACCTTCTCGGCACCACCATCCCCGGCAGCGGCGAGCGCGAAGGCCTTCAGCTCCTTCACGCCCTCGCCGCCAGCCCCGCCACGGCCCGCTTCATCTCCACCAGGCTCGCCATCCGCTTCGTCTCCGACAATCCTCCACCAGCCCTCGTCGACCGTATGACGAAATCCTGGCTCAGCAGCAACGGAGACATGCGCGTCGTCCTCCGCACCCTCTTCCACTCGCCCGAGTTCTGGGCGCCCGCTGCTTATCGCGAAAAGGTCAAGACCCCGCTCGAGTTCGTCACTTCAGCCCTCCGTGCCACGGACGCCGACGTGTCCAATCCCACCTCTCTGGTCGGTGCACTAGACCGTCTCGGCATGCCCCTCTACGGCATGCAGACCCCCAACGGCTACTCCTGGCTGTCCGAGCCTTGGGTCTCCACCTCCGCCCTCGTCACCCGCATGAACTTCGCCCTCACCCTCGCCGGCAACCAGCTTCCCGGAGTAGAACTCAACCCTCCGGGCGTCACCGGCGCGAAGGTTCCCACTCCCGCCGAACAGGAACGCCTTCTCGAGCAGAGCCTCCTTGCCGAGCCCGTCAGCGATCGCACCCGCTCGATCATCCTCGAGCAATCCGCTGACGTCACCCTCCCCACGCAGGCAGCCCAGCAGTTTCTGTCCGCAACCTCTCCCCTCAAAATCTCGGCTACACCAGTCAACCCTGCCGCCGATCATCAGGCCCGGACCATGGCCGGCCTCCTTCTCGGCTCGCCGGAGTTCCAGCGCCGCTAACCCGCCAGCAACTTCACCCCACGATCCGCGTTAACCAGGACGCAAGCCCTGCGGCATCACCACCGAGGTCCGCCACCATGAACGCCATTCGCTCCGCCACCCACGACACCACAGACTGGGGCTGCGACCTCCACGGCCGTGATCTCGCCCCGCGCCGCATCACCCGCCGCGGCTTCATGAAAGGCAGCGCGCTCGCCCTCGTCGGCACCTCTACCATTCCCGCGTTCCTCACCCGCTCCGTCCTCGCCGAAGCCACCACCGCAGCTGCCTCCCATCGCAAGCTCGTCGTCCTCTTCCAGCGCGGCGCCGCCGACGGCCTCAATATCGTCGTCCCCTATCGCGACCCCAACTACTTCACCATGCGGCCATCTCTTGCAATCAAGCCCGATCAGGTCCTCGACCTCGATGGCACCTTCGGCCTGCATCCCGCACTCGCCTCCTTCAAACCGCTCTACGATCAGGGCCACCTCGCCATCGTCCACGCCGCCGGCTCGCCAGACACCACCCGCTCCCACTTCGACGCGCAGGACTACATGGAATCCGGCACCCCTGGCATCAAGGCCACCACCGACGGCTGGCTCAATCGCGCCTTGCTCAGTGAGCACCTCTCCGCAAGGCCCTCCGCCTTCCGCGCCGTCGCCCTGGGCCCACAGATCCCCCGCACCTTGCAAGGCCGCGTCCCCGCCATTGCGCTCAACAACCTCAGCGACTTCTCCGTCGGCGGCAAGTCCCCTACCGCCACGCCCGTGGCCGACGCCTTCCAGGCCCTCTACGACGACAGCACCGACGCCGTCCTCCACGGCACCGGCCAGGAGACCTTCGAAGCCGTCCGCATGCTCAAGTCCGCCGACCCCGCGCACTACAAGCCCGCCGCCGGCGTCACCTACCCCAATGCTCCCTTCGGCAACTCCCTCAAGCAGATCGCCCAGCTCATGAAAGCCAACCTCGGCGTCGAAGCCGCCTTCGCCGACATCGGCGGTTGGGATACCCACGTCAACCAGGGCGCCGCTACCGGCCAGCTCGCCAACCGACTCAAAGAGTTCTCCGACGCCATCGCCGCCTTCTGGCAGGATATGGGCGACGATGCCGAAACCATCACCCTCGTCACCATGAGCGAGTTCGGCCGCACCGCACACCAGAACGGAACCGGCGGCACCGACCACGGTCATGCCAACGTCATGTTCATGCTTGGCGGTCAGGTGAAGGGCGGCAAACTCTACGGCGACTGGCCCGGTCTCGCTCCTGAGCAACTCAACGAGGGTCGCGATCTTGCCGTCACCACGGACTTCCGGCGCGTTCTCGCAGAAGCCTCCTACAAAACTCTGGGAGCGCAGGATCTCGCGCTTGCCTTTCCCCACGCCGACCTCACGCCGTCCGCGTTCCTGAATCTTCTCTAGGCTGTTTTAGCCGGTATTCATCGGGCTTTTACGTTACTTTCAAGCAATGAGTAACTGATGGAACAGTGGCCTGCAATTCAGTATGAGCTAACACTAAGGTGGCAGAACAAAGGACAACTTTTCGTCTGCACCTGCGTCATACTCTGTGTAGTTCACAACGCCAGACATAAACTCCTTCCGTCTGGTTTCCCCTATCCGCAAGACCCTCCCCACCTAAAGACCGTAAGGCTCCCGAAACATCGGGAGCCTTCACTTCTTGGCCCTTACACTCCCTACCGGAAGCCAAGTCTGCGGTCCATCGCGATGGCACCGCCGCCCGTACATGCCAGCATCACCGCGAGTGCAAGCAACGCCAGCACATACTCAGACGCCGCGTAGCCACGGTGCAACGTCACACCACACAGCGCGACGGCCATGTTGCCCGCCACCATCAAGGCGGCAAAGCGCGTGAGCAATCCCAGTAGCAAGAAGATCCCGCCCACGAACTCCGTCAACGCAGAGACGTAGCCCAGCCATCCTGGCATTCCCAGACCCGCGACGTAATGGTTGTACTCTCGCATCGCACTGAGCGGATGTGCCATAAATCCATGCGCTGGAATCACCTTGCCGTGCCCGTGATAGACCATCGCCACGCCCAGCACCAGCCGTAGCAGGGTCGCTCCCCACGGCTCAAAACTGCTCAACCACCCGGACATCCTCATACCTCTACCGCCAGCCTATCGCGATCAGCAGCTGACACCTTCACCTCGCAGTCTGGGGTGCCCCGTTCGGCACCAGCCGCACCGGCGGCGTCGGCGGCGCATACGCGTCGAGAAATCGCCGCACCGCCTGATCAAACAGGGCTTCCTGGAATGTCGGCATCTCCACTGTCATCTTCGGCTCGCCCGCCCGTGCGATCTCTCCCTCTTCCACGGCCGCGTTTGACAGGATCAGCTTCGGCACCTTGCTCTCTGCTAATGCGGGCTCCATCGCAAATCGATCATGCAGCAGCCACTCCACCGGCAAAAATCGCACACGCGGGTCCGCCTTCACTCGCGCCACCACGGCAAGCTGCGGTGCGTCGAGAACCACCGCCGCAATCTCCCCATGGCTCTGGGCCAGTCGCATCGCGAGCGACGCTCCCACTCCGGCCCCATACGGAATCACATCCTGCCCGCTCACGCCCCGCTCCCGCGTCAGATAGCTCCATGCCGCCTCCGCGTCGTCCCGCATCATCCCCTCGTTCGGGTGTACGTCTGCGCTCTCTCCATAGCCGCGATAGCTCACCGCAAACACCGCAAGTCCCAACCGTCGCAGCCCATCCAACACCGGAGTCGCGTCCTTCAGCGAGCCATCCCCTGACGGGAGATACAACACCACCAGGTGGCGATATCGGTCCGCGTCCCCCGGAGGTATCCACCATGCCGTTCGCTGCGGCAGCCCCGAGCTGTCCGGTCCAAACCGCAGGAGGTCGTACGGCGCGCCACCAATCGTCGCCGGACGCTCCGCAGTCCGCACCGGATGCAGCACGAACTGCCATTGTCCCTGATAAAACAGCCCGCAAAGCGTCACGTACCCACATACAAGCGCCACCAGCATCACCAGGAGCCCGGCTTTCAGGAGCCATCGCGGCTCCACAACGATCGGCGCTTCCTTCTGCGCTCCCCGGCCGCTCTGCACTTCAGGCTTCGCCATGCAATCATCTCTCCCGCCGCAAAACCCGGATCGGGCCCGGCCCGATCTCGCTATCATCACTAGAGTAAGCGAGTCGGACGGCACCAACGAAAGCCAGGGCTTAACCCATTCGCCCGCCAGGAGACGTTTTCATGCCGCAATGGGTCACTCTCTGCCGCCTCAGCGAAGCGCCCGCTGAGGGGGAGGTTGTCGAAGCCGAAGTCGAAGGCACAAGCATCTGCCTCGCCCGCCTCAACGGAAATCTCTCCGCACTCGACAACTGGTGCCCGCACCGTCAGGGCCCGCTCGGCCAGGGCTGGCTCGAAGGAGATGCTGTCATCTGTCCGTGGCACTCCTGGGCCTTCAATCTTCAGACCGGAACGGCCGATCCTCCCGAACGCGCTCAGGTCAAAGTCTTCCCGGTACGCATCGAAGGGGAAGATGTCTTCATTGAGCTTCCGTCATCTGCGGTCTGAGAATCAATCCGGGTTCCCGTCGATCCCTCTTCGAAAAAAAGTAATGTCATCCGGCTGTCTTCCACGTAAGCTGCAACCAATGCCGACGCGGTTCGCCAGATCCGCCGGCTGATAGGGGTCACACAAATCGCCATGAAGCTAAGCCACTTCGTTCTTGCTGCCGTTGCTTTCCTTGTTCTCGCCGGAGCGGTCACACCCGCAGAAGCGCAAACCCGTCACCATCGGCATCACCACCACCACCATCATCATCGCTAGCCCCTCGGCTCGCGCCCAACCTCCCCTTACCGGGTAGAGCTTCGGCTCTACCCGCGCATCTTGTCCTTCACACTGCGCGCAAGCCGCTCAATCTCCTCCGCCTTCTTCACCACATCCACTGAGAGCGTGTTTTTGTCCGACTTCGCGACCTCCTCCTTCAGCTCTCCGGCCATCTCGTAGAGCTTCGCCGTGTCGCTCACCAGCTTCTTCTGGCGCTCGTCGTTCACCTTCTTTACCTGTTCCTCCTGCATCCGCACTCGTCCCGGGTCCGGTGGCTGCTGCCGATGATCTGGATCAAAGGGTCGATCCTGCGTCCCATTCGGCATCGTCCATGTCCCGCTCTGCCCCGCAACCATCGGCACGCCTCCACTCGCGGCAAGTACCACCAGACCCAGCACACCCCGTCTCCATCCCATCCTTGCTCCTTGGAACCCCCGTCTTCCTGATCGCGTCTAAACCGTCACCAGCCCGGCGACGATCTCGCACAGGCACGCCGTCTGGAAGATTCGGAGTTTAATCATGCTGCTTTTGCTTGCCGCCGCGCAAGGGACAGATCTGCTCACCCGGTCGCTCGGTCGCGACTGGCGTAACGACATCTTCGACTTCGTCCGCCAGGATGTTCCCCGGCTTGCCGTCCTGATCCTGGTCGCCTTTGTCCTTTGGCGCCTTGTCGTCTTCTTTACCAATCGCATGCGCCGTCTCGCAGAGCGCCAGGTCGGCAACTTCCAGCGCGCCGCACAGCTCCGGACCATGGCCAGCATCCTTAGCGCCACGGCCTACGGCATCATCGGCTTCATTCTGCTGCTCCAGGTTCTGCTCGTCTTCGGCGTCCGCATCGAACCGCTCCTCGCCTCCGCCGGTGTCGTCGGAGTCGGCATCGGTCTCGGTGCCCAATCCATCTTCAAAGACGTCCTCAACGGCATCTTCATCCTCATCGAGGATCAGTTCAACGTCGGAGAAGTCGTTCGCGTCGCCAGCCTCACCGGCACCGTCGATCGCCTCACCCTCCGCACCACCACCCTCCGTGATAGTGACGGCACCATGCACATCATTCCCAACAGCCAGATCGCCACGGTCTCCAATCTCTCCCGGGACTTCTCTGTCGCAGCCCTTGCTGTTTCAGTCGACGCCAGCGCAAACCCGGATCGCGTCCTCACCATCCTCAGATCACTGGCCCGCGACGTCCGCGCCGACATTGCCTTCAAGGACGTCGTCGTCGCCGATCCCGACGTCCCCGGCATCGACCGGATCAACGGCCGCGAGGTCATCTATCCCATCAACATCCGCGTTCGTCCCAACCAGAAGGACGGCGTCCTTCGCGAGTTGCGCCTGCGCATCCTCAAGGCCTTCGAGAGTGACGGCATCCCGCTCGGCAACGACGCCAGCATGCTCATCATGCAACAGCCCGATCCCACCGCCCCGCCGAAGCAGGGAAACCCCGTGAGCTAGGCCTACAGCACTCCGTTCAGAATCGCCATCAACCCGTCAACCGTCTCCACCGGCGGCTGGCACGTGTTGCCGCTGCACACGATCGCCATCGTCCTTCCGTCCTGCACCCCGGGCAGGTTTGGCAGGGTCTGCGCTAGCGCTGGCGGCAGCTCGGCCAGTTGGTCCGCCCGCAGCCGGATCACGCACTTGTTCACCGCAAATCGAGCCAGGGACACGGCCTCCATCCGCCGAGCTTCGTCGTCGTCGCCCAGGATGCACACCTGGATCGGCCGTTGCGCAATGCGCTGCAGCGCCAGGCCATACGTCGCCGCGTACAGTCCAAAGTGCTCCACCACCCCTGCAAACGCCTCCAGCGTCTCCTGTGCCGCAACCAGATACTCCTCGCGTCCACTCAGTGTCTCCAGGCGCAGCAGCAGCGAGGCCGCCACCGGATTCCCCGCCGGCGTGGGCGAGTCCTGCAGCGGCTTGCGCCGTGCAGTCAAGGCACCGAGTCGCCGCTCCCCCTCCGCCAGCTTCTCCGTGTCAAAGAAGCCCGCGCCCGCCTTGTCCTGGAACCGCTCGATCAGCTGCGCCGCGATCCCCTCCGCCACCCGGTAGTACTGTCCACTTCCAGTCGTCTCCCACGCGTCCAGCGCCGCGTGCCCGAGAAAGGCATAGTCGTCCAGAACCCCGGCCACCTTGGCGTCCACGCCGCCCCGTTCCCCATACGCCACCACATGTCGCACACATCCATCACCGGCCCAGGCCGCGTCGAGCACGCGCTTCAGCGACTTCAGCCCGAACCGCACTACCTCTGGCATTGCCAGCGCTCGCCCTGCCTCCAGATAGGCCGAGATACACATCGCGTTCCAAGCCGTGTACATCGTCTTGTCGACGAACGGTGTCGGTCGCTCCAGCCGCGCCGCATACAGCTTGTTCTTCACCGTCTCCAGCACCCGTGCCGCATGCGCTGGGTCGATCTTCGCCGCCCGCGCCGCCGCCTCCAGCGTTCCCGTAATATGCAACACATTCTTCGCCGGGTTGTGGTGCATGTCGCCCACCTCCCCGATATCGAAGTACACTCCGGCAAACTGCAGTTCGTCCCGCGTCAGCACCGCCGCCGCCTCATCCCGCGTCCACGTAAAGTAGTCGCCGTCATCCTCAAGCGAGAAATCCGCATCCTGCGACGCATAGAACCCGCCCTGTTCCTGGTCGCTCAGCCATGCGTCCATCCACCCGATAATCTCCTTCGCCGTCCGTGCAAACGGAGGCTCGACAAACGTCTGAAACGCATGGACGTAGTTCTTGAGGAGCTCGCTGTTGTCGTACGCCATCTTTTCAAAGTGCGGCACCACCCACCGATCGTCGACTGAATAGCGATGAAAGCCACCCGCCAGGTGGTCATAGATGCCACCCCGGGCCATCTGCTCCAGCGTGAACCGAGCCGCATGGCCGGCTCCCTCCGCCAGCTCCGCCTTTGCCCCGACACTCTCCCGCGACGCGGCATCGATCAACAGATCGAGCGCCGACGAATGCGGAAACTTCGGCTGCGAGCCAAACCCGCCCGATCGCGTGTCAAACTGCTTCAGCGCGGACGCCATCATCTTCGCCACCAGCTCCGGACCCAGCGTGCCCCCGCGGCCGGAAAACGTCTCGTTGTTCTCGATCGCCTCCATCACGCTTCCCGCCGTCTCGGTGACCTCCTCGCGCCGGTTCTGGAACGCCTCCGCCATCGTCAGCAGTACCCGTGGCAGACCCGGCCGTCCATGCCGGTCATCCGGCGGAAAGTACGTCCCGCCAAAGAACGGCTTGCCGTCTGGCGTCAGAAACGCCGTCAGCGGCCACCCTCCCTGCCCGCTGATCGCCGCCACCGCCGCCTGGTACCGCGTGTCCACATCCGGCCGCTCGTCCCGGTCCACCTTCACCGCGACAAAATGCTCGTTGATGATCGCCGCCGTCCGCTCATTCTCGTACGACTCCCGATCCATCACATGGCACCAGTGACACCACACCGCGCCAATGTCCAGCAGCACCGGCTTGTCCTCCGCCTTCGCCCGCGCAAACGCCGCCTCGCCCCACTCCTCCCATTGCACCGGCTGGTGCATCGCCGATCGAAGATACGCAGAAGAAGCCGCTGCAAGCGAGTTCTGCTTGCTCTCAGGAAACGAAAGGGTCTGGCTCATAGATCTCTAAGTTTACGCGTCCGCCTCGGCTCGCATGGCACCCTCGCCGTGCCTGTTTACCAACCCAAAACGGCTCGCCCTGCTCCATACCTTCGAAGCAGAACGAGCCGTGGACCTCTACGCGATGAGAGTTACGCTGGCGGCGGTGTCGCCGAGATCGGCTTCGGCGCCTCCGGTGCCTTCGGCGCCGTCAACCCCGGAATGACCGGCTCCTTCGACATCACGCCACCCGCCGCATCCACCAGGCTGATCCCGTACCGGTCGAGCGTGTTTGCCAGCAGCTGCTGCAGCGCCACCCGATCCGTCGCATACGTGCCCGTCGCCGTAATCAGGTTATTCTCCGCCGTCGCCAGGTTCCGTTCCTGCGTCAACACATTCGCCGTCGTTGAGGCGCCCAGCTTGTACTTCTTCTGCTCCGCGTCCAGACTCTGCGCCGCGAAGTCCCGCGCCGCCTGCGCCGATTGCACGCTCGCCCGATCATTCGTCAACGCATATTGCCCGTTCACAACATTGATCCGCGTCTGGATGTACAGCTGCTGCAACCGCAGCTGCGTCTGCCGCAGCTCCATCTGCGCCCGAGCCTGATCCGCCTGCGCCGGCCGGTTTCGCAAGGGAATGTTGATACTCACCCCCACGCCGTAATCTGGAAAGTTGTTGTTGAAGCTGTTTTGCAGTACCGTTCCGTATCCGGACGGGGTGGCATCGTTCTTGCCCGACTGACTAAACTGGGTGTTGTAGATCGGATTAAGCGCGCCACCGACGCCTGATCCCCCATAAAACCCATAAGCATCCACCACCGGCAGCAATCCATTCCGAAATGCCTTAATCGTGATCTCGTTGTTCCGCAGGCTCAGAACGGATTGCTCAATCTGTGGATTGTTGACAAACGCCTGCTGCACCAGGTCTTCCACCCCGGTGTCCTCCTCCGGCAAACGATCAAGCCCTACGCGATCTGTCGGAATGACCGGCGCATTCGCCAGTTGCGGGTCCGCAAGGTCCCGCGCAATCGCCTGTTTCATCAGCAACTGCTGGTACTCGAGGTTTGATTGCGCCAGGATCAGCGCCTGCTTGTCACTCGCCACCGTTGCGTCTGAATTCACCACATCGAGCGGCGCTAGTGTCCCAATCTCCAGCTGCTTGCGATTGTCCGCTGAAAGCTGCGTGCTTTGCTGTAGTGCGCGCTCCTTGGACTGCTCGTTCTCATACGCGCTCACCAGTGTCCAGTAGATGTTCTCTACCTGAGAGATCGTGTAAATAACTTGCTGGCGAAATGCCGAGTCCGTGATACGCCGGTCGTTCTTCGCCTGCAGAATAAATCGCGTATTCAGGCCAACACCGAACCCTTGCAGCAGATGCTGCGTCGCCTGGGCGCGTATCGCCGATTGCAGCACCGGGCTGAAGTTCGAGTTTTGGTTGTTCGTCGTCTGCCGGGAGTTGTTGAAGCTCACATTAAGCAGGGTTCCTGTTTTGAACCCCTGCTGATACCCGAAGTTGTAGCTCTCAGTCTTCTGTGACAGGGAGTCGCTTCCAGTCAGAAACGTTGTTGTTTGTGGCGTCGTTGCGTTCTCATACTGGATGGTCCCCGTCAGCGCCGGATCAAAGCTGTACGGCAGCGGTCCGCCACCGTTCGTACTCAGCACGAGACCCGATGCACCCGTTCCGCCGCCGCCCGTCGCCGTCGTCGTTCCGCCCGGTCCGCCGCCACCCGTGACCGCGGTAGCCGTCCCGCCCAGCGTTCCCGTCACCAGCCCGGTCGACACACCGCGCAGCGTCGCCCCTGCCTTCGTCCGCAGAATATCCGTGTCCGCGATATCCAGATTGATTCGTGCAATCTCGATATCAAAGTTGTTCTCCACCGCCAGCGTCACCGAGTCTGCCAGGCTCAGGTAGATCTTCCCATCCCGCAGCAGTGTCCCCAGCCGCTGCGAGTTCGTCAGCTTCGGTAGCGGATACCCGATTGCTGTATACGGTGCAATCGGATTGCGAAAGTGCGACTTCGGCTGCGTGTAGTCTCTCGCCGTATCCCGCAGCCCAAACGGCTCCGTTGTCTTTGGCTCCGGCGTCTGCGGCAGACCCGTTCGCCCGGTCGTATCGTTCTCAACGGGAGCGTTTGCCGCCGGCGCCGTGGGGCTTACCTGCGTCGGTCCCGCACCCGTCGGCGGCTGCGTCCCCTGCTGCTGCTGCGGGACCGTTCCTGCTTGCCCCGTCACTTGCGCCAGCATCGGCTGCGTCGTCAGACTCATCACCAAAAGCGCGCTGCTCGCCGCTGCCTGCAACTCTCGAATCGTCACGATACCTTCTCCAACTCCCGCCGTCGCCACGAGCTTCTTCCGCTCCCGGCACAGGCCTGTCCTGTCTTATCAACGTCGTGGGCCGACCGCGCCCTGACACGTCTACATCTGTGAATACAGCACTAGACGCGCTGTACCCCGGCAAGGACTCGTTTCTTTCGACCAGCGCCAGAGCCACAATCACTCTGCTGTGGGTCACATACGTGCCCTTCTCTCTCTTGGTTCCAGAGTTTTCGCAAACAGTCGTCAAGTGTCTTCGTTGTCGGGAAAAGTATACCCGTATCCCTCCACCAAAGCCGCCGTGATACCGTCAGGCGAATGCCGCTCTGGAAGACCATCCTCAGCTACGACGGCACGGACCTTCACGGCTGGCAGATCCAACCCACCCTCCCCACCGTTCAGGCGCACCTGGCTGCTGCCCTCGCCCACATCACCGGCGAGCACGTCCTTCCGCAGGGCTCCGGTCGTACCGACGCTGGTGTGCACGCCCTCGGACAGGTTGCTAGCTTCTCTCTCTCCGCTCCCATCCCCGCCGACAATCTCCATCGCGCCCTCAATCGCGTCCTTCCCTCCTCTATCCGCGTCCTTTCGGTCGAGCCCGCCACGCCACCCTTCCACGCCCGCCACAGCGCGCTCGGCAAAACCTACGAGTACCGCATCTTTCCCCGGCGCGCTCTCGCCCAGCACGCCTCTCTGACAACGCGTGCCCGATCAGACCCCGCCGATCTCATCTGCTCCCCCATGCTCGCACCCTTCGTCTGGGACTGTCCGTTCTCCCTCCATCTCCCGTCCCTCGAGCAAGCCGCATCCCACATCGTCGGCATCCACGACTTCACCAGCTTCGCCGCCGCCAACTCCGCCGCGCTCGCTCCTGGCACGCCGACCCGTCGCCCCGACGATCCCCTCCCCGACTACCCCGACACGCCGCCTTCCCCCTGCCGCACCATCCACGCCTCCACCTGGACCCACACGCCGGATGGTCTTCTCGTCTACCGCGTCACGGGCAGCGGCTTCCTCCACCACATGGTCCGCAATCTGGTCGGCACCTTCGTCCTCGCCGGCTCCGGCCGCCTTTCGCCTGACCAGATCCCCACCATCCTTGCCGCTCGGTCCCGCTCCGCCGCCGGCCCCACCGCCCCCGCACGCGGCCTCTTCCTCGTCGAGGTCCACTACCCATGACCCCGACCGCCACCAACCCCGTCGCCAGCGCCCAGCGCCGCATCGCCAGCCTCGCCGCCGCCACCCCCGTCCATCGCGCCTTCCATTGGCTCCATCTGCACCAGCCCCAGCTTCGCCAGTGGCTCCTCCATCTGGTCAGCATCCCCGCCCCCTCCTTCGCGGAGCACGACCGCGCTCAGGCCGTCCTCGCCCTCTTCGCCTCGCTCGGCCTCTCCAACCCGCATCTTGATGATGAAGGCAACGCCCTCGCCGAGCTCTGCGCCCCCTCCACCAGTCACGACAGCCCCGTTCTCCTCCTCTCCGCTCACCTGGATACCGTCTTTCCCGCCGGAACACCCTGCACACCCACTGAAGAAGGCCCCCGCATCCTCGCCCCCGGTGCCTGTGACAACGCCGCCGGGCTCTCCGCCCTCCTCGGCCTCGCCGCCGCCCTTCAGTTCGCCAGCATCACCCCACCCGTCACCATCCTCTTCTGCGCCAACACCGGCGAAGAAGGCGAGGGCGACCTCCGCGGGGTGCGCCACCTCTTCACCCGCGG
>CAXTCB010000074.1:0-13804 GCA_964242875.1 uncultured Acidobacteriaceae bacterium
TCCTTCGTACCCCAACCAACTCCACCCGACCCCACAAAGTTTCCTGCACATCGTCCTCTCAGGAGTATGCTAGGTCTCGCTGGAACCACCGTTCAGCAGCTTCACTTCGATCTGGCACCTGAGCCGGACACCAGCCTCTCTCGCAAGGAAGCGATCTCTGTGGAGCTACCCTCGCTCCCCCTTCCTGCAACCATCCCTCCCTCCCGTAGGACTCCCATGCGCTTATCTTGCCTTCCGTTCCTCGCCCTCGCAGCCCTCATCTCGCCCGTCGCGCTGCACGCCGATACCTATAACTTCGCCATCACGACCGCCGATACCAGCAGCACCCCGGGCTCGAGCTTCACCGTGAACGGAACCATCACCGGCCCGGCCGATCCCTACGTTCCCGCAGCCTTCGACATCAACAGCATCACCGGCGCCGCCTCCATCTACACCTTCTCCGGAATCGTGAACGCCGGCACCAACTCAGGCATGTCCGCCACGCAATCGGGCTTCACCTTCAACAACGTGCTCTACACCGGCGCGGGACAGAACCATGTCGACGCCGATGGCTTCCTGCTCGACCTGACCAGCCCGCGCGGTCTCAGCCTCGCCCACGTCTATTACAACAACGGCTACGAGGTCGATGTCGTTGATCCCAACGATCCCGGCGACGTCACCCCCTTCGCCATCGCGAGCTTCGACATCTCGCCCTCAACCGTTCCTGAGCCATCCACCCTGGCTCTCCTCGGCACCGGCCTCGTCGGTCTGGTCGGCATCGGGCGCCGCCGCTTCTCCCGCTAGAGAACCTCGACGAAACAGGCCTTAACCTCGGCGAAAAGCCGCTTAACCTCAGCCAAACAGGTACATCTTCATACCAAAAGGCCCATCCATCCGGATGGGCCTTTTGGTATGAGATCTGTCTCGGAACCAGGGGTTCCGGGGGCTCCAGGTCAAAGGGGAGCGGTTGCAAACCGCATCTCGCAGAGTTCGCAAGTTGTTGTAAGGACAGGAGATGCGTGGAGCCGACGAACGGACTTGAACCGTTGACCTGCTGATTACGAATCAGCTGCTCTACCAACTGAGCTACGTCGGCCTAACCGCAGATTGATTCTAACGGCTTCCCTCAGTGTGCGCAAAGCCCGTCTGGAATGAAGGAGTTAGGCGGGGGCAAAAGAAAATGAGAAGGCTGCCCGGCAACAGGGCGGCCTTCTCGCTAGGGAGAATAGTTCCAACGGAGGCAAAGCCATCAGAACTTTCTGGCAGCATGTTAGGTTTTGGGATTTGGTGTGTCAAGGAATAATCCAGCTGGTTGTAAGTCGTTGAGGCGAGGACGTTTATTTCCTTGCGGGAGATCCGGGCAAGAGATACGTCTTCGCCTTTACTTCGTGTGTCTGCAGCGCGGAAAGACCCTCAGGTCATAGGGTTAGCGCGAGGCTTGCACAGCCGCTGGTGCAAAGCTGGCATGGCGAGCGATCGACGCTCTGCCCGTGCTGTTTTCTGTCGATTTCGGCCGAGGTTAAGCGGGGTTTCGGCGAGGTTAAGGGCTATTTTTCGCTGTTTCCGCGCAGGTCGAGGCGAAGGAACTCGGGTTCGGTGGCAGCGGGCTTGCCGAGGAGCACACGGACCCAGGCACGACCGAATCCTAAGAATGCGCCAAGCAGCAAAGCGGCAAGGGCACCAACGCCGCTGAAGACCATGATGCTGGTGAGCAGGCTGGCGGTCTTGCGGACCTCGACGTGGAACTCGGGCGGAACAGGTTTGTTCCAGGTGAGCTCGGTGCGGAGGTGGATGTTGTCGACCAGGGCAGCGGCCTGCTCCGGCGTGAAGCTGCCGGTGGCAAGGGCGAGCATGGGACCGATACGGCGGAGCTTGATGCTGCCGAGGTTCGCGGCCTTTGCGGTCGGGGAGTTGAGCCAGTCCTCTATGGCGCGGCCGCGGTCGCCGGCGATCTGCGGGGTGGGCAGAAGGAGGAGCGTCAGTTTGCCCGAGCCGGAGGCGCGGCCGGTGTAGTCGGCGGTCGCGGATTCGCCGGCCTTGTCGAAGCCGAGCAGATCGGCGGGCAGCAGGCCACCGGTGGTTTTGTAGGCGAGGGGGCCGACGGCGTACTCGACTGAGCCGGGAACGATGCCGGCGGCGGGAAGGTAGGTTGGGAGCAGCGGCGGAAGACCCTTGGGTCCGCCGATCTTGGGCAGCGTGTCGGCAAGGGCGCGAAGCTCCTGCGGGGGAAGCGGGGCGCCATCAAGGACGACGAGCGAAGCGCCTTCGCGGAGAAGGGTGTGACTGCCGGTGGTGGCGATGTTGGTGTGGTTGCGCGCTCCTGGATCGGGGGCGGTCTCCGACATGCCGTGCTGGCGAAGGAAGGTGAAGGCGGCGACGGCACCGGTGGCGTCGCCGAACTGCATGCCCTGCGCAGTGAGGGTGCGACCGGCATGGGTGTAGGCCTGGGTCTCAGTGCGGGCGAGCCCGTCTTCCTTCGCGATGGCGGCAGTGGCGGTGTCCTGCAGCAGGGCGAGATCAGAGGAGGAGCCGGCGGGAGCGGCGTCCCAGGTGGCGAAGTGCGCCGGCAGAAGGGGCGCCTTGGGGAGCACGAGCGTGGTGGTCTGGGCAGAGAGGGCGGCAGGGAGGGCCAGCGGAAGAACGGCAGCAGCGGCACACACCCAGAGCCGGAGGGATCGGGACAGAGGGGCCATAATGCGGAGACTATCACCGCAGCGGTTTGGTTAGCACGCCGGAAGGAAGAGCGTTTTGCGGAGGTGAAAGGTTGAACCGAGCGCGGCCGTTTGCTCCAGAAGGAGCAGGACGCGGAACGGTTATCGTCACGGCGGCACTTCGCGACCAAACTCGTTCGTCTTCGGGGTGGCCGAAGACCGCCTGCTTCCTACAGGGCGACCACTCGAGGCGAATCAATCACGGGAGCACGTTCGCTCTCTGTCAACCAAGAGGACGACGATGCCTGTCAGACCGGACCGTTCCATAACTTCACTCCACCCGAAGCGCCATCATAGGATCGACACGAGTCGCTCGTCGTGCAGGAATCCAGATGGCAAGCAGGGCCACCGCGCCAAGCAGCAGGGGCGTCGCCAGAAAAGCAACCGGATCAAGAGCCGTTACTCCAAAGAGGAAGCTGGCCAGGAAGCGTGTGAGCCACAACGCACCACCGATACCAATCACCACTCCAACCAGGACGAGCGCCATTCCTTGGCGCAAAACCATGCGATGAAGGTTGGAGGCCTGTGCGCCCAGCGCCAGGCGGATGCCGAGTTCCTGGGTGCGCTGCTGCACCGAGTAAGACATGACTCCAAACAGACCGATTGCCGCCATGAGTAGACCGGCACCGCCAAAGACAGTGAGCAGGAGCATATCTAATCGCTGACGGGCCGTGTTGCGCGCCTCGACCTCGTCCATGGTGCGAATATGCGCGACCGGCAAGCCGCCGCTTGCTTCACGCAGAGCTGCCGTGACCGGGTTCACCAAGGTGCGCGGATCCGCCTGGCTGCGGATGATCCACCAGAGCGGCGCTACCCGCGAGTTGAGCGCCGTTTCAAGGTCCGGCATTTGAGCAAGGGGGATGTACATGATGGGGAACGGATCCTGGCCGGGACCTCTATCGTGCGTGTCGCCGACGACGCCCACAATCTGGCGAGGCCCCTCGGCAAAGGCCGGACCTGCGCCGGGCCCAATCTGGATCCGGTCGTGAAGCGGGTCACCCTTCGGCCAAAATTGCCGAGCCATGGCTTCGTTGATGACGGCGACGCCGGGCGTGGCGGCACCGTCCTGCTCTGTGAAGCCTCGGCCGCGGAGAAGCGGAATCTTGAACGTGCTGAAGTATCGCGAGGAGACCGAGGAGAACCCAGCGCCACCGGTGAACGGTGCGCTTCCATTGGAGCGACCCACAACGTCGAACGTCATTCCGAAGCCGCCGGCCATGGGAAGGCAGTTCGTCACGCTGACATCCACGATTCCGGGGACTGCGAGCAGACGGTCCGTGCCGTCACGAACGACCTGGGCGACAGGCGCCGTCTTCTGGAAACGGTCACCGCTGACTGACATGGCCATGCTCATGACGTTGTGCGTCGCAAAACCAGGCTTGACGGCCTGCAGCTTGAAGAAGGTCCGGATGAGCAGGGCCGCTCCGATGATCAGCATGAGGGTGAGCGCGATCTCGCTGACGACCAGCACACTGCGGAGTCTTCCGCTGCGAAGACCGATGCCGGAGCGACTGCTGTTCTCATTGAGAGTGAGCGCGAGGTTGGGCCGCGAGGTGCTAAGAGCCGGAAGCAGGCCAAAGAGAAGTCCACTCAGAAGAGAGATGCCGAGAGTAAAGAGCAGAACGTGGGCGTCCAGGGTGACGGCCGAGCCATCTTCACCGATACGGGGGATGTCTCCAGGGCTGAGGCTGAGCAGGAAGTGGACGCCGAGAGCGCCAAGCGCGAGACCGAGCAGGCCGCCCGCGATCGAGAGTGTGAGGCTCTCGGTGAGAAGCTGGCGGATGATCTGGCTGCGACCGGCGCCAAGAGCCGCGCGGGTCGCGAACTCACGTTTTCGGGTAGTGGCTCTTGCCAGCAGCAGATTCGCAACATTGGCGCACGCGATCAGCAGAACCAAACCGACGGCTCCCCAAAGGACGAGAAGTGGAAGACGTGTCTCGCCGATCAGTGACTCCTGAAGCGAAACGACGTCGAACCCGCCACCGGGAGGAAGTGAATCCTTGCCGTAGATGCGGCGGTACTCGTCCGCTGCAAGCCGCAAGCGGGCGCTCGCCGCAGAGGGTGTGATTCCCTGCCGCAAGCGGGCCGCCGCTGTGAAGTAGTGGGCCATATCCTGTGACGTCAGATCGAACTGAAAGGGGACCCAGAGGTCGGCTGGTGTGTCCGTGATGAACCTGCGCCCGAGGACCCCGACGATCAGATAGGGTTGCCCATCGAGTTGCATGGTCGTCCCAACCACGTGCGGATCGGCTCCGAAGCGATGCTTCCAAAGGCCGTAGCTGAGCACGGTCACGTGGCCGCCGTGCGGGCTGTCTTCCGCCGCCGTGAAGGTGCGGCCGGCGGCGACAGGCGCGCCCAGCATCGCGAAGTAGTCCGCGGAGACATGGACGCCCTGCACCTGCTCAGGATGGTCGCCGCCGGTGATGTTGAGGCCGGAGCCGCCGAAGTCGTAGGCAGCGACCTGCTGAAAGATCCCGGTCTGCTGTCGCCAGATATTGAATTTAGGTATGTTCGCGCCGGGCGCTGATCCCTGAGGCGAGATGTTTCGCAGCTCGACCAGAGAGGCCGCGTCGGGGTAGGTGAGTGGCTTCAGCAAGACGGTGTTGATGACCGAAAAGACCGCGGTGTTCACGCCGATACCGACGGCCATTACGAGGATCGCGATGCTGGTAAAAGCGCGCGACTTACCGAGCCCGCGAAGTGCGAAGCGCAGATCGCGCCAAAGATCTTCCAGCCACGGCAGGGATCGATATCGCCAGACGCGTTCGCGCGTTGTCCGCGGATTGCCAAAGCGCACACGGGCCCGCCGTTTTGCCTCCTGCCGGGAAAGACCGAGCGCGAGGTTGAGATCCTGTTCGTGGGCCAGGTGAGACTCGATCTCATCGGTGAGGTCTTGATCTTTCCTGGTGCGGTCTCGAAAGCGCGGTAACCACATTTGCGTCTCCTCCTTCGCTTAAACGACGGATTCCCCGAGGATCAAGCCGATGGCGCGAATCATCCTGCGCCATCGCTGATGGGCGGCGCTGAGCTCCTTCCGGCCCTTGCTGGTGAGCCGGTAGAACTTCGCCCTGCGATTGTTTTCGCTGACACCCCACTCCGCAGAGACCCAGCCGCGGTCTTCCATGCGATGGAGCGCCGGATAGAGCGATCCCTGCTCGACTTCAAGTGCGTTTTCGGAGGTCGTTTCGATGATCCGCGCGATGGTATGTCCGTGCGCCGGTCCCATCATCAAGGTGCGCAGGATCAGCATGTCCAGCGTGCCCTGCAGCATTTCTCCGGCTTCGGGGGATCTTTTCACAGCCACGGTGTGTCGCTCCGCTCGAACGTCTATGGGAAGCAACTATAGACCCCTCGAACGACTATGGGAAGCAACAACCTGCAAGGCGCGACAGATCTTTTCGTCAAAGGGTGAGTGACGGTGCGGACTCGGAGGCCAGGGGAGGATACGCCGGGTGGCGCGAGGAGTGGCACACCGGCCACCGCGGTTCGATTGGTTTTCTGCAGTGGCCCGGCAGAGGTGGTCAGGGTTGGAGGTAGTAGCCCTCGCGGGTGCGGGCGGTGAGGCCGGGTTTGGCGACGAGGAGATCGAGGTGGTGGTACTCGTTGGGCTGCTCGGCGGGGGGTGGGTCGAAGGTGAGCTCGTAGAAGGCGTCGGCGTCGGTGAGGCAGCGGTGGAGGGAGCCGGCGACGTCACTGGAGCCGCTGATGGCGAGGCCGCCGCTCTGGGTGGCGAGCACCTGCAGGCTGAGATCGCCGAGATCGGTCTGGGTGGGCTTTTTGACGCCCTTGAGAAAGGCGCGGTAGTACATGGTGCGGAAGACCGAGTCTGCCGGGCCGATGGGATCGATGCTGTAGAGGCTGATGTGGCTCTGGCGGAGCTGGGTGGAGAGGCTGACGACTTCGGCGAAGATGCCGTCCTGCTGCTTTTTATCGAGCTGGACGTTGGGCCCGGAGAGATAGGGCCAGCCGGGAGAGATCCAGGCGATGAGCTTGCGGCCGGGGCGCTGCGACTCCGCGCTGACGAGCTGGCGGAGGGCGGTGAGCGAGAGGCTGAGACGATCTTCCGCGCCGTAGAAGCCGGCGGACCGGCGGAGGATGCGGAGGCCGATGTCCTGGCTTTTGAGCGCGGCGCTGATGGCGTTGCCATCTTTGGAGAAGCCGGGCAGGATCTGTGTGCCGGTGTCGGTGAAGATGGCGATGGTGGTGGGGTAGGGGAGCTGGCCCTCGTTGCTGTGGAGGAACTTGTCGATCTCGGAGCGCTCGTAGGCGACGTTGGAGTATCGGGTGTTGACGGCGTCAATGACGAGGATGACCTCGACGGGCGAGTCTTTGCCGAGATGGCCGCTGAAGCTGGAGAGGGCGCGCGGGTTCTTGTTGTCGAGCAGGGTGAAGTCGTCCTGCTGGAGCGCGGGGATGGGGGTTCCGGCTTTGTCGGTGGCGACGGCATCGATGACGACGGCTTTGGTGGAGGACTGGGCCGGCGTGGGGTTCTGGCCGGTGCGGATATTGACGGGACGCGGGGAGGTATCCGGCTGCTGGGCCGAGGCGGAGAAGGGGAGGAGCAGGGCGGCGAGGAGAAGGAGCAGCGGGGGGCAGGAGGGGAGGGTCATAGGGTCCTTAGCGCGAGCGGTGATGCTGTTGAGTGAGACGCTGGCGGAGGGGAGGACGGCTGCGATGTGGCCGAATGGAGCTCTTCTTCCCAACAAAACCTTGTGTTTGCACAGGAGTCTTCTCCAGGGTTTGGTTATCGGGCAGATTGTTGGTGTGGCGGAAGGCTGCTTGCTTCCCAGAGGGGCGGCCGTCGCGCTCCATGGCCGGCAACGACATGGATTGACGAGCGAAGAGCTCCCAAGGTAGGTTAGCGGCACGAGCCTGAATCCCTTCCGGAAGGTGGGTTGTGCTGGTGAGGAAACCTAGGTGGGCCACGGGGTTGCTGCTGATGGCGGCGGCGGGATTTGGCCAGAGTGCGTCGCCTGGGGCGGGGCAGGATGGGGCGGCGAACGAGCCGGTGACGACGCTGACGGTGGGCACGCGGGTGGTGGAGATTGCCGCGGTGGTGACGAGCAAGGATGGCGCGCCGCGCGGGGGCATGACGAAGGACGATTTTGTGCTGAAGCAGGACGGCAAGGAAGAGCCGATCCACTACTTCTCACAGGGGTCAGAGCTGCCGCTGACGCTGGCGCTGATGGTGGATACGAGCGGAAGCCAGCGCACGTTTATCAGCGATGAGGAGCAGGCGAGCGATGTGTTTTTCGAGACGATGCTGGGGCGCAAGGAAGACCGGGCGATGCTGGTGCAGTTTGACGCACGCGTGCTTGAGTTGCGAGGGCTGACGAACTCGGCGAGTGCGCTGCACCTGTCGCTGATGAACCTCGGATCGAACCCGGCGAGCTCTGGCGCAACCTTGCTGCAGGACGCGGTGTATGCGGTGGCGAAGAACGTTCTGGCGAAGGAGACGGGACGGAAGGCGATGGTGATCCTGACGGATGGGGGCGATGTGGGGAGCAGGACCTCGCTGGCGGACGCGATTGCGCAGGCGCAGCGCGGGGATGTGCCGGTGTATGCGATTGATTACAGCGCGTGGGAGCCGGGGTTTATGCATAGCGGCAGCGGTCTCGCGGGGGTGGGGCGGGCGGACCTGAAAGACCCGGGGCGTGCGACGCTTGAAAAGATGGCGGAGGGTACGGGCGGACGGGTGTTCGCGGTGTCACGGACGCAGGGGCTGCGCGAGATCTACGCGCGGATCGCGGAGGATCTGCGGCTGCAGTACGAGGTGGGGTACACGCCGCCGGCAGACATGCAGCCGAACAGCTATCACCGGCTGGAGCTGAAGGCGAAGGACAAGAAGCTTTCGGTGCAGGCGCGCAAGGGGTTCTTTGCGAGGCCATAAGGCGGGCTGATGCGTGGCGCTCGGCGTGGCTACGTAAGTGTTGCAGTTGGCGCAGTTGAAGCAGGTTACTGCCGGACTACTTCCGCCGAGAATGTTCATACCGGGGTCACGTTCGACGCCTAGACTGCCGCCATGGTTCGCTTTGGTGAGCTGCCCCGTGTGGTGGCGGCTCTTGCTGGCTTTTTTCTGTCTGGATGTCTGGCGGGGTGTGGAAGCGGGGTGGCGACGGTCGTGGGCTTGCCTTCGAACGTGCCGGCACCGGTGACGCCGTCGCCAGCGTTGAAGTGGGTGGGGGCGTGGGGCGCGGCGATGACGAACGCGGATGCCTCCGACGAGAACGCGGGCGGGGCGGACGAGAGCTTCCGGTTTCTGGTGACGCCGACGATCGGCGGAACGGAGGCGCGGGTGCGATTGTCCAACGTGTACGGGAAGACGGCGGTGACGGTGGGCGCGGCGCGACTGGCGGTGGGGGCGGACGGCTCGGCGGCGGTGGACGCAGGGCGGGATGCGGCGCTGCGGTTTGCGGGTAAGACGAGCGTGGTGATCGGGCCGGGGCAGGTGGTGGTGTCGGATCCGGTGTCGCTGGTGTTTACGTTCGGCGAGAGGCTGGCGGTGTCGATTCATCTGCGCGGAAGCTTTGGGCCGGTGTCGCGGCACAGCTCGATCTTTGTGCAGAACTACCGGAGCGGGACGGCATCAGGCGATGTGACGGCGGATGCGACGGGCGCGAGCTTCAGGCAGACGATGACGGACTGGCTGCTGGTGAACGGGGTGGATGTGTACGGCGACTACCAGGGGACGGTGGTGCTGTTTGGCTCGTCGACGACGGACGGGTATCACTCGAACTACAGCTCGGACAGGGTGTACCCGGTGCCGAATGTGCCGGTGGACGGACAGCATACCAGCCGGCTTTCGGACTGGCTGGCGAAGCGGCTGAACGCGGCCGGGTACCGGCTGGGCGTGGTGAACGAGGGTGTGCCGGGCGACACGGTGACGGCGGACAGCTCGAACACGAGCAACGATGTGCGGAGTGCGAACGACCGGATTACGCGAGATGTGCTGGCGCAGCCAAATGTGGTGGCGATGGTGACGTACTTCGGGTCGATCGACATCCGGTCGCCGAACTGCAAGTCGGCACCGGCGATTGAGGCGGCGACCGAGCAGATGGTGGCGACGGCCGCGGCGGCAGGGGTACGGGTGGTGCTGGGGACGATTCCGCCGTCAGCGTTCTGCACGAATCCGGCGCAGGCGAACTATGGGCCGGCGCCGTCGCCGGGGGACCCCTACGCGGGTGGAGGGGGCGGGCCGGGGCCGGAGAACGGCGGCGCGGCGCAGCGGAGGGCGCTGTGCGCGTGGCTGCGGACGACGGGGGCAGGACTGCCGGGGGTGGTGGGGGTGGCGGACTTTGACCAGGCGCTGGCGGACCCGGCACGGCCGGACTTCCTGCTCGCGCCCTATAACTCCGGGGACAACTACCACCCGACGGGAGCGGGGTACGCGGCGGCGGCAGCGGCGATTCCGCTCGAGGTGCTGCTGGGGGCGGCACCGTAATGCGGTGGAGGGATGAGCGTTTCTGGAAGGGTGGGTGGCGGGTGATGGAAGTATTTGAGCGGGACGGAGCTTATTTTGTAACCGGAACGCAACTTTTCCGGCGTTCCGGGCGTTTGTCTAGACATGCCCCTGCAACCGTTTCGCTCGTTTTTCTCTGGTCTGGCGCTGTGCCTTTTGCCGCTCGCGCTGAGCTGTTCCAACGGGACATCCGCGGCGGTCTCGACGACGACGCCGACACCGGTTCCTGCCGTGACGCCGATCTGGGCGGTGGCGTGGGGCGCCTCGCCGGAGAACGCGATCGCGGGCCCGGAGAACCAGGGTGGCTCGGAGCAGAGTTTTCGCAGCTTTTTTGTACCAACGGTGGCGGGAACCGAGGAGCGGGTGCACTTTTCGAATCTGTTTGGGACGACGCCTCTGGTGATTGGGTCGGCCCGGCTGGCGGTGGCAACCGGTGTGCCGGGAACGGCGGCGGGCGTGACGCCGGCGATTGATGCGACACACGATGCGGCGCTGACATTCAGCGGAGCGAAGGGCGTGACGATTCCGGCCGGGCAGGAGATTGTCTCGGACCCGGTGAACGTGACGTTTACGTTTGGGCAGAAGATGGCGGTGAGCTTCTATCTCTCGGGCAGCTTCCCTGCCCTGACGCAGCATGAATCGCAGGTAACGACGAACTATGTGACGCCTGCGGGCGCGGGAGATACGACCACCGACGCGACGGGAGCAGCATTCAGCGTGGCGAACACGGAGTGGTTCGTGGTGACGGGCGTGGACGTGTACGGCGGATATGGCGGGACGGTCGCGATCTTCGGCAGCTCGTCGGTGGACGGGCATGGCTCGAACTACAGCAACACGAACTCGTACCCGGCTGGAAACGTGGCGGTGCCGGGACAGGACAACGACCGGCCATCGGACTGGCTGGCGCGCGAGCTGCAGGCGGCGGGGTACAACATCGGCGTGCTGAACGCGGGCACGATCGGCGACCCGGCGGGTGACGATGTGCGCACGTTGCCGGGCGCGGGCGCCATTGCCGGGATCGACCGGATGAAGCATGACGTGCTGGGGCAGGCTGGGATCAAGGCAGTGGTGATTTACTTTGGCGGCATCGACCTGCGGGCGGACTGCGTGCCGGCGACGAACGTAGAGACCTCGCTGACGAACATGGTGGCGCAGGCGCAGGCGGCGGGGGTGCGGGTGATTCTGGCGACGCTGCCGCCGAGCGAGTACTGCCAGCAGGCAGCGCCGCTGCCGAGCGCGGCAGACCCGTATGCGGGCGACGTGACACCGGGACCGGAGAACCCCGGGTCGACCGAGCGACGGGCGCTGAACGACTGGATTCGGACGACCGGCGCGACGCTGCCGGGCGTGGTGGCGATTGCGGACTTCGACAAGGTGCTGGCCGATCCGAATCATCCGGACTTCATGATTGCAAACCTGAACTCCGGGGATAACTTTCATCCGAACGGGGCGGGGTACGGCGTGCAGTCCGGCGCGATTTCGCTGAGCAGCATCCTGGGGCAGTAGCGGCTGCGAAGCAATGCAGAAGGGCGAAAGGACAGGCAGAGTAGAAAGGCTAAACAGAAGAGCGAGACAGCAGGGCGAAAGCAGAGATATGTCGAGAAGCAGAAGAAGGCCCGTTCATTCAGAGCGGGCCTTCTTCTGTCTAGGATACGCCGATGCTGAGGTGCTAGTGGTGGCCACCGCCGCCGTGGTAGCCACCGCCTCCACCGCCACCGTGGTAGCCGCCCTGGGCGCCCGCGTAGTGTTCGCCACCGCCATCGTGGCCGGGATTGCCGACGTGGCCCTGGTAGTCATGCGCTTCGTTCGGGTGGAAGTGGTTGAAGGGCTGCTCGTTGCGCTCTGGATAGGGACCAGCGTAGCCGTGATGAGGATCGTAGCGATTGTCCACGTGGCCGTAGAAGCCGTGAGGGCCGTGGAACCAGGGGCCGGCGCCGATGAAGATGCCGCCGTTGTACCAGTCCGGGCCGTAGTAGCCGTACGGCGCGCAGCTATACGGGGCGTAGTCGAAGTAGCCGTAGGGGCAGGCGGGTTCGGCACCGATGCTGATGGCGATCTGTGCAGGGGCCAGGGAGACACCGCTGAAGAGCGCGGCTGTAAAGGGGGTGAGAACGAGGGCTTTCCAATGAGACATACGTTTCTCCAAAGTCTGCTCTGTAGGAGGGTTGCGACGGAGGGAACGTTGTGTCGGCGAGACGGCGGTGGCGAGGGTCTGGCGGATGAGCGGACTGCGAAGAATGCAGTCGCGATTAGAGCGGCGCGAAGCTGCAGCGCAGGGTGCCGTCGCTTTGTGACGCCAGGGTGAGATCGACGAGGGAAGGGATGATCCAGTCGGCCTCGTGAAGCTCCGGCGGCTGATGCGAAGAGGCGACGGCGAGGACGCGGCAGCCGGCAGCGCGGGCGGAGCGAATGCCGGAAGGAGCGTCTTCGAGGACGAGGCACTCGGACGGCGGGAGGCCGAGCTGCGCGGCGCCGAGGCGATAGGGCTCGGGGTCGGGCTTGCCGCTGGTGACGTGGTCGGCGGTGACGACGTGAGGCGGCAGAGCGACGCCAAAGAGGCCGAGGCGATGGCGCAGGATGCGCTCCGAGGCGGAGGTGACGATGGACCATTGCGCGGGGGCGAGGCCGGCGAGGAGCTCGCGGACACCGGGGTAGAGCAGGGTGCCGGTGGTGTCTTCGGCGTCGAAGTCTTCCATGCGGCGGAGCTCGGTGGCGAGGTCGAGATCGGGTCGTGTGGCGCGGATGGTGTCGACGGTGCGACGGCCGTGCGTGCTGTGGATGGAGAAGGTGTCTTCGATGCCGTGGAGGCGCGCCCAGCGCAGCCAGCTGCGTTCATCGGCGCCGATGGAGCTGACGAGGACGCCGTCCATGTCGAAGAGGATGGCGCGGGTAGTGAGGGTGACTTCCGGCATGGTGTGCGGGCTCCTTGGTGTCAAGGGTAGCGCGGGGTGGAAGGGGTCGCGGTCGAGGCAGCCTCGACAGCTAGAGGAAAGGTGCTGGGTGAGCGATTTGCCTGGGTCTTTGGATCACTGACGGGAAGGCGACTGGTCGGGAGTAATCAGGATCGATCATCGGCGACAGACGTATACGATCCGCCCGTCTTCTCAGGAACTTGTTTCTTCACCAGCTGACAGCTTGTTTGGGCTGAACCCTCGTGCTTTTAGGGTGCTTAACAAAAATAGGTGAGCTAACACCACGAGTGCGATGTCGACAGAATGCATGTAGAAGAAGTAAAAGACGCGGTGTTGGACGTTTGGTGTCGTCTTGATGAGCACACAACCAAGAAAGTTCAGCCAGGCTGCGGCCACAATTAACTTCGGGCACGGACGGCAGCATACGATGGCGAGAAGAACCAACAGCCAAAGCCCAAGAAGTCCCAAGAGAGCGGGCGGAGCCCCGGCTACTGATACGGCAATGAGCAACCAGAGACCTTCAGCCCCTACACAGAAGCAGAGAGCTGTGATCCACCGTCTCGGGGGAATGGTTGAAACCTCGATCTTTGGGCTGATCACTGGCCTCGCGAGTCGAGCCATCATAATCTGCTCACCTCCGTTGTCAATCATCTGCACATGGGAAGACACTACGCCGATCAGTCCTGCTAAACGCCGTTGTCGGAGGTTGGCGATCTCGGAATGTTCTTCAGGTGAGGACGACG
>CAXTCB010000075.1:0-13288 GCA_964242875.1 uncultured Acidobacteriaceae bacterium
CCATGCCGCCAAACAACGCGCAACAGGCCGATGTGCTCAGCGGTGCGGAGGTTCTCCCCAACCCCAACGGCAGCGCCGTTGGTCAGTACCTGCTCACCTTTCTCGGGCATCAGCTCCGTATCATTGTCCTTCTGCCCGGTCCACCGAAGGAGTTGAAGCCGCTCTTCGTCGAGCAGGTCAAGCCGCGCCTCGCCGCCCGTCTGCCGCCCTCGCACCTGCGCCGCCGCCTCCTCCGCATGGCGCTGATTCCGGAGTCGCAGGTTGACGCCCGCTGTGCCCCCATCTACGAGCAATACCCGGATGTCGAGACCACTATCCTCGCCGGATCAGCCGAGATCCAGCTGCACTTCGTCTGCGTCAAGTCTTCGGCCGATGAAGCACAGGCGCGGGTGGATGAAGTCGCCGGCCGGATCGAAGCCGAGATGGACGATGCCATCTTCTCCGCGCATGGTGAGATTCTTGAAGAGATCGTGCTTCTGCATCTCGGCATGCGTGGCCTTACTCTGGCTACGGCCGAAAGCTGTACCGGCGGTCTGCTCGCGGAGCGCATCACCCAGATCTCCGGCTCGTCGCGTACCTTCCTCGGCGGTGCCGTCACCTACAGCGACGCTTTGAAGACCTCGATGGCCGACGTCCCCCCTGCCCTCCTCGCGGAGTCCGGCGCCGTCTCCGAAGCGGCCGCGCGTTCGCTCGCGGAAGGCATCCGCAGCCGCACCGGAGCTTCGGTCGGCGTCGCTACGACCGGTCTTGCCGGCCCCACCGGGACCGCCTCCGGCCCTGACCAGGGCAAGCCCGTCGGCCTCGTCTACATCGCAGTCGCCGGTCTGGGAGCCCAGACCGAGGTGCGTGAGCTCAAGCTCACCGGAGATCGCGAGCGGATCCGTCTCTGGACGACCCAGCACGCGCTCGAGCTGGTTCGCCGGCTTCTGCTCTAGGGCCAACGTGAGCAATCCACACCGCCCAACCGTCCGCTTGCTAAACTGTCACCTGCGCTCATGAACCTTTGGCTCGTCTTACTCCCGATCGCCTACCTGCTAGGCTCGATTCCCTTCGGCTACCTGCTGGTGCGCTTCGTCCGGCACCAGGATATCCGTGAGGTCGGCAGCGGCAACATCGGCGCGACCAACGTGCTCCGCTCGGGATCCAAGGGTCTTGGCATCGCCACGCTCCTGCTCGATCTGCTTAAGGGCTTTGCCGCCGTCATCCTGGCCCGCCATCTCGCTCCGTCAAACTACGATCTCGCCGTCGCGACGGCCGTCGCCGCAGTTCTCGGCCATGTCTTTCCCGTCTGGCTGCGCTTTCACGGGGGCAAGGGAGTCGCCACCGCGCTCGGCGTCTTCCTGGCCCTCGTTCCAGCAGCCGCGCTCATCTCCCTTGGCATCTTCCTCGCGGTCGTTCTTCTCAGCCGCTTTGTCTCGCTGGCTTCCCTCATCGCTGCCGCCGTCATGCCCGTGGCCGGCATCGCCCTCGCGCCGGTTCGATCGCCAGTCGTCATTGGCGGCTTCCTCTTCCTCGCGCTTCTGATCATCGTCAAGCATCACGCCAACATCCGCCGGCTCCTCGCCGGAACCGAGAACCGCTTCGGCAGCTCGAAGAAGGTGACCGCGTGAGCCGCGTTGCCGTCCTTGGTGCTGGAGGCTGGGGAACAGCCCTCGCCATCTCGCTCGCTCGTCGAGGCGGCCACGAGGTTGTTCTCTGGTCGCACTCGCCGCTCCTCGCCGAACAGCTCACAGACCTCGGCGAAAACCTGCCGTACCTCCCCGGATTCACGCTTCCAGCGGACATTTTCATCACCAGCGACCTGCCTGCGGCCATCTTTGAGGCCGACATTCTCGTCTCCGTGACCCCGTCGCAGTACCTCCGCGAGACCATCGCCCACATCGCCCCCATGCTCACCCGCGATCAGGTCATCGTCATCGCCTCCAAGGGACTGGAAGAGACCACCTTTCTTCGCATGTCGCAAGTTGTTGCAAGCATTACCTCTAACCCTTGCGTGACGCTGAGCGGGCCGTCCTTTGCCCAGGAGGTCGCCGCCGGTTCCCCCACCGCGATCGTCGCCGCATCGCCGTACCCCATCCTTGCCCAGACCATCCAGCGTGACTTCTCCTCCACCTCCCTCCGCGTCTACACCAACGACGACATCCCCGGCGTAGAGCTAGGCGGAGCCCTCAAGAACGTCATCGCCCTCGCCGCCGGCGTGGTGCATGGCCTCAATCTGGGCCACAACTCCGCCGCTGCGCTGATTACACGCGGAACGGCGGAGATTACGCGCCTTGCGGTCGCCTGCGGGGGCCGTCGACAGACGCTCGCCGGCCTTGCCGGTCTTGGTGATCTCGTGCTCACCTGTACTGGATCCCTGTCGCGCAACCGGCAGGTCGGTGCGGAGCTTGGCCGCGGGCGGCAGCTCCCCGAGATCCTTGCTGGCATGCACGGCAAAGTTGCGGAAGGAATCCGCTCCACGGCAGCGGCTCTCGGCCTGGCTGCACGCTACGGTGTAGAGATGCCAATCACCGAGCAGATGGATCTGATCCTGCATCGCGGCAAGAGTCCACGCGAAGCGATTCGTGAGCTGATGAGCCGCCCTGGGCGAGACGAATAGCCGCTTTCACTGGCTCGACTAAACTGGAACGATGGCGTTCAATCTCTTTGGCAAACGCGACAATCCTTCTCCACCGGAGCAGGACACCGCCTCGGAACTAACGGAGCAGACACCTGAGCCCCTGCGGCGCTCGCTCTTTGGGTTTGGGCGACGAGAAGCTGCAGATCCGATCGATCAGGCACCAGCCGAAGAAACAGAACGCCGTGGCTTCTTCGACCGGATGAAGCAGGCGGTCACCCGCACGCGCGAGAGCTTTTCGGAGTCGATCTCGTCAGTGGTCGCGCTCACTCGCGAGGTCGACGAGTCAACGATTGCGGATCTTGAGCCGGTGCTGCTGGCCGCTGACATCGGCTCGGCGACGACGGCGCTGGTACTCGAGAACCTGCGACAACGCGCCTATCGCACCGGCATCGCCAGCGGCAGCGAGTTGAAGGACCTGCTCAAGACGGAGCTTCGCGCCGTGCTCGATGGCGTGGCGCGGCCGGTGCAGCACCCTGCGACTGCGCCCGAGGTCATCATGATGGTCGGCGTGAACGGCACGGGCAAGACAACGACCTCTGGCAAGCTGGCGGCGCTCTACACAAGTCACGGCCGCTCGGCGCTGCTGTGCGCTGCAGACACCTTTCGCGCCGCGGCGATCGAGCAGCTTGAGGTTTGGGCGCAGCGCTCCGGCGTGCCGCTCATCAAGACCAGGCAGGGCGGCGATCCTTCGGCCGCGCTGTACGATGCGTGCGCGGCCGCAAAGGCGCGAGGAACGCAAGTGCTGATCGTCGACACAGCCGGTCGCCTGCACACCAAGACCGATCTGATGAAAGAGCTCGACAAGATGCGCCGGACGGCGGAGAAGCTGGTGCCAGGCGCGCCCCATCAGACTCTGCTGGTGATGGACGCGACCACCGGACAAAACGGTCTGCAACAGGCGCGACTCTTCACTGAGGCCGCCCGCGTGACCGGCATTGTGCTCACCAAGCTGGATGGCACCGCCAAGGGCGGCATCGTGCTTGCGATTGCAACCGAGCTTGGACTGCCGGTCGTCTTTGCTGGTGTGGGCGAAAAGATGGAAGACATACTTCCCTTCAATTCGAATGCGTTTATCGACTCTCTGCTCGACTGAATACAAAAGATCGTTCGCGGAGCACACCTCAGCCTTCTTCGCACGAACGCTCAACGAGATCGTGTTGCCCCTCAACGCATCTCTTGGGTATGACCACGTATCAAAGCGCGGATCGAAGGATTCACATTGATCAACATGAGCCCGCCGGAGTCCGTCAGACCCCAGCACTTCTGCTGCTGCATGGCTCTGGCGGCAACGTCTCCTTCTGGCTGGATCGATTTGCCCCGACGCTGACACAATTCGGCGTTGCGGCCTATGCACCGCACTACTTCGAGAAGACGGATACGGTGCGCGCCACACCCGAGCTGATCCTTGACGGAAAGCACTTCCCTGCCTGGCTCGGCGCCGTGCAGGATGCGATCAGTTACGTCGCCTCACGGCCAACGGTCGATGCCAAGCGCATCGGGGTCCTTGGCATCTCTCTGGGTGGATACCTCGCGATGGCCCTGGCCGCGCGCGAGAGCCGGTTGCGTGCCGTCATCGAGCTTTCCGGCGGTCTGCCGCCAGGGATGGAGGCAGGTCTCTCGCCGGCTACGCCGCCCGTGCTGGTGTTGCATGGCGACCAGGACAGCACGGTTCCAGTAAGCGAGGCGCACAGGCTGAAGCGTCTGCTTGAAGAACAGAAGGTGCGCCATCAGGTCGAGATCTTTCCCGGGGAGACGCACTGGTTCTCGCCGGCGGCCCAAGGGCGCCTGCTGCTGACCTGCGCCGGCTTTCTCCGGCGCTACCTCTAGCATGCCTCCGCGCTATGCTGGGTCTCGTGGATCCTGATGCGTACTTCATGCAGCGAGCCCTTGCGCTGGCTCGCGAGACGGTCGGTCTGGCCAGCCCGAACCCGCAGGTCGGCTGCGTGCTTGTTCGCCCGGCTGGCGAAACGTCCGAGTCAAGCATTCTGGGTGAAGGAGCGCATCGGTACGACCAGCGCGATCACGCAGAGATCGTTGCGCTGAAGCAGGCGGCGGCGCTGGGCAACGCGGTGCAAGGTGCTACCGCCTACGTGACGCTCGAACCATGCGCCCACCACGGGCGCACCGGCCCCTGTGCCGACGCGCTTATCGCTGCTGGCATCGCTCGCTGCGTGGTAGCGACGGAAGACCCGAACCCACTCGTAAGTAGCCAGGGGATTGCCAGGATGCGGGCCGCGGGCGTCGAGGTCACCGTCGGCCTGGGGCAGCAGCAGGCGCGTGCGTTGAACCTTGCCTTCGCCTGTGCGATCCAGCATCAACGACCCTTCGTCACGCTGAAGTCCGCTCTTTCCGTCGATGGGTGTCTCGCTCCGCCGCCGCATGTGCGAGCGGGCAAGGAACCATTTTGGCTGACCGGTCCTGAGGCTCGGGCCGAGGTGCATCGCCTGCGGCACGCCTCCGATGCGATCCTGACCGGGATCGGTACTGTCCTCGCCGATGACCCAGCCCTGACTGATCGTTCTGGTCTCGCTCGCCGGCGACCTCTGCTGCGCGTCATCCTCGATCCGCAACTGCGCACACCCGTGACGAGTCAGTTGATCCGCAGCGCAGCTGAGAGAAGATCTGCACCGGAGAGCGATCTGCTGCTGCTCTGCGCCGAGGCAGCCCCACAGACTCGCGAACAGGCTCTTACCGATGCCTGCAGAGGACATGCCGGGATCATTCGTCTGCCAGCCGGTCCGGCAGGCAGACTGAACCTCGCCGGGATCCTTGCTCTGCTTGGGGAGCGACGCTGCAACAGCCTGCTGCTCGAGACCGGGTCCGCTCTGAACAGCGCATTTCTCCATGAGGATCTGGTCGATCGCGTCGTGCTCTTCTTCAGCGAAATGGAACTGGGGAACGGGTCGGTCCCCTTCGCGGCCGCCGGTCCTTCGCCCTACCTGTTGCAGCAGAAGCTGCAGCAGCTAACGAACAGGTCCGTCGGCGCGGATGTGATGGTGACTGGGCTGCTGCATGATCCCTGGCCGGCTGCAACCATGAGGCGGCCCGATCATCTAGGCTAGACGTATGTTTACTGGCCTTATTGAAACCACCGGCAGCGTCGCCTCGGTCACCCCGTCTGCAGGTGGAACACGGATCACGGTGGAGGCTCCGGAAAGCCTTGTTTCACGCCTGCGCACCGGTGATTCTGTTGCTGTAAGCGGAACCTGCCTGACGGCGCTCGCGATTGCACAAACGGAGTTCTCCGCCGATCTGGCCCAAGAGACGCTCGACCGCACTACCTTGGGCCAACTCCGGCCGGGCGCGACTGTAAATCTTGAATTGCCCACCCCGGCTGGATCTCCGCTCGGCGGCCATGTCGTGCAGGGGCATGTGGACGGCACCGGTACCCTGCTCGCGCTTGATGCCTTGCATCCCGGGCAGCTGCACTCTACGGACTGGCGGCTCGGCGTGACCATCTCCCACGAGCTTGCACGAAGTGTCGTCCAGCAGGGTTCCATCACGATCGAGGGCGTTTCCCTCACCGTGGCCCGCCTGCATGCGACAAAGGACGGCGTACAAATCGAGGCCGCGATCATCCCGCACACGTATAAATCGACCAGTCTCCGAACCCTGAAGCCGGGCGATCCAGTCAACATCGAAACAGACGTGCTTGCCCGCTATGCCGTTCAGCAGACAGAAAAGCGGTCGCAGGCCGACTGGCTTACGACCGCATATCTTCTTGCAAACGGCTACTGACAATCGAGAGCAGGCTACCCGAGATCATGTGCGGAGTCGCCGCCGTTCACGTCATAGCAAGCTCCCGTCACCATCTCGGCTGCGTCACTTGCCAGAAAGACCACAACCGGCGCTACCTGCTCCGGCGTAAGCCATGGCATGCCGAGCGGCGTTTTCGGCAGTCTCGCCTGGATGGTCTGCTGCTCAGAAGGATGTTCCGGCGGAGGTGCTGTCATGGTCTCCCCGACAGCCAGGCTCCACCGCCTGTCATTACGCGTCATTGCCGTGTCAATCAGACCAGGCTCCACCGTGTTCACTGTGATCTTATGCTTGCCCAGTTCGAGAGCCGCGGACTTCATCAGGCCGATGATGCCCCACTTTGAGGCAGAGTAGGCAGCTCCATTCTTTGTGCCGTAACGACCCTGCATGGAAGAGATGAAGATAAAGCGACCTTTACCGTTTTTCACCAGCAGCGGTGCGAAGGCGCGCAAAGTATTGGCGGATCCATTCAGGTTGTTCTCGATGACGTCGTGCCAGTCGTGATCGTCCATCTCGAGCAGAGGCTTGAAGGCCTGGATGGCCGCATTCGCAACGACGATATCCACGTGCCCCATCTGGCTGCTGGCCTTCTCGGCCGCGGCTCTGAGTGCAGCGATATCGCGGATGTCTGCGGTGATGGCCAGAAACTTGCGGCCATGCGCCTGCACCAGCTTCCCTGTCTCTTCCAGCTCCGCGGGGGTTGCGGCCTGGTACTCCACAATCGGCGAGACCTGTGCGGCGATGTCGATGCCAATGACATCCGCACCGTTAGCCGCGAAGTCGACGGCGATGGATCGACCAATACCGCGTGCCGCGCCGGTAACAACGGCGACCTTGCCCGAAAGAAGGCCTGCGAAAGATTGCCCCGGCCACGTCTGTGCGTCGATCTTACCGCCAATGTTTGCACCCGCCTGGCCACCTTTTGCAGCGCCTGAACTCTGTCCGGCGGCGGACCCTCCTGCCGCGGCTCCGATCGCCGCCAATGCGCCTGCACCTTCCATCACAAACCTCCGTCTTGTTGTGTCCATGAACTGATCTCCACACTCTGCCGTCTACCTCCTTCGTAGATGCGCGCCTCCATCCCACCAACGGAGCGGCGCGTAAGTCGATGTCACTGGACGGAAATCCCTACCGCCTACGACAAAGGGCACAGCCCCTTGGCTATGCCCTTTGTCGTAGCTATCCGAAAGGAGCTAGATAGAACTCATGTTGTGGAGGAACTCCTGATTGTTCCGGGTCTTGCCCAACTTATCCGAGAGCAGTTCCATGGCCTCGACCGGGCTCAGCGGATTGAGAACCTTGCGTAGAATCCAGGTCCGCTGCAGATCCTCCTTCGGGATGAGCAACTCTTCCTTTCGCGTGCCAGAGCGCTGAATATCAATGGCCGGGAAGACACGTTTGTCGACCAGCTTACGGTCGAGGATGACTTCCATGTTGCCGGTACCCTTGAACTCTTCAAAGATGACCTCGTCCATGCGAGAGCCCGTGTCAATCAGGGCAGAGGCGATGATCGTCAGGCTGCCACCCTCTTCAATGTTGCGTGCGGCGCCGAAGAAGCGCTTCGGCCTTTGCAGCGCATTGGAATCGACGCCGCCCGAGAGTACCTTTCCACTCGGCGGAACGATGGTGTTGTAGGCACGGGCGAGGCGGGTGATGGAGTCAAGCAGGATGACGACGTCGCGCTTATGCTCGACCAGCCGCTTTGCCTTCTCGATCACCATCTCCGCGACCTGCACGTGGCGGGCAGCGGGCTCGTCAAACGTGGAGCTGATGACTTCGCCCTTCACCGACCGCTGCATATCGGTGACTTCTTCTGGTCGCTCGTCAATGAGCAGGACAATCAGCACGACCTCCGGGTGATTGGCTGTGATCGAGTTTGCGATCGACTGCATCAGCACCGTCTTGCCTGTCCGCGGCGGCGCAACGATCAGACCACGCTGCCCCTTGCCGATGGGCGTCAACAGGTCCATAACCCGTCCTGGAATCTGATCGCGTACGGTCTCCATCTTTACGCGCTCCTGCGGATAGAGCGGTGTCAGATTGTCAAACAGGATCTTGTTGCGCGTCTCTTCCGGCGATTCGAAGTTGATCGCCTCGATCTTGACCAGGGCGAAGTACTTTTCCCCTTCGTGCGGCGGCCGAACATTGCCGCTGATCGTATCCCCTGTCTTCAGGTCAAACTTTCGAATCTGTGATGGCGAGACATAGATGTCATCAGGACCGGGCAGGTAGTTGTAGTCGGGCGATCGAAGGAAGCCATAACCATCAGGCAGGATCTCCAGTACGCCTTCGGCAAAGATGTGTCCTTCTTTTTCACTCTGAGCCTGCAGGATCTTAAAGATCAGATCCTGTTTGCGAAGACCGCTGGTTCCGGCTATGTCGAGCCCGCGCGCGAGTTTACCCAACTCGGCTATGTTGTGTTCTTTCAGTTCTGTGATGGTCATCGTCTACCTGGAGGTACATGGAAGGAGGTGAATCTGAGGCGGGATCTGCAAAACGCGGAGGGGCGTGCGGACGGGCCAACGAAAAAGAAGGAGGGGATGTTGCGGGGTGGGACGCGAGCCGCGATCAGAAGCAAGCGCTTTTGATGCGTTAGGAAGAGTGTAGCGGGTTTTGCGGGAAATTTCTATGCACCGGAAGTTGTAGATAGGAGAGGCGGCGGGGCCGCGGGCCGGTTAGGCCGCGCGGCGCTCCTGCACGACAATGCGCTCCTGCGCAGGCTTGCTCGGCTCATTCATGGGAACGGTGTCCTTAAAACGATCGAGAACTTCATTCGTCGTGTCCTGGAGACGCGTATTCGGTTTGTGAAGCTTGCGAGTCGCCTTGGAGGCCAATTGGCAGAGCTCGTACCGGTTCGTTACGTGAGTAAGAGCTCCAAAGATCAAATCTGAGCGCATGTATTTCTCCTTCGTTTTGTTTCGACTGTCGACACAATCGCCAGGTAAGCGAACACAGGGGTGTTGGAATCAGTCAAGTGCAAGGTTGAATTGGATACGACTGTTACGAATTAGACGCAGAATTTACCTGCGCGGCTCGCACTGGTCGCAGAAAAACTGTTTTCTGTAGGCTGGATGACACTTCCGGTTCATGAAACTCTATGTGTTTTGATCCGGAAGATCAACCGGGCCACTCTTCGCTTAGAGCAATGGTTCGTTGTAGTTAGAACCAGCGTGAGGGACCCGCTTTCCGGGTTCGGGAACTCATCTTCCCGGCCCAAGTAGGAAAATACCGTCAATGACAAATCAGGTCAATACTTATTTTGGAACCTGCTGCGGCTCTTGCCTACTGGAATTGGTAGATTGTTCAGATCGCGCATGTCTAGGCTGGAAATGTTCTATATAACGATCAGTCTCAGGCCCAGTAACTTCGATCTAACGTGCGGTACTGGATCGCTTCCGCGATGTGACGAACGCCGATCTCCGGCTCACCCGCGAGGTCCGCCACGGTTCTGGCCACCTTCAAGATGCGATCGTGCGCCCGGGCGCTCAGCCCTTGCTGCTGCATGGCTCGCTCCAGCATGCGCTCGGCATCCGAGTTGAGCTCACAGAAGGTCCTGATCTGTCGCGAACTCATCTGCGCATTCGAAAAGACCGCCCGTGATGCACTCTTTGCGGACCCACGCGTCCGCTCCTCAGCGGCCTGGAAGCGCTCTCGCTGCACGGTCCGCGCCCTTTGAACACGCTCACGGATGGTTGCCGAAGCCTCTCCAGCCTGCCCTCCGCGCAACTCCTTGTACTCGACTGCAGGGACTTCAATGTGTATGTCGATGCGATCCAGCAGAGGCCCGCTCACCTTGCTGACGTACCGCTGAATCATCGGCGGTGTGCACATACACTCCCGGCTCTTGTCATTGAAGTAGCCGCAGGGACACGGGTTCATCGCCGCCGCCAGCATAAAGCGGGCAGGAAACTCCAGGCTCATGGCCGCCCTGGCAATGGTCACCGTACCGTCTTCAAGTGGCTGCCGAAGTACCTCCAGCACGTTGCGCGGAAACTCCGGCAGCTCATCGAGGAAGAGAAGCCCGTTGTGCGCCAGGCTGACCTCACCCGGCCGCGGCACCATCCCGCCGCCAATCAGCCCGGCGTCCGAGATCGTGTGGTGCGGCGACCGAAAGGGTCGCTGCCGCACCAGGCCCTGCTCCCGATCCAGCACGCCCGCAACCGAGTGGATCTTCGTCGTTTCGAGTGCTTCTTCAAACTCGAGCGGCGCCAGGATGGACGGCAGGCGCTTTGCCAGCATGGTCTTGCCGGAGCCCGGCGGTCCGATCATCAGGATGTTATGTCCTCCGGCCGCCGCTACCTCCAGCGCCCGCTTGGCCACGTGCTGACCACGCACATCTTTGAAGTCAGGTCCGTAGTGCTCCAGCACATCGAGCAGATCAGCCGGTTCATGCTTCAACGGCTGCGCCGTGATGCCTCCCATCGAAGCCGAATTCACCAGCTCGCGCACCTCCAGCAGATGCCGCACCGGGAAGACCCGCACCCCATCGACGACAGCCGCTTCACGAGCATTCGCAGCGGGGATCAACAGATTCTTGATGCCTCGTTCCCGCGCCGCAACAGCGATCGGCAGCATGCCCTGCACAGGCCGCAGCCCGCCATCGAGGCCCAGCTCGCCAACCATCAGGAACTCATCGAGCTCCTTGGTGTGGAGAGCCCCGTACGCCCCGAGAATGCCAATCGCAATCGGCAGATCAAAGCCGGACCCAACCTTCTTCAGGTCTGCTGGCGCCAGGTTGATCGTGATGCGCGTCGGCGGCACGTCAAAGCCGGAGTTCTTGATGGCAGACCGAACCCGGTCCCGGCTCTCGCGGACTGCGGCATCCGGCAGACCCACGGTATTGAAGATCTCCTGGTCTGTCTTCACGCCGGAGAAGTCCACCTCGACATCGATAATGTTTGCGTCGATCCCGTATACCGCTGCTGATTGCGTCTTGAAAAGCATGCTTGCGCTCGCCCATTCTGCCCATGAGGCCGTGATCGTCCGCTCGACTCTAGCAGTCCTCTCCGGTGCATCCCTCTCCCACAGACGATGCAGAGTAGACTGCATCTGCATGAATCTCCTGTCCGGAGCGGGCACATGTCGATCGCGTCTCCCTTTCGTCGTCTCGCGCTTGCTCTTCCCGCTGCGATGGAGTCGTCGCACAGGGGAGCTGCAGACTTCCGTGTGAACGGCCGCATCTTCGCCACATTGGCATATGAGGCGAAGGGTCTGGGGACGCTCAAGCTCACCCCGCAGCAACAGGGCCACTTGCTCAGCGAAGCGTCGGAGTCCTTCACCCCAGCTCCCGGCGGCTGGGGCCGCGCGGGAATGACCCTGGTCCGGCTGGACGCACCGGAAGCTGTTCTCGTCGGAGCTCTTCAGATGGCATACCGCAACGTCAGCGCGAAGCAATCTGCGATGAAGCGACCAGCGAACAAGCCCCTGCCTCGCTTCAGCTCGCCTGCGACGAAAGCTGTAGCCCCCGCAACAGAGGCGCACAGCAGGCGCATTCGCAACCCGCCTACAATAACAGGGTGAATACGAGCCTCTTCGAGCTGTTCAAGATCGGCATCGGCCCATCGAGCTCGCACACCGTCGGTCCTATGCGCGCCGCTCTGCGCTTCGTTCAGGAACTTGCCAACGCTCACCAGCTGGAAGAGTCTGCGATCGTCTGCGTCGAGCTTTACGGTTCGCTCGCGCTGACCGGTCTCGGCCACGGCACCGACCGCGCCATCCTGCTTGGGCTCTCGGGCCTGGCACCTGACACCGTGGACCCTGCGGCGATCGAGGACATGCTCACAACCATTCGGAACGAGGGCACACTGCTGCTTGCGGGCAGCCATCGTATCCCGTTCCATGAAGCGGCAGACCTTCTCTTCCATCGCGATCAGATGTATCCGCCGCCCGGTGCGGTGACGCATCCGAATGGCCTGCGCTTCTCCGCGCGAGACGCCGCCGGCTCTTTGCTGCACCAGCAGGTCTTCTACTCGATCGGGGGCGGCTTTATTGTCTCGGCCGAAGAGTTCCAGCCTGATAGCCCGGTTGCCGCAAGCTCGCGCAGCGTCCCGCACCCCTTTGCGAGCGCCCGCGATCTGCTCGCCACAGCCGACCGGCATCAGCTCTCGGTCGCTGAGCTCGTGATGGCCAATGAGCTTGCGCTGCTTCGTGCGGATCGCGAGAGCGGATCCCACAGTATCCATCGTCCCTCGCCCTTGAATGCGGATCCGGCCACAACGCCCTCGGCAGAGATCGAAGCGAGCATCATGACCCTCTTTGAGACCATGCGCGCCTCTGCGGAGCGTGGCATCGCCACCGAGGGTATCCTGCCCGGCGGTCTCAATGTTCAACGGCGCGCCCATCGCCTGGCCGCCCGGCTCGGCGCGAAAGCCTCTCTTGACCCGCTCGCTCCGATGGACTGGGTCACCGTCTATGCTATGGCCGTCAATGAAGAGAATGCCGCCGGTGGCCGAGTTGTCACAGCTCCTACCAATGGCGCTGCCGGCGTCATTCCTGCCATCGCCCTTTACATCCTTCACCATCTGGGGGTGGCTGAGCTGTCGCGCAGACGGATCGAGCGACCGTCCGGGACGGTAGCCACGCCCACGCCCTTACAGCTCTCGCCGCTTCATCGCGCCGCGCTGCTGCGCTTCTTTCTTACCGCCGCCGCCATCGGCATTCTCTACAAGGAAAATGCCAGCATCTCTGGCGCGGAGGTCGGCTGCCAGGGCGAGGTAGGCGTCGCCTGCAGCATGGCCGCAGGAGGTCTCGCCGCAGCGCTCGGCGGCTCGAATGCGCAGGTCGAGCACGCCGCCGAGATCGGCATGGAGCACAACCTCGGCATGACCTGCGATCCGATCGGCGGTCTGGTGCAGATTCCCTGCATCGAGCGCAACGGTATGGGCGCTGTCAAGGCCATCAACGCCGCCCGCC
>CAXTCB010000076.1:0-12703 GCA_964242875.1 uncultured Acidobacteriaceae bacterium
CAGGAAGACAAGAAAGAGACCATCTCCGGCGGTACCGGCTCAGTTCTCAAACTCATCCTGCACTCCTCGGAAGGCGACGCCGCCGGCTCCGCCACCGTGCTCCACGGCACCTCGCCTCGGCTTCTTACCCTTGATGGCATCGACATCGAAGCACCACTCAACGGCACCCTCGTCGTTCTCCGTAACCACGACGTTCCCGGCGTCATCGGCCGCATCGGCACCATCCTCGGTGAACAGGGCCTGAACATCGCCAACTTCGCTCTCGGCCGCGGCGCCGATCCTGCCCTGTCCTCGCGCGCAAAGCGAGTGCCGCAGGGACAAGCTCTCGCCGTCGTTCAGATCGATGCGCAATCCAATCGCCAGGCCAACAGCGCTGTCGACGCCCTGCGCAAGGTCGAAGCCGTTGCATCCGCCCGCCTCGTGGAGCTCGGCCCGCTCTAACCCTTTGGTCGTACCTGGCGACGTTTTCTAGTTGCTTTCACCAGCTCCCGGCGGCGAAGATGATCCAGTTCCGGAGGTCTTCGCGTGCGCCCTGCTGTGCTTGCTTTCCTTGCCAATATCTTCTTTCTGCCAATCCTTGGTCTGGCCCAGACGAAGCCGCCCTACGAGAGCGACCCCAGGTTCATCTCTGCGATGGCCGAAGCCAGACAGCTCATGCAAAAGCGAAACTACGTCTTCGCTCGCGAGGCCTATCTCAAGGCCGACAAGATCTCCGGGGATACCTGCACCGCGTGCCTGGATTCCCTCTTTGATCTCAACCTCGGACTCGCAAAGTACAAAGACGCTCAGACAAACGCCGCGCGGCTTCTTGAGCTCGCCGCAAACCCCGCTGAGAAGTCGATCGCCGAAGCAAAACGGGGTCGCGCCCTTCTCCTGCAGGCCGGCGACAAAGCAAAACCAGCGCAGCTCGAAGCCGCCCACGCTGTCTTTGAAAGCGCTCTTGCCGATTACCCGCGCAACCTGGCCGCTCGCTGGGACGACGCCTGCCTGCTGGCCCGCATGGGCCAGCTCGACAAAGCCTCTAGCGAGTTCACCACCTGTGCCAACACCGCGAGCCCGTCTGACCCGCTGCGCGTCCGTGCCCGCCACTTCGCCGAAAACCCCTCCCTCTCCCTGGCCAAGATGGCGCCGGGCTTTGAAGTGACGGCCAGCGACGGCTCCCGCTTCAACCTTGACAACATGGGCGGTCGCGTTGTCCTTATCGATTTCTGGGCCACATGGTGCGGTCCCTGCAATGCAGAACTCCCGCATATGAAAAAGATTGCCAAGGAGTTTGCCAACGATCCACTCGTCATCATCAGCATCAGCTGGGACAACGATGCCGAGAAATGGAAGCAGTTCATCACCAAAAACGAGATGACCTGGCTGCAGTACCGGGACGCCGACCACAAGCTCAGTGAGCGCTTTGGCGTCAACGCCATTCCCCACTACTTCACCATCGACTCCGACGGCGTGCTCACCGCAGAGATGCTCGGCGAGGGCTCCGATGTCGAAGGCAAACTGAAGAAGCTCATCAAACGTGCTCGCGAAGCCCGGCCGCCCGCTGTCGCCGCTACCCAGGAGAGCACCGGCAACTGATCCCCCCAGACAGCGCACACCCACGCGGCGCGATAGCATGGAGAGGACACGATCGTCCCAAGGACCCCGCAATGCCGCTTTACGAGTACGAATGTCAGCAGTGCCACAAACACACGGAGAAACGTCAGAAGTTCTCCGATCCGGAAATCACTGAGTGCCCCTTCTGCGGTGGCAAGCTGCAGCGAGTCCTCTCTGCTCCAGCCTTCTCCTTCGCCGGCGGTGGCTGGTATAAGGACCTCTACTCCTCAAACAAACCTGCCGCGAAAGACGGGGGAGACTCGTCCAGCAGTAAATCAGACAGCAAGTCCGCTTCCTCTGAAGGCGCTGCGGCGCCGCCGGCTGCCTCGACACCAGCCCCTGCCGCCGCTCCCGCTCCAGTGTCCTCCACCGATAAGAAATAAGCTCGCGGGCATAGAAAAGGCCGGCGCTCAAAGCGTCGGCCTTCCAGGTGCGTATCATCGCAACCTTACTCGTTGGGATTCGGCGGAACCTGCTCTCCCTCGCGCCGAGCTTCCGAAAGTTCAATAGCAATCGCCTGCTTCGGATTCGTCACCTTCTCTCCGCTTGAGCTCCGCAGCTTGCCTTCCTTCATTGCCTTCATCCCCGCGCCAACCTTTGCGCTAGCCCCCGGCGAATACTTTCGTCCTGGTGCCTTCTTGGCAGCGGACTTCTTCGCCGGTGCCTTCTTCGCAGCAGTTTTTTTGGCAGCGGTTTTCTTTGCTGGAGTTTTCTTCGCGGCGGTCTTCTTTGCCGGAGCTTTCTTTGCTGCAGTTTTCTTGGCTGGGGTCTTCTTTGCCGGCGACTTCTTTACGGCAGTCTTCTTCGCCGGTGCCTTCTTTGCTGTCTTGCTGGATGCCTTCTTCGCAGTTGCCATGCATCACCTCGTGGAAGTGGACAATTTCTGCGTCCGTTCCATACGATGCACCTTTTCTGGTGCAAGTGCAACTGCTATTCAGCGTGCGCCCGCCGACGCATTAACCACCACACCACGGCAGCAGCGCACATAAGGCCAAACACTTCGAGCCCCGCCACAATCGCTCCGTCTCTTCGACTGCGCAGCCGGTGCAGATGGCCGGCGTGCCACGCGGCTTCCGTCTGCAGCAAATCGTCCGCGAGCCCCGGAACGGTGATGGCCCGCAGGTCGGTTACAGGCAAAGAGCCGAAAACACGCTCTGGCTCCGGTGCGCCTCCATCGCGATCCTTGGGGATCGCCGCGATCAATGCATTCACCTCAGCGTCCCTCGGATCGTCAAACAAGCGGGCGTCAGCCGTGTTCGGAAACAGGGTTGACTTGCCCGTAATCTTCTTCTCTATCGCAGAAACCACATCCTGGCAGACGCCCAGCGTGTAGTACCCGCCAAACGGCAGCTTCGGCCGCGCTACATGCTGGTGCACATACGCGACCACCATCGCCGCCGTCAGTCGCGTCACCTCCAGCGCGTCTGCGCCCGTGTACTCATGCGCAGCCCGCCCCAGCACCCAGGGCTGGTTCAGCTCATCCATCGTCCGGAACTCGGCGTGCCCGTCTATCCCGTAGTAGAACGCCACATCCGCGTTCACCTTTGGCCCTCGCACCCGCCACTCATACTCCGCATGACTCACCGGCACCAGCAGCGGTCGCTGTGTGCCCGGCACCCGAATGCGTGTGCTCACCCAGAACGGCATCATGACATCCTTGCCGTTCTCATGGAGATGGCCAAAATTCGCAAAATAACGCGCGTCCGCAACCATCACCGTGTGCCCGCTTTCCATCAGCGCCCGCATCAGGTCCTCCGGCCGCTGCACCAGCTTGCCGCCGACTGCCGCCGTTACCAGCCGCGTTCCTTCCGGTCCGTCCAGGTTCAGCCCGTTCACGCTCATACGGTTCAAGAGCATCGCCAGCCGGGCACTCTCCGCATGCTCCCCGGCCAACTTCGCGTCCGGTCCGTCACCACTTACCACGCCCATCCCTAATGGCTTCACCAGCTCCGCCGTCGGAAACCCAGGCAGCCGCGAGGGCGCATCCAGGTCTACCTGCGCCGCTCTGTCCAGCGTCAGATCCCCTACGTTAAGATAGTCCGCCACCTCGCTCGCGCTCGGCAGTCGGGAAAGATTCGGCGACGCGTCCGAATTCGCCACAGCTTCTTCCTGCTTCTCGTTCTTGCCCAGCAATCGCCCTGCAACATGCACCGTCGGCGTGATCGCGTCCATCGTCCATCCAGGGAATCGGTTCAGTCCTTCCCACTGCTTCCCGAGAATCAGCTCCCGCATGCGATGTAGCAGATCCGGAGTCATCAACGCAGCACCGTTCTTCCCTCCCTTCTCAAGCTGCGCCATCACCGCGTCGGTAAAGCCCGGCTCCGCACTCAGCCGTTGCATCATGTCAGAGAGCAACACCGTGTTTGCCGGCATTGGCTCCGTCGGTGGGGCATACCCGCGACTGCCGCGACATCCAATCAGGCAGACCATGACCACACTCCACGCCACCCGGCTGACATCACGATGCACTCTCACCCTGGTCGAAAACATAGCTCTCATTTGTACGCCACTGGCATCGCGCGAGACCACCGAATCACACCCGGCAATTACCTCGCGCGCAACGGACCTCATCGATCTTCTACCCGCTATTGCGACTCCGCTCCGCTTACAACGGTCCGAGCGCGTCCAGCTTCTTCACCACCAGCTCGTTGAGAACTCCCGGATTCGCCTGCCCCTTTGAGAGCTTCATGACCTGTCCCACAAAGAAGGCGGACACCGTCTTCTTTCCACCGCGATATTGCTCCACCTGCCTCGCATTCGCCACAATGACCTCGTCGATCATCGCCTCGATCGCTCCGGTGTCTGAAATCTGCTGTGGTTTCTCCCGTGCATACACCGCCGCAAAGTCCTCGCGGCTTGCAAAGCACGCATCCAGCAGACCTTTCAACTGCTTCGACGAAAGCTCGCCAGACTCCAGCAGATCCGCTGCCATCACCACGCCCCCCAGCGTCACCGGAGAAGCCTCCATCTCCACCTCCGCCGCGCGCAGCCGTGGTGTCAGCTCACTCGTCAGCAGCGCCACCACGCGCCGGGGTGACTTCGCCACCTTGGCCGCCGTCTCAAACTGGTCCGCAAACGCCCGCGTCGCCGTCAACGTCGCTGCATCCTGCGTGCTTATGCCGTACTCGCTCACCATGCGCGCCCGACGCACCTCCGGCAGCTCCGGCATCGCCTCAAGAATGCTCTTCTGCCACGCCTCGCCCACCACCAGCACCGGCAGATCCGGCTCCGGAAAGTATCGGTAGTCGTGCGCCGCTTCCTTTGATCGCATGCTGAACGTCCGGCCTTCGGCGTTGTTCCACAGCCGCGACTCCTGCACAACGCGGCCGCCGTCCTCAATCACCCCGATCTGCCGCTCAATCTCATACTCGAGCGCCGCGCGAATGTAACGGAACGAATTCACATTCTTCACCTCGGCCTTGGTGCCGTAAGCCTTAGCCCCGTATTGCGCCGCGTCCGTTTTCAGCATCACGCTCACATTCGCGTCACACCGCAGCGACCCCTCTTCCATGTTGCAGTCACTCACGCCCGTGTAGAGAAGAATCTCCTTCAACCGCGTCAGGTACTCAAACGCCTCATCCGGCGTCCGCAGATCCGGCTCACTCACAATCTCCACCAGCGGCGTTCCGCAGCGATTCAGATCGATATACGTCCTCCGCGCCGAGTCCGCAAATCCGTCATGCAGACTCTTGCCGGCGTCCTCCTCCAGGTGCAGCCGCGTGATGCCAATCCGCTTCGGCGCGCCAGTCGCATCCGGCACGGTTATCTCTCCATCTTCGGCGATCGGCTTATCGAACTGCGAGATCTGGTAGCCCTTCGGCGAGTCCGGATAGAAGTAGTTCTTGCGCGAAAACACGCTCGTCTCGCGGATCTCACACCCGATCGCCCGCGCCGCCAGTACCGCGTACTCTACTGCCTTCCGGTTCAACACCGGCAGCGCCCCAGGCAACCCCAGGCACACCGGGCACACATGCGTATTCGGCTCGCCACCATACCGGTTCAGGCATCCGCAAAACGCCTTCGACTCGGTCAGCAGCTGCACATGAACTTCCAGCCCAATCACTGGCTGATACTTCGCAAGAATCTCAGGAGAAAGCGCGGTTAACATTGGCATTCTAGGCCGATTCTACCAAGCTCTCGATCCCGTTCCACCGCTGCATCTCATCGAGAGACGCAGCAGCATCGCTGAGAGGGAAGGTGAGCCTGCACGAGAGGATCCTCGCAGCTCGCACCGCTCGCTGCCACAACACCGAGTACTCCATCCAAAACACTGAGTCCTCCAAACACTAAGAACGGCAGGAGATGGCCACTGTGATGCAAACCGAAATGCAACCGCAAACGGAACCCACGGCAAAGGTCGTCCGCTTCCACCAGCTCGGCAGGGCCGACGTCCTCCAGCTCGAAGATCATCCTTTGCCACAGCCCGGCCCCGGCGAAGTCCGCCTCCGCGTCAAAGCCATCGGCCTCAACCGCGCCGAGTGCCTCTTCCGGAAAGGCCAGTACGCCGACAAGCCGGTCTTCCCCTCCGGCCTGGGCTACGAAGCTTCCGGTATCGTCGAAGCTGTCGGCCCGGACATCACGCCCGATCTTCTCGGCCAGATCCGCTCGACCGTGCCCGCCTTCCACATGGGCCAGTACGGCGTCTACGGCGAAGTCGCCCTCGTCCCCGCAGTCGCCCTCGCCGCCTATCCAGCATCCCTCTCCTTCGAAGAAGGCACCAGCATCTGGATGCAATACCTTACCGCCTGGGGTGCTCTCTGCCATCTCGGCAAACTCACAGCCGGTGACGTCGTTGTCATCCCCGCGGCCAGCTCCTCCGTTGGCCTCGCCGCCATTGAGATCACGCGCGCCGAAGGCGCCACCGCCATCGCCCTCACCCGCACCTCCAACAAGCGCCAGGACCTGCTCGATCTCGGCGCCCACCACGTCATCGCCACCGACGAAGAAGACCTTGTCGCGCGCATCGACAGCATCACTGGCGGAAAGGGTGCGCGGCTCATCTTCGATCCCGTCGGCGGCCCCACGCTTGAGAAGCTCTGCGAAGCCGCCGCCCCCTCCGGCATCCTCTTCGTGTACGGCGCGCTCTCCCGCGATCCCACCCCGCTCCCGCTCCTCAAGGTGCTCTTCAAGCACCTCACTCTCCGCGGCTACACCCTCTTCGAGATCACCTTCGACCCCGCGCTCCGGCAGCAGGGTGAAGCGTACATCTACGGCAAACTCGCGTCCGGCGACCTCAAGCCGCGCATAGCCAGAACCTTTCCGCTCTCTGAGATCGTCGAAGCCCAGCGCTACATGGAGTCCAACCAGCAGATCGGGAAGATTGTCGTCACGGTCTAGCTCCCTGACATGCACCTGTGCGCTCGCGTACGATGGCGAGCGAACCCCTTTCGGAGATCTTCATGCCATCACGTTTTCTGCCTCCCCTGATCCTTGCTGCCTGCGTCCCGGTGTTAGCTTCTTTTCCTCTTCCCGCACAGTCCCCGACCCCGCTCGGCCTCTTCGATCACGCCCAGGACGTCGGTGTCGTCCTCCATCCCGGCCTCACCAAATATGATCCCGCCGCCCACACCTACACCATCACTGGCTCCGGGGAAAACATGTGGTTCGGCAAGGACCAGTTTCAGTTCGTCTGGAAGAAAACCTCCGGCGACCTCAGCCTCGCAGCCGACATCCACTTTCTCGGCGACAAGGGCAACAATCACCGTAAAGCCGTCCTCATGATTCGCCAGACTCTCGACACCGGCTCACCTGCCGTTGACATCGCCCTCCACGGCGATGGCCTTACGTCGCTCCAGTTCCGCGATACCGCCGACGACAACACCCACGAGGTCGAATCCGCCGAGACCGCACCGCAGCGCGTCCAGCTCGTAAAACGCGGCGACCGCCTCTACGCCTTCGTCTCCGGCCATGACGGCAAACTCCACCCTGCAGGCGCCGCCATCCGCGTTCCGTTCTCCGGAGAGTTCTATGTCGGCCTCGGCGTCTCCGCGCACGACAAAGACGCCTCAGAGACCGCCGTCTTCTCGAACGTCGAGCTCAAACCACTCGCCGCCAGCGCCGCCACCCCAACCCTCCTCAGCGTCCTCGAAACCGTCAACGTCGCCTCCACCGATCGTCGCGTCGCCTATCTCGCCGCCACGCACTTCGAAGCTCCTAATTGGTCCCGCGACGGCTCCTTCCTCCTTGTGAATCAGTCAGAAAACAACACCGGACGCATCGTCCACCTTGACTGGCACCAGCCCACCCTCTCCGCCACCAACCCTACCCCCATCAACTCCGCCCCGCAGCTCCATCTGAACAACGATCACGGCCTCTCTCCCGATGGCACCGAGCTCGCCGTTAGCGACAACTCCAGCCCCGATCACAACTCCCGCGTCTACGTCCTTCCCGTTACCGGCGGCACCCCGCGCGAGATCACCCCGACCGGTCCCTCCTACTGGCACGGCTGGTCCCCTGACGGCAAGACCCTAGCCTTCGTCGGCCAGCGCTCCGGCGAGTTCGACATCTACACCGTCCCCGTCACCGGCGGCGCGCAGACCCGCCTCACCACCGCCAAGGGCCTCGACGACGGCCCGGAGTACTCGCCCGACGGCAAGACCCTCTTCTTCTGCTCCGTCCGTTCCGGTCACATGCAGCTCTGGCGCATGCACCCCGATGGCTCAGACCAGCAGCAGCTCCTCACCTCCGAAACCGACGACTGGTTCCCCCACATCTCCCCCGATGGCAAGCTCATCGCCTTCGTCAGCTTCCCTAAAAACACCGACGGCCATCCACCCAACAAGGACGTCGAAGTCCGCATCCTCGATCTCGCCACCCACCAGGTCCGCACTCTAGCCAAGCTCTTCGGCGGCCAGGGCACCCTGAACGTCCCCTCCTGGGCGCCGGACAGCTCACGCCTGGCCTTCGTCTCCTACGAGCTCCTCCCACCTGACGAGGCGCGCTAGCCGCACCTCGAACGCACGAGCCGGACTCGCAGCATACGAGCCGCAGCACTACCGCGGCTCGTACATAACCACTCGGTTCTTCCCTGTCGTCTTTGCCCTGTACATCGCATCGTCAGCAAAGCAGAACAGCTGGCGCCCACTCCGCTTTGCGTGCTCGCTGGTCACCACACCCACGCTGAGTGTCACCGGAACCATGCCCCAGTCCACCTTCCGCATCTCCCGCTGAATCCGTTCCGCCAGCGCCTTCGCCTCGTCCGCGGTCGTCTCCGGCAGCAGCAGCGCAAACTCCGCGCCGCTGAAGCGCGCCGCCAGATCCGCCTCCGTAACGCACTCTTTCAGAATGCTGCCGATCGTCTTCAGCGCCGCGTCACCTGCGTCATGCCCCATCCGCTCGTTCCGCAGGCGAATGTTATCCACATCGATCACGACCAGCGACAGCGTCTGCCGCCGTAGCTGCGCTCCATTGAACTCCACCGTCAGTCGTTCATCGAACACCTGCCGCCGTGGCAAACCCGTCAACGGATCAATCGCCCCCAGCCGTTCCAGCTCCGCCTTTGCGTGCGCCAGCTCCTCCTGGCGCTGCAGCTCCTCCGTCACGTCAAACGAGAAGCCCGCCAGCAGCATCTTTCCATCTTCGTCCTCACACGGAAACTTGTAGGACCGCCAGGTACTGCACTCCCCGGCGCTGGTGCAGAGCGTGTCCGTGCTGATCGTCAGCCCGTTCGCTCGCAGAGCCTCCTGATCATGGCTCCGGTACTCCCGGGCCAGATGCTCGGGAAAAATCTCCAGGTCCGTCTTGCCAAGCCACTCCTGCATCGTCACGTGACACCGTTCCGCCAGTCGCGCGTTATAGAACAGGTATCGTCCCTCTGCGTCTTTTACGAAAGAGACCAGCGGCCCGTTGTTCATAAACATCTGGAACATCCGCTCGTTTGCATGCAGCCTCGTTGTTGCGCGGTCCCGCTCGGCCAGTGCTTCCACCAGCATCCGATGCTCCGCCCGCAGCTGCATGCTTGTGTTAATCTGCGACGCCACCACCCGTAGCGCCTGTTTCTGCGTTCGGCTCAGGATCCGCGGCTTGGTGTCAATCACGCACAGCGTCCCGATCGCTTGCCCGCCCGGCGCCTGCAGCGGCATCCCCGCATAAAATCGGATCTCCGGGTCGCCGGTCACCATTGGGTGCCCAGCAAACCGCATGTCCATCATCATGTCCTCGATGACAAGAAGATCGTTCTGCTCCACTGTGTGCTGACAGACAGTGATGTCGCGGCGAACCTGCTTAGCCCTCATGCCGACGGACGCCAGCACGGTCTGCCATCTCTCATCCAGCAGAGACACCAGGCTGATAGGCACCCCGCAAATCTCGGCTGCCAGCTCCGCCGCCTGCTGCAGCTCCCGTTCTGAAGGCATGCCCAGGCTTTCGGGTGTCGCTGTCTCGGACAGCTCCTGTTCGCTCATCACATCGAATCCGTTCATCGACATGCTGGAACCCTCTTTCATCCTCACGGGCTTCCCGCATGAACCGCCGTTCGCATCACATGCCGACGGGGGATCCCCCCTCGCCCGTGAACTCGCCTCGTAAGTACATCCACCACTCTTCGCCATGAGGCAACAAAGTGGAATAGCCCAACTGGGGTATTACCTGAGTTCAGCCACCAACCCGCTGGCCTTGGTGTCCTGACATCCACCGGACCCAGAGAGTCGCTGCCAGCCTTCACCCATTCATCTGGTTTCGCCGCATGCGCGATCGGAACCAGACGCCACCGCCGCCTTCTCAGACCGCGAGAGCCTCTTCCTCAAGCGCTTGGTCTTCAAGCACAACCGGGTATTTCGGATACGCGAAGCGGTCCTGCTGCTGCCACCAACCCCGCTCCATCAACGCTCCGGCCCGCGGCCTTTCCCCTCGTGCCAGCTGCTCGATAAGCCCTACCAGCGGAGTCGGTCTCAGCTCGCCGTTCGGCGAATCAAACACCCCCGGCTCGTAGGCCCCCACATCCCTCGTGCAGAGATTGGACCAGTTCCATAATCCCAGCAACGCCCATACGGTCACGGCCCGAACCTCCACGCCCGCTCGCCGCGCCGCTTGCGCTCCTTCCCACACCTCTGCAAGCCATCGCACCTGATCCTCCTGTGAGCCCCCAAGATGCGCCTCTGTAATCGCCACCGGCACCCCATATCGTCGCCACGCCTCCATCAGGATTGCTGCCACCCCTGGGAGATCTTCTCCTCGGACTCGCACCGCTTCGATATCCACCAGCGGCTCCGTCCCCGTATCCCCTCCAGGAAAGTTCGCTGGATATAACTCCATCCGATGATCCAGAAAGCGATCGCTGGTCACGTAGTAGTTCAGCCCCAGCACATCCGGCGGACAGCGATGGTGCTGAAACCACAGCACGTCCTCCCGCCCCACACCATGCCTGGTCAGAAATGCAAGCATCGGATGCGCCTCATCCACTCGCCCGCAGAGCAGATCCGTTCCTAGCCACCGTCGCTGCTCCCGTTCCTCCCGGAACCCTTCGAGCTCCGCCGTGGCATAGGTGACGCCGCCATCCTCAGTGTGAATGAGTCGTGCCTCCGGCTGCACGGTCCGAATCGCCTGCATCGCCAGCGCGACGCCCCTGATCTCGTTCACCAGCGCCCGCGAGTAGCTCTCCAGAGATCGATGATGCGGGTACCAGTGCCCGTACAGGCAGGAAAACCGGCTCGTCGTCTGCGGTTCATTCACCGGCGTATAGTCCATCAGCCACGGATATCGTGTCGCCACTTTCAGCGCGTACTCCGCCAGGTGTTCCGCAAACTCCGGATGAAGCAGATCCACCCCAACCGGTCCGCTGCCATGGTGGAGCAGCCCCGCAATCGGTCGGATCCCGAGCTCCCCCATTGTCCCCAGCATCCGGTCAAAGCTCTCCCACGATCCTGTCGCTACATAATGCTCCCAGTGCAGCCCCACACGTAGCGTTCTGATCCCAAGCGCCGCGATGCGCTCCAGGTCCGCTTTCAAGTGTTCCCGATGGCCACCCCGAGCATATTGGTCGAAAAACGTATCTCCCACCCGATTGATCGTGCATTCCACACCTCCCCAGAGCTGGGGGGCCGTCAATTCTCGAGCCATGTGCGATCTCCTGAAACTGAGAGCTGCGCCGGCGGAATTGCCCGCGATTTCGTCCGACCAGAGACCAACTGGCTACTTGACTGGATGGTTGCGAGGGGATCGCGGGTTGCAGATCCCTCCCAATCTCTCCCCCTGATCTCCCCCGGATCTCTCGCTGTCCTTCTTCGGGCACCTCTGCGCATCGCCCACCGGAGCCATCCGGCAACCCGGGCTGATATTGTTTGTGGGTCCCCGTAACCCGACATCGCAGCACCCCGGGAGTCCAGAAAAGTTCATGAGCTCAGATAAGTCCAAAGCCATCCTTCTGCTCGTCAAGAGCGCCCTCACCGGCGCCCTCGGCGGCCTTCTCTTCGGCTTCGATACCGCCGTCATCGCCGGTGCAACTCATTCGCTGCAGCTGCATTACGCCCTCACCGAAGGCCAGAAGGGCTTCACGGTCGCTATAGCCCTCTACGGCACCGTCCTTGGCGCCATGTTCTCGGGCCCCCTCGGTCAGCGCATCGGCAGCCGCTCCGCTCTCCGCATCATGGGCATCCTCTACATCATCTCGGCCGCCGGCTGCGCCTTCGCCGGCCCCTGGTGGGCCTTTCTTGCCTTCCGCTTCCTCGGCGGCCTGGGCATCGGCGGCTCGTCCGTCCTCGGCCCCGTCTACATCGCAGAACTCGCCCCCGCCAAGTGGCGCGGACGCCTCGTCGGCATGTTCCAGATCAACATCGTCATCGGCATCCTGCTCGCCTATCTGTCGAACGCCATCATCACCCACTTCGCTCTTGGCCCCATAGAGTGGCGCGTCCAGCTCGGCGTCGCCGTCCTCCCCGCGCTCTTCTTCATGCTTCTCCTGCTCAGCGTTCCCCAGAGCTCCCGCTGGCTCGTCACCCAGAACCGTATCGACGAGGCCCAGCTCATCCTCGCCCGCATGGGATCGCCAGACTCCCAGGCCGAAGTCGACTCCATGGTCGCCGCCATGCGCGCCGAAGGCGGCGCCGAGCAGCATAGCCTCTTCTCCTCCCGCTACAAGCTCCTCATCTTCCTCGCCATCTCCATCGGCCTC
>CAXTCB010000077.1:0-12489 GCA_964242875.1 uncultured Acidobacteriaceae bacterium
CGACCCCCTCTTCCTCCTGCCCGACCTCGGCGTCACCATGGCCGAGCTCAACCCCACCGAAAAACTCTCCCTCAGCCACCGTGGCCGCGCCCTCAAACAGCTCCTCGGCAAACTTCCCCATGGCCTCGACTGACACGCCACCCCCACCCCGTCCGCGAACTGCTCACGGCAGGTCCCCCTCTGAAAACGAGTGCGACGCAAGAGGATCGCTAAGCCCCGCCGTTGCAGATGTCTTTATGCGACTAACCCCGATCTGCTTCGGCGGCCTCTGCGAGATCTACGGTCTGCTCTTTTGTGTTGCCGTCGCGAAATCCGGGAGCGATGCCATCTCGACTCGCTTAAAGCTTGTGGCGCTGGCGGCTTCCTGCTTTCTGATTGGAACAACAGCGCTCCTGGCAAGTCTGCGATTTCACTGCCGCTCATGGGCGCCCTGCGTTTGCGCTGGATTTTCGGCACTCGTCGCGATCTCCGGAGGCTTGATCTTCGTCAGTCCTGGCGTCTCCTATGAGCCCGGTTGGCAATTCATCACAGGCCCCATCTTTTTTCTCCCAGGGATCACAGGAATCGTTGCCGGGATCGTCGTCAAGGTCCGGCAGCGCAGACTTCATCGCAGCATTGATATCGCACAAAGTTAGCGATAATCGCCCACACGCTGCCTGCGTCGTTGACCATCCCAAAGCCCCGGCGGAATAATCAATGTGCTCGCGTATCGTCCGTAACCCACGCGCCGGTACGCCGCACAAGAGGAGCTCCCAAAAGATGGCCGCAACCGCACCCATGGCAGCACCGGACCTCGCGCAGTCTCCGATGGGCAAGCGCCGCGGCGTCCAACCGCTGCGCGCCGGGCAGGGACACTCCTTTCTCTGGCGCAAGCTGCACTCGCTCTCGGGCATCGTCCCCATCGGCGCCTTCCTCATCGAGCACATCGTCTCCAACTTCGAGACCTGGAACGGCCCCCTCGCCTACGCCCAGCAGGTCAAGTTCCTCAACGCCCTCCCGCTCGTCCGCGTGCTCGAGTGGGCCTTCATCTTTATCCCGCTCGCCTTCCACGCCGGCTACGGCGTCTTCATCACGATCCGCGGCCGCGCCAACGTCAACGTCTACCCCTGGGCCTCGAACTGGATGTACATCTCCCAGCGCGTCACCGGCGTCATCGCCCTCGCCTACATCATCCAGCACGTCTGGCGCCAGCGCTTTATCGGCGTCAGCCTCCCCGAGCACCCCGGCGCCGCCTTCGCCAAGGTCCAGCACGAGCTCTCGAACCCCTGGATGCTCGCCATCTACGTCATCGCCATGGTCGCCACCACCTGGCACTTCGCCTACGGCATCTGGCTCTTCTCCGCCAAGTGGGGCATCACCCCCGGCGAGCGCGCCCGCAAGCGCATGGGCTACGCCTGCGGAGCCCTCGGCACCGCCCTCTGCGTCATGGGCCTCATCAGCATCTACGCCGTCGTCTGGAAGTACCCCAACGCCCCCGCCGACGTCATGCCCGCCCAACCCGCCGGCATCGTCCAACCCGCCCCCACTACCGCCTCTCCCGGCACTACCAACCCCAGCCAGCCTGGTGAGGTCCGGTGACTGGGCAAGCTCCGGCCGTCGTTGATGCCGTGTTCTCGGCTGCGTTTGTGGTTTGTCTCGTAAGTGAGTTCTTGCGCTTCAGAATAGTAGGACCTGCCGTCGGCAGTAGACGAGGACTTAGTTGGGGCCGGAGCTCTTCAACAGAAATCGAACGTCTACGCAAAGAACGTCCTCGCGGTGCGATTGCCAAACGGATGCGGCTAATCGATCGAATCTCATTTCTCTCCTTCGCGACTCTTGCTACGACCATGTTGCTCTGGCACTTCAAAGTAATCCAATGAACGTTCAACTCTAGGGATAGACCTTATGCCCACCACACCCCGCATCATCGTCGTAGGCGGAGGCCTCGCCGGCCTCGCCGCCGTCATCAAGATCGCCGAAGCCGGCGGCAAGGTCGACCTCTTCTCCATCGTCCCCGTCAAGCGCTCGCACTCCGTCTGCGCCCAGGGCGGCATCAACGCCGCCAAAGACCTCAAGGGCGAGGGCGACACCGTCCTCAAGCACTTTGACGACACCGTCTACGGCGGCGACTTCCTCGCCAACCAGACCCCCGTCAAGCAGATGACCGCCCAGGGCCCCGCCATCATCGACCTCCTCGATCGCATGGGCGTCCCCTTCAACCGCACCCCCGAAGGCCTGCTCGACTTCCGCCGCTTTGGCGGCACCCTCTACCAGCGGACGGCCTTTGCCGGGGCGACAACGGGTCAACAATTGCTCTACGCCCTCGACGAGCAGGTCCGCCGCTACGAGTCCGAAGGCAAGGTCACCAAGTACGAGGGCTGGGAGTTCCTCTCCGCCGTCCTCGACGAGAACGGCGCCACCCGCGGCATCTGCGCCATGGACCTCCGCTCCATGGAACTCCGCACGTTTCCTGCAGATTCGGTGATTGTTTGTACGGGCGGCATCGGCGCCATCTTCGGCAAGAGCACCAACTCCGTCGTCTGCACCGGCTCCGCCCAGTCCGCGCTCTACCAGCAGGGCGCCTTCTACGCCAACGGCGAGTTCATCCAGGTCCACCCCACCGCCATCCCCGGCGAAGACAAGCTCCGCCTCATGTCCGAGTCCGCCCGCGGCGAGGGCGGCCGCGTCTGGGTCCCGCGCTCGAAGGATGAGAAGCGCACGGCGCGGAGCATCCCAGAATCAGACCGCTTCTACTTCCTCGAAGAGTGGTACCCCAAGTACGGCAACCTCGTCCCCCGCGACATCGCCACCCGCGCCATCCATCGCATCGTCTACCAGGAAGACCTCGGCATCGACGGCCAGCCCATGGTCTACCTCGACCTCACCCACATCGACCGCGCCACCCTCAACCGCAAGCTCGAAGGCATCCTCGAGATCTACGAGAAGTTCGTCGGCGACGACCCGCGCGACGTCCCCATGAAGATCTTCCCCGGCATGCACTACACCATGGGCGGCCTCTGGGTCGACTTCCACCAGCAGACCAACCTCCCCGGCCTCTTCGCCGCCGGCGAAGCCGACTACTCCATCCATGGCGCCAACCGCCTCGGCGCCAACTCGCTGCTCTCCTGCATCTACGGCGGCTTCGTCGCCGGCCCCTGCGCGATGGAGTACGCCAAGTCGCTCGCCCCCCAACCCGGCGATGGCGGCCACGCCGCCGAGCTCCAGCAGCAGCGCGAAAAGAACGACGCCCTGCTCTCAAGCACCGGCACCGAGAACCCCTTCAAACTCTGGCGCGAGCTCGGCGACACCATGACCCGCCACGCCACCATCATCCGCTACAACGCCGGCCTCGCCGAAGCCGACTCGAAAATCGTCGAGCTCCAGTCCCGCTTCGCGAATGTCAACCTCTCCGACAAGAGCCAGTGGGCCAACACCTCCTTCGCCTTCGCCCGCCAGCTCGACAACATGCTCCACCTCGCCCGCGTCGTCGTCGGGGGCGCCGCCGCCCGCGACGAGTCCCGCGGCGCCCACTACAAACCCGACTTCCCCGAGCGCAACGACCCCGACTTCCTCAAGACCACCAAGGCCGCCTTCGCCGACGGAGCCCCGGAGCTCTCCTACGAAGACGTCGACACCCAGTACATCCAACCCCGAGCCCGCAACTACGCCGCCACCGCCTAAACTTACCGAAAGCAAAAGCGCAGGATCCGCAGAGAACGTCTGTCATCCTGAGCGCAGCGAAGGACCTGCTTTCTCACTCACACTCCGCCCCGACCGTGACATCGTCGACCACCCCAGACCGCCGTCATCTCGACCGAAGTGCAGCGCAGCGCAACGAAGCGGAGAGATCCCTTCCGTCAAAAAGCCACCGCACTCACCCAACCTCAACCCCTTTGCAAAAGGGCCCCACAATCCGGACCACATCCAGCAGCTGCTTCCAGCAGAAAACTAGCTCCAAGACCTCCACATGAGCCGCCAATACATCACCCGCAACCCGTCCCGCCCCTTCAGCGACGCCGTCCTCGTCGACGGCAAAACCCTGTACCTCTCCGGCCGCCTCGGCCTCAAAGCCAACGTCGACGAGATCCCCGACACCCTCGACGAAGAGATCCATCGCCTGCTCACCGAGTTCAAGGAGATCCTCGCCCTCGCCGACATGACGATGAATGATCTCGTCTTCGTCCAGATCTTCAGCCCGGACGTCTCCCTCTGGGCGCAGTTCAACGAGATCTATCGCCAGTACTTCTCCGCGCCTCTGCCGCCCCGCTCCTTCATCGGCTCCGGACCGCTTCTCTTCGGCGCCCACTTCGAGATGCAAGGCATCGCCGTCAAGGACACCTTCGACCAAGGAGCAATGCGCGTATGAGCGACTCACGGGCAGCAAGCATCGTGGAGGCAGGCCGCGCTCATCGCAACCCGGCTGTCTGTCTCAAGCTCCTGCTCCTGACCACCGCGCTCTGTCTGCCAGCCCACGCCGCCACCCCCGGGACTCTTGCCGACGATCGCGCGCACCGCGACATCGCCATTCACTGGCCAAAAGACTTCGACCCCTCCGTCGCCCCCGTCTTCTCCCACAACGAGCTCCTCATCCGCTCTGACTGTCATCGCGCCTTCCTCCGCCTCGCCGACGCGACCTCCTGGCCCACCTGGTTCATCCTCACCAGCGACGTCGTGGCGGAAACACCCGGCCCGGTCAGGGAGGGCACCCTGCTTCGCCTCAAAATCTTCAACAGCCCTATCCAGAGCCGGATCTCCGAGTTCGTCCCCGACTCCCGCATCAGCTGGATTCCCTTCGGCGCCGACGAGACCGAGACCCGCCACGGCCACTATCACGCTTGGCGCTTCATCCCCGAGCCCACCGGCTGCCGCGTCGTCACCGAAGAGACCGGCATCGGCCCCAACGACATCAAGGATCCGCAGACCAACAGTCGCCTCATGCACCGCGCCCACGACCTCTGGCTGGCTTCACTTCGTTGGACCTCCGAACAATGACTTTCTCCTCGAACCCGTGATCGACCATCCAATAACTCACTATGAGCGGACACCCCCTTCTCACCACCAACGTCTACATCGGCATCGCGGTCGTCTTCCTCGCCATGATGCTCTATTGGTTCTTCTACAACCGCAGCGTTCGTTCCAGGCAGGCGAGCCTCAAGCAGACCGGACACCTGCCCGCCAGCGAACAGGAAGGCATCGCACGCGGCACCGCCGATCGCAACAAGCCCGGCGGCGACGGACCGCAAACCCTAGCCCATGACAAACTTCGGCATCGTCCTCACCATCGTCTCGGTCGCCTTCTTCACCGCGCTCGTCCTGGTCGGTGCCTGGATCGATGGCCGCAGGCAGAAGCTCCTGGAAGCGGGAAAGCACCCCGTCACCACACCGTCCGGAGATGTCGTCTCGGCGGAGTCACAGGAGCACCCCTAGTTACGACCGCACCAAAATCCGCATCGGTCGCGGCGCAACGACTGGCCTGAATAGGTATCTTTAAAGCAGGTACTCAACTTCGGGCAACAAGCTTTGTCTGCTTTTCTGGAGCAAGCCGTAGTCCAGATCTAAGCCGCCTGATTTGAATATTTTAGACCTGCGACATAGGGGACCATCCCGCTGTTGGCAGCAGCAAAGAGCGCACCTCAGGAGCACGCCCCCATGGCCACCACCGTTCAGACCCCCAGCACCACCCACACTCCCGTCGCGCAGTCCGCCGCCGCTGCTCGCACCGCCGCTCGCACGATCAAAGTCTCCATTAAACGCCAGGCCACCCCCGACGCCGCCGCCCGTACCGAGACCTTCGAAATCCCGTACCGCCCCAACATGAACATCACCTCGCTCCTCGGTGAGATCGCCTGCGACCCCGTCACCGCCGCCGGCCAGCCCACCACCCCCATCGCCTACGACGCCAACTGCCTCGAAGAGATCTGCGGCTCCTGCGCCATGCTCATCAACGGCCGCGCCCGCATGGCCTGCTCCGCCCTCGTCGACAAGCTGACCGGCCCCGATGGCGCTGACACCATTACCCTCGCCCCGCTCTCGAAGTTCTCCGTAGTCAGGGACCTCGCCGTCGACCGCTCCGTCCTCTTCGAGAACCTCAAGGCCGTCAAAGCCTGGGTCCCCATCGACGGGTCCTACGATCTCGGCGGCGGCCCGCGCCAGTTCCCTCAGCTGCAGGAGACCCTCTACCCACTCTCGAACTGCATCTCCTGCACCATCTGCATGGAAGTCTGCCCTCAGTTCAATGAGTCCACCAACTTCGTCGGCGCAGCCACCATCGCGCAGGTCAAGCTCTTCAACAACCATCCCACCGGCGCGGTCCTCAAGGAGGAGCGCCTCCGTGCTCTCGCCGGCGACGGCGGTGTGCAGGAGTGCGGCTTCGCCCAGAACTGCGTCGAAGCCTGCCCCAAGCAGCTCCCCCTCACCGAAGCCATCTCCGACGTCAGTCGCGACGTCGTCATCCAGCAGGTCAAAGACTTCTTCACGAGGTAACCGCGTTGCGTAGCAGACGAGTTCTCTTCCTTCTCGTACTTGCCCTCGCGGCGTTTGCCTTGTATACCTTCGATCAGCTTCGCACCCGGGAGGTTACGGCCTCTGAAGATATGCTGTGGACCTGCACCGATCACTCAACCCTCCATCCGGGTCGTGTGGTTATCCTGAGGTTTGCTCGCGCCCCTGAGTACTTCAGCTACCGGGAAGATCCTACAAACTCCTTCTGCCGGTTTGTAACGGAGCGAGGCCGCCCCATAGTCACCGTAATCACACAGATTAATGGGAATAAGCGAAACGGCTTCACAAGCTGGACTGATAGGACGATGAATGGCGTGAGCATCCCTTTCGGTTTCAACGGCGGAGATGGCACCGAGGGCCAGCCGACCCACATCTTTCCGTATCAGCAGGACTTCAACGCCGCCCGTAGTCGCGGGTTCAGGCAGCTGCGATAGCACTCGCCTCGTTGACCGCCGCTCCCGGCAGGCTGTCGATCTACTTGCCGCGAAGGAAACAAGAGCATTCGACCGGGTTTCGCCCGGGCGCATCTTAGACACCGTGCCCCTAGATGCACGAAAAGGAGTCAACGCAATGCTGAAACTAAGCGACGCCCGGTCGATCATCGCCGCGGCAACCAAGAAGGCGGAAGAACTCGGCCAACCCATGTGTATCGCCATCGTCGACGAGGGAGGAAATCTCCTGGCCTTCGAACGCATGGAGAACGCTTGGCGCGGATCGATCGATATCGCCATCAACAAGGCCTTCACCTCGCGCGCCTTCGACATCACCACCAAAGATCTCGGCGATAACTCCGGCCCGGGACAGCAGTTCTTCGGCATTCACGCCTCAAACCACGGACGCATTATGATCTTCGCCGGCGGCGTCCCACTCAAGCAGAACGGCACCGTCGTCGGCGCCCTTGGCGTATCCGGCGGCTCTGGAGAGCAGGATCACTCCGTCGCAGTTGCTGGGGCGACGGGATACTAAGGCCGTCCTGACGCAGCGAAGCCCGCCATTCCGGCGGGCTTCTTGATCTCTTGACGCAAACTTCACGCTACTTCGTAAACAGGTCGGTTCCCGGGTTCACATCTTCATCGGCATGGATCCGGTTCTGAGCGCGTTTCGCGCTTTCCATCGCTACGTGGTCCAGCTTGTGCTCTTCAGACTTTGCCACATCAGTGGCGTCCCCGGTACTGCCTTCTACGGCTTCATGGGACGGACGAGCTGGAGTCTTGGTCGAATCGATACCTTGTGCCATGCATCACCTCTACCGATAAGACGAGGTGCTCTCTCCTCAGGTTGCCGCCCAAGGATCTACTTTGTCGTTGGTACACTGCATCTCACAATGCCAGAGCTGAAGACGACGCGTCCCATGTTGCTGCTCGATGCGCATGCCGATACACCCCAGCGCTTCCTGGACGAGGGCTGGAACTTTACCGACGATCTCGCCGGCGGTCATCTCAACCTCGCCACAGCGCGCCAGGGCGGCCTCTCCGGACAGTTCTTCGCCATCTGGCCCGAGCCGCGGCAATGGCGAGGCCAGTACGCTCATCGCACCTTCAGCCTCATCGACGCCGTCGAAACGCAGATCCACAACTCTCGCGGTCAGATGATCCTATGCCGCTCAGCAAAGGAGATCCTCACCGCGTCCGAGGCCGGGCGCTTCGCTGTCCTGCTCGGCATCGAGGGTGGCCACGCTATCGAGAACTCTCTCGATCGTCTCCGCCAGTACCACGCGCGCGGTGTGCGGTACATGACCCTCACCTGGGCAAACTCGAACGACTGGGCAGACTCCTCAAGCGATCTCGACGATCCGGCGGTTGATCATCATGGTGGACTCACCAGCTTCGGTCGCACTGTTGTACGCGAGATGAATCGTCTCGGCATGATGGTGGATGTCTCCCACGCCTCCGATGCCACCACAGCGGATGTCCTCGCCACCTCCACCGCGCCCGTGCTAGCCAGCCACTCCAGCGCCCGCGCACTGACCGCATCCCCGCGAAACCTCTCTGATGACCTCATCCGGGCCATCGCCGCCAGCGACGGTGCGGTAATGGTGAACTTCTACCCGGCCTTCATCAGCGAGGCATGGCGTACCGCGTGGAACGACCTCGCTCCACAACGCAAACAGGAGCATGATCGCCTCCAACAGGAGTGCGATCTCCGCGGTCAGCCCGTCCCGCATGCCTTGGCAAACGCCGTCGATCGCCGCTTCGCGGAAGCTATCCCCCGCCCCGCGTTTGAATCCCTCATCGACCACATCGATCACATCTGCCGGATTGCCGGAGCCCGGCACGTTGGCCTCGGCTCAGACTTCGACGGCATCTGTGCCCTCCCAAACGAGATCGACTCGGCCGCCGATCTGCCAAAGATCGCAGCAGCTTTGACACGGCGCGGCTACAGTGCGGAATCAGTCCGCGGGGTCATGGGAGAGAACCTGCTCCGCGTTCTGAGTCGTGTGGAAGAGGCGGCGGAGTCCGGGCCGGAAGACTCGCCTACTTTTCCGCCAGGATCTCAATCTTCATAATCTGTGGTGGCTCGCTGAGCAGATCATCCGCGTGCGCCATCAGCGCCTTCGCGATCTCCCCACTCAGATGCGCCTCGCGCCCAGCTTCATCCTCAAATGTGTCAAAGATCCCATACCGTCCCTCCGCTTCCTTCAGCGCATACCAGGTCACCGTTCCCTTCTCCTTTTTGGCCATCTCGGCCCCTTGCTTCAGAAACGCCTCGACCTCTGCCTCTTTCCCCGGCTTCGCTTTGAGCGAGCCATGCAGTGCAAGCTTCACCATCTCAAACATCCTTTCTGTGACTTTATTTAGGATGCGTTCTCGAGCCACGCGTTCCCTCAAGCGAAGGCGTCCGGCCACTCCGCCCCCTAAAGCTGCCATATCCCTGATAGGAGCCAAGGTCGCGTAAACTGTAACGTAGTGATTCTGAACTCGCCCATGTTCCGCCTGCTCCTCTCTCTCCCGCTCTTCGTCCCGGTCGCGATAGCGCAGACAGCCCCTCCGCCCGCGGCGCAAGCTCCCGCCTCGCCGCCCCCGGCCGCCAGCGCGCCCGCGGACCTGCCCGACGGCCCTGAGGTCGCCTCTCAAGTCCGTCCGCCGGTGACTCCTTCCGGGCCGACGGCACTGATCGACACCACCATGGGCCGCCTTACCTGCAAGCTCTACGACAAACAGGCGCCTATCACCGTGGCCAATTTCACCGGCCTGGCCCAGGGCACTAAGGACTGGGTCGATCCCACCACGCTCAAAAAGATGCACGGCCAACCGTTCTACAACGGAACTACCTTTCACCGCGTGATCCCAAACTTCATGATTCAGGGCGGAGATCGAGTTGGGGATGGTACCGGTGACCCTGGCTACTTCTTTCAAGATGAGATTGATCCCACACTGACTTTTAATGTGCCGGGCCGTCTCGCCATGGCAAACTCCGGCCCCGCAACCAATGGCAGCCAGTTCTTCATCACGGAATCACCCGTCGAAGAGTTGAACGGCAAACACACCATCTTCGGTCAGTGCGACGCACAGACTGTATCCCGGGTCTCCGCTATCGCCCGCGTCGAGCGCAACGCCACCGATAAGCCGCTGACCGCAATCGTCATCCGGAAGATCACGATCGTTCCGGACGGCCAGCCCGTTCCCCCTGAACCCGCTTCGCAGCCGGCCCAGGCAGCTCCGCCCTCACCAAGTCCAATCCATTGATCCTGCCTTGATTCGTTCTGGCTGCCCGAACGATCGTCTTCCCCAGGAGCATCATCACAACGCTTGTCACGTAATCACAAGGAGAACAGAATGCCTAGCACTCCCGGCACGTATGCCACATTCAAGACCTCGGAAGGAACCATCGTCTGCAAGCTCTTCGAGCAGGAGGCGCCTGAGACCGTAGCCAACTTCATCGGCCTCGCGGAGGGAACCAAGGAGTGGAACTCCCGCTCGAAGAAGGGTGCCAAGCTCTACGACGGCACCATCTTTCATCGCGTAATTCCCAACTTCATGATCCAGGGCGGAGATCCAGAGGGTACCGGTATGGGCGGCCCCGGCTACAAGTTCGCCGACGAGACCAAGGGCTCAAAACACGGGTTCACCCAGCCCGGCAAGCTCGCCATGGCCAATGCCGGCCCGAACACCAACGGCAGCCAGTTCTTCATCACCACCGCCGAGACCAGCTGGCTGACGGGCAAGCACACCATCTTCGGAGAGGTCGTGGAAGGCTACGACATCGCCGAGAAGATCTCCAAACTCTCTCGCGATGGAATGGACCGGCCTAAAACGCCCGTCGTCCTTGAAGGTGTCACCATCGAGCGCGTGTAGTGCAGAAGCGGTGGTCGCACGCGGCCATCGATGCAGCCGTTCTACTCAACGAAAGTCGGCAGACCTGTCAGGGTCTGCCGTCTTTCGTTAGAGCAGTTTGAAAGATTCCCGTTTGAAACATAGCTTCATCCATCTGACCACGGCTCAGTGCTTCGTAGAGATAAAGGCGGGTTCTTGGTTCGACGTGTGCAAAGGTTTCAACTGTCCTGGGCAAAGTACTCGGCTTTCCGGGGATCTGCGGATTGCGAGTGATGTGTTCAAACTGCCATAGGTTTACCCCGCAAAATAGCAGGCTGCAGAGTGCAAGCGCAGTCCCCGCTGATCTTCTCCACCTCGTACCGAAGAGTCCAAGTCCCACCCCGGCCAATATAAGCCGAGACCCAGGATCGGCCACGCCTAGCATTATTTGGGGCAGCACTGCGGCAGTCACGAATGCGCTTACTGCAAATCGCCGAAACAACACCTCGTTAGGTGTTGAATTTCCCCGCGTTCGCCGAAGGACTAACGAGAAGCAGAGTCCCGCTACCAGAAAAGCTGCGGCAACCAGCAGCAAAATTACTTTGCTTCCGAAGATGGCTTCGGTCAGCGACCATCCGTTCTCCGAATGTGCATTCACATATCCAAATGGCTTCAGAAACGTATTGAACTTGTAAAGAAGAAAGGCAAAGGAACCGTACCTATAAGGCGTTGCTGCCGCGGAATGTACACTCGCACTCTTCGAGGTATAGCGGCCCAACGTATACCAGAGCGTCAGCAGCAGCGTAGGCGCCGTAGCCCACAGTATCGTCCAATTGCGTCGCTGGTAAGCAGCCAAAGTCAGCAACAGCAGAGCACACGCGCACGCCTCCATGTGAGTGAAAAAGAGCAGCAGCAGCAGAGCGCTTAACGCTGTGGTTCGTCTCCTCTGCAGCAACACTGCGGCGAAGAGCAGAAACAAACACAGACCGATTTCGAAGCTGATATGGCCCCACCAAAGATCAAGGTTCAGGAAGAGCACCGACGGCAGGGCAACTAAAAGGCGCCAATCTCGTGTTCCGGTCACCTTGGAAAGCCGCCAAGTCGCCGCGCTTGCAAGCACGAGGTAGGCACAGATCCAGAGTTTCGCAGCCAATGCCCAAGGCAAAACGCAGTCGAGCAGCCCTAGCGCTACCGTCGTCAGGCTGTTAGGGACTGGATACGGCTTCAGCATATATCCAGCAATGGGATGTCCCGTGAGGACACTGTGCAGCAATACACCTTGAAACACCCAATCCGGATAATCAACCAGAGCAGGTGGGCGAGAAGCCATGAGGATCACCAACGCGTATGCCGTCATCACCCCAAGAAAATAGGCCCAAGCTACCGCTGCTGAGCGCGGTGCCTGCTCTGCTCTGGATTGAACACTCATAGCAGCCATCTCGTCTTTGCTTGCATCTACGCGCCAGCTACGCCACGCCGATAACAGCGCAAAGCTCCTTCACCGCGTCCGCACTCTTCTGCAGCGCTGCCTGCTCCTCTGTCGACAACTTAATCTGAATGATCTGCTCAATACCCTTCGCTCCGAGCTTGCACGGCACACCCACATACAGCCCCTGAATGCCATACTCTCCCTCGAGATACGCCGCGCACGGCAGAATCTTTTTCTTGTCCTTGAGGATCGCCTCCACCATCTCGACCGCAGCCGCACTCGGCGCATAGTAGGCCGATCCCGTCTTCAGGTACTTCACGATCTCCG
>CAXTCB010000078.1:0-12164 GCA_964242875.1 uncultured Acidobacteriaceae bacterium
GCCTTGCCGACGTAGATGACCGTGCCTTCGGCGTTCTTGTAGAGGTAGCAGCCGGGCTTGGGCGGGATGGTGCGGATTTTGGCGTGCAGATCCATACAGGAGGCCGAAGAGGTCCAACGACTAGTTTAGACGGTGTTGCGATGGGAGATCTGGGTTCGCGGCAGAGGCTGCGTTCTATGCGGTATGACGCGAACATATGACGTAGAGATTGTGAAAAATGTTCGCTGTCGGGAGATGCGGACGAGGGTGGCCGCGCAGGGGCTCGGTCGCATGAGGTCGCACAAAACAGGAGGCTTGCTGACCTGGAGGAGCGCTGGCCCCCAAATTGCATCACAACCTGTTGGACGAGTGACGTGTGTCCAAAGGAGACTACACCTGATGCAAACCGTTTTTTGCTTGTCGAACTCGAATCGCTTTGCTTTTCTGCATGGATCTGTGGCTGTCGGGACGATTGCGCTGTGTGGACTTCTGGCCGGGGCGACCGGCTGCTCGAGCAAGAAGTACGTGAGGGCACAGACGGCGCCGATTGTGCAGCAGACGAATCAGCTGGATGCGAATACGGCGCAGGATCACCGTACGATCGTGGACACGGATGAGCGTGCGACGAAGGGGATTGCCGGTGCGCAAAGCGCGGCGGACGCTGCCGGACAGCATGCCGATGCGGCGGGGCAGTCGGCTGACAGCGCCGGGAAGAACGCCAAGGACGCGTATAACCGGGTCGACACGCTGACGGGCGTGGTGGCGAACCTGGATAACTACAAGCCGCTGGCGGATGTGAGTGTGACCTTTGCGCTGAACAAGTATGTGCTGACCAAGGATGACAAGGCGCAGCTGGACCAGTTTGCCTCGAGCGCGACCTCGGCCAAGGGGTACATTCTCGAGGTGACCGGCGGCACGGATACGAGCGGACCGGCGGATTACAACTACCAGCTGAGCCAGAACCGGGCGAATGCTGTGGCGAACTATCTTCAAGAGAAGTTCAACATCCCGCCGCACAGGTTCTACCTGGTCGGAATCGGCAAGGACCAGCAGATTGACACGGATAAGACGGCCGCGGGCCGCCAGAAGAATCGACGTGTGCAGATCCGGTTGCTTTCGAACATGGGTGGGGACCAGACAGGACCGGCGGCGGGAACGAGTCCTTCCGGCAACTGAGTTGACTCAAAGTGGAAGAGCGGTGGTCCTGACGGGCCGCCGCTTTTTCGTGCGCGTAGCTAGAGGGTGTCGCGTGTGCGGAGGAAGACCAGGCCGATGATGGCGGAGGCGAGCACGACCCAGAGGAACTGGTACCAGTAGAAGAAGGGAATGCCCCAGAGCGCGGGCGTGTTGCGCGCATACACGACAGGGAAGAGAAGGGCGAGGTACGGCAGAAACAACAGCAGGCGGGTGCGGCCGGAGCGGGACCGGGGCGCGGGTGACTTGGGCAGAGGCGTTGACATGCTTTCGTCAGGATATCGGAAGATGGCGGGGCAGGGAAAGCGGCGGAGGAGTGTGTGTGTCCGCTGCGCGCTGCCCGTTTAGAGTAAGAGCATGACGAGGGAGCAGGGCGAACGTGAGGTCCGGGCGACGACCGACGGAGCACCAGACGGTGAGCTGCCGAGAAGCCAGTCTGCGAGGGATCTGGCAACCGATGCAGCCATGCCGGCGATGGAGAGGGCGATTGCGATCATGCGGCTGCTGCGATCGGCGGAGGGCTGTCCGTGGGACCGCGAGCAGAGTTTTGACTCGATCAAGCGGCACACGCTTGAGGAGGTCTACGAGGTCTTCGATGCGATCGAGCGGAGATCCTGGGGTGAGCTGCGAGACGAGCTTGGCGACCTGCTGCTGCAGGTGCTGTTCTACGCGCAGATGGCGGAGGAGGCCGGATACTTTACGATTGCGGACGTCGCCGGGTCGCTGAACAGCAAGCTGATTCGGCGGCATCCGCACGTGTTCGGGGATGTGGCGGCGACGGATGCGGACGCTGTTCTGCGGAACTGGGAGGAGATCAAGCGCGAGGAGAAGCGAGACGCGAAGACGCTGCAAACAGGCGTTCTGGCGGATGTGCCGCGATCGATGCCGGCGGTTCTGGAGGCGACGAAGATTGGGAGCAGGGCGGCGAAGGTTGGATTCGACTGGCCGGATGCGAGTGGGTTGCTGGAGAAGATGACGGAAGAGCTAGATGAGGTGCGCGCGGAGCTGGCGGAGGCGGTGGTGGATCGTGAGCGCCTGGAGGCGGAGCTGGGGGATGTTCTGTTTACGGCAGTGAACCTGGCGCGGCACCTGAAGGTAGACGCTGAAGGCGCGCTGAGGGGGGCTAATGCGAAGTTCCGGCGGCGTTTTGCGGCGATGGAGGCAGTGGCGGGTGGGCAGGAAGAGATCGATGGGATGAGCGCGGAAGGATGGGATGAGCTATGGCGGGCAGCAAAGGCGCAGGAGGCAGGCAGCCGATGAGCGGGGTGATGACGGAGGCGAACACGGCTCTGCCGATCGAGATCAGGCCGTTGACGCGGCTTGCGGAGTTTGAGCGATGCGTCGACCTACAGGTGGAGGTCTGGGGCTATAGCGATGGGGACGTGATCCCGCGGCGCGTCTTCGTGGTGGCGGAGCGTATTGGCGGGCAGGCGCTGGGCGCGTTTCTGGACGGAACGATGGTGGGATTTGCGATGGGGCTGCCGGGCTACCGCAACGGCATGGCGTACCTGCACTCGCACATGCTGGCGGTGCTGCCAGAGTTTCGCAATGCCGGTCTTGGCCGGAGGCTGAAGCTGGCGCAGCGAGAAGATGCGATGACGCGCGGGTTTGACCTGATGGAATGGACGTTTGATCCGCTGGAGATCAAGAATGCGCATTTGAATCTGCATCGGCTGGGAGCGATTTGCCGGCGATACCAGGAGGACTTTTACGGGCCTTCGAGCTCGCCCTTGCAGGGCGGTCTGCCGACGGATCGGCTGTATGCGGAGTGGTGGTTGCGATCGGCGCATGTGGAGCGGGTGCTTGGCGGCGAGGATGCAGCGATCCTCAGTGAGGGACGTGTCACTGTGCCGGAGGAGATTTACGCCTGGAAGCGTGAGGACCAGGAGAGGGCGTTGGGGACGCAGACGCGGGTGCGAGAAGAGCTGCTGGCGGGGTTTGGGCAGGGACTTGCGGCCGTTGGATACGAGCGGGACGCGAACGGCGATGGCAGCTATCTACTGGGGGTTTGGGATGAGCGTACGAATGATGTGGCTGTAAGGACAATGCGGGGGGAAGCCGCAAAACGCTAGAGGGACGGGTCGAGACTCAGCGCGCAAGAACGATAGACTGCCTTTGCGGAACAAGAGAACGGAAGCCAAATGTTTACCATCGATGCGATCCATTTACGCGAGATTAATCTGCCGCTGGCGCGGCCTTTTGAGACGAGTTTTGGCCTGACAACAGGGCGCCGGATTCTTCTCGTCGAGATCGAGAGTGAGGGCCTGACGGCCTGGGGCGAGTGCGTCGCGGGAGAGCATCCGTACTTTTCTGACGAGATGATCGACACGGCGTGGATCATCACGGAGAGTGAGCTGGCGCCGCGTCTGCTGGAGGCGGAGCTGACCGGCGGCGGCTCTGTACCGGATGTGTTGAAGCAGGTCCGCGGCAATCGCATGGCGAAGGCGGCGCTCGAGAACGCCGTGTGGGATCTGACGGCCCAGCGGGAGCGGACATCGCTGTCGAGTCTGCTAGGCGGCACACGTGAGGTGATTCCGTGTGGCGTTTCGATTGGAATTCAATCATCCATCGAGCAGTTGCTGGATGTCATTGCGATGGAGCTGGACGCCGGATATCAGCGGATCAAGTTGAAGTGCAAACCGGGCTGGGACGAGGCGGTGTTTGACGCGGTGCGCGAGCGATGGCCGGAGATTCTGTTGAGCTGCGACGCGAATTCGGCGTACCGGATGCGCGACTTCGACAAGATCGCCGCGTGGGATCGCTACAAGCTGCTGATGATTGAACAGCCGTTGTGGTTTGACGATTTTTATTTTCACTCGATGCTGCAGAAGCGGATTGAGACCTCGATCTGCCTGGATGAATCGATTCGTAACCGTCGCGATGCGCTGGCGGCGATCGATATGGAGTCATGCCGGATCATCAACATCAAGGTAGGCCGGGTGGGCGGCTTCTCAGAGGCGATCGCGGTACACAACGCGGCGGCAGAGCGTGGCGTGCCGGTGTGGTGCGGCGGGATGCTGGAGACGGGGATCGGGCGCGCCCATAATATCGCGCTGTCGTCGTTGCCGAACTTCCAGCTGCCGGGAGATGTGTCGGCCTCGGCGCGGTACTGGTCTGAGGACGTCATTGAGCCTGAGGTAACGGTGAGTGCGGCGGGTGAGATTGCGGTGCCGGACGGAATCGGCAGTGGCTTTCTGGTGAACAAGAAGCGGATCGAAGCGCTGACAGTTCGGCGAAGCAGCGTGCAGAGGAAGGCGCGCGTAACGGCTTAGGCACTCTGGCCGGTGCGGGCTGGCGTTACTGCAACAGAAGCGCGATGGCCTGCTGAAAGGTGAGCGGGCTGGGAAGATGCTGGAAGTTTGAGGCGGAGACGTCGCTCGAGACGTCGATGGTCTTCAGCAGCAGGGCGCGTACGCGGGCCTGATCTGAGAAGTGCGAGTAGGTCCAGCGATTGCCGCCGACGTTGACCTGCTCGAAGGAGAGTTTGCCGCCAGGGTAGACGTGGGCGAGCATGCCCCAGCCGATATTGACGCTGCGGAAGATTTCGCCATCGAGGCGTGTGACGAAGCCACTGGCGGAGTCGATCCAGACGCGACCTTTGAGGCCGGTGAGGGCTTCTGATGTGGTTGTGGGCGGTGTCCACTTCGGGTTCGGTTCGAAGTCGAGGACGATGAGGTGCATGCCCGAAGGGGAGCGGGCGTCCGCCATGCCGGGTGCGGCGGTGTAGACCATCGCGTCGGGCATGAGGCGGATGAGATCGGTGGCGAGCTTCCTGCCGGACTGGTCATCCTTAACGTGCCTGGCGAAGTCTGACGCGGAGGCGGCGAGATCCTCTAGCCGCTTCCGCTCGGCCTGATCGGCCTCCGCGGTGAGTGGCTTCCCGCCTTCCATCAGGGTTCGAGCAACGGTGCCATCCTTCGATTCGATGACGTCGCGGACGCGGTCGCCTCGCTGATTGACGACATGAGTTCGATAGCGGAGGTAGGAGCCCTCATGAGTGAGGGTGTTGATCTCGTTATTGCTTGCGAGAACGACCCAGTCGCGTGGAGATCGTTGTGGTGAGCCTGCTTCTGCGGTGTCGCTTCGAGGAGCGACGCTGAAGACTGACTCCGCCAGACCGAGTCTCCACGAGGGGAGGAGCTGCGGTACAAGGGCAGCACTGCAGAGGAGGGAGGCGATTGTCCTGACGCGAGTAGTGAGCACAAGTCTCCGGCCCGGAGAGATGCCGGGTCCTCCGATTCTAGATGGACGAAGGAAGATGGGAGAAAGTTGGTCTGTTTGCCTGAGAGAACGGTGTCCCGTATAGTTCGGCCAAGCGCATCCCATTCCGGGGTGAAGAACTGGGCTTCGCGCGACCTGGTCCATCAGGTGAGAGGCTCTGTCCGTTGATGTGGAGCGCTGCCGCATACGGCGGGTCATGGAATTGAGTGTTAGAGGAGATTGGAAGAGCTATGCGTAACTTCTTCGGTGGCGGATCGAACTCGGGGCATGCCCGCGACAAGGGCAGCGATCACTCGGTACGTCACTCGAGCGGCTGGAAGGAGATGTTGAAGAACCTGCAGCGCCGTGAGTCGTTGCGGGTGCTGGATATTGGTCCGACGTCCTCGACGAATATTAATTTTATTACTGGAATGGGCCACAGTATTTACATGTCGAACCTGGTGGAAGAGGCGGCGCGTCCTGAGTGGAAGAAGCGGGATGCCGAAGGAGAGCCGAGGTTCGATGTCACCGGATTTCTCGACGCGAATCTGAAGTTCTCCGGGCGGATGTTTGACGTGGTGCTGTTATGGGATGCGTCTGATTACCTGCCAGAGCCTCTGCTGCCGGAGTTGATGCACCGAATGCATGCGGTGATGGCACCTGAGGGACAGATGCTGGCATTTTTTCATGCGAAGCCAACGGCCGGCTCAAGCGCACCGGCGATCGACAATGGATTTTTCCGTTACAGCCTGACAGGGAGCGAGACAGTTGATCTGCAGCGAGCAGGACAGTTCCCGATCCTTTCGATGTATACGAACCGGCAGATTGAGACCTTACTGAAGGACTTCAGCAATTTCCGTTTCTTTCTGGCCAAGGACAATCTGAGAGAGGTTATTGCGACCAGGTGAGGTGTAAAGAAAGGGCGCATCGATAGGTTCTCGATGCGCCCTTCTTACTGCTTGGTCCGCGGGTTGCTGCTTACTTGGCGACAGTTTTTGCTGGAATTTTCTTTCGTTCAGCCCAGCGACGCTTCATGGCGTCTGCGATGCGCTTACGGCCTTCGGGGGAGAGTTTCCGGCCTGTGGTTTGTTTTGCAGCGGCAGGGGTGGCGGTCGAGTTCTTGCTACCTTTTGGGCGACCTGGCCGGCGTGCGACCGATTGCGCTTCTACGCCCGACAGCAGAACGCGGGCCTGCTGCAACTTAGCGATTTGAGCATCAATTTCAGCAATAATTCTGCCTACTTCCAAATGTCACCTCCGTGCAGAGCTAGATCCACTTGACACCGGGATGCTCTCTGCCGCAGGTAAAGACTACTGAAATACCTTCAACGACGCAAATAAACCGGCTTTGTTTTGTAGTTCAAGCTCGCGGAAGAGTTTCATCGTAGCTCTCGGGAGCCGCTGCTTCTTCGGGGCTTATAGATGGAGCTGGTGTTTTATGGAAGGGATCTTCGGGTAAGAGATGTTGTGTTGTCCCGAGACCGCGACGAATCGCTTCGCGAGTGTGCGCCTTCAGGCCGTCAATCAGAGCTTCCTGATCGCGGGTATATTCGGCGGCGATGCGCGTGATTGCGTAGCTTAGAACGTCGCTGTGATGAAGGTCCTGCATGCCTGGCGAGCGTCGCAGACGAAGCCAAAGGCGGTGGACTAATTGAATTTCGTCCGCGTGAATCGTTGGTGCGTGCGGGCCGATGTGGAAGCTGAGCGCTTCGCCGTCCGGCTTGATGACATAGAAGGTGAACTGCCTTTTTGGTTCTGGAAGAACTTCCCAGGCTTGCCCCATGTGATAGGCCTGTTCTTCTGCTGTCAGCTTGGTGGAAAGGCCGGAGACGACGGCGGCCGCATCGAGGGAGTTAGCGGTTTGCACCAGGGCGGCAAAGATATCGCCAGCCGGAACTACCAGAAGCGAGATGTGTTTTCCGAAGCTTTCCGCGACGGAGACAGCCTTGGTGAAGAGCATCTGCTCGTGTTCGCTGAAGAGTTGTTCTGAGGCGTCGACGTATTCCGAGCCACCGGCGCCCATCATGCGTGCGGCAAGAACGACGAGGTCCTGTTCGTCGGTGTTGGTATGGGTGAGCGCCCATTTGAGCGAGAAGGGAACTGCGGCGTCGCGCATGGTTACGACGACGGCGCCGGGCCGGATCTCGAGAGCTTCGCGGCCGACCGTGTCCTGGTGCTCTAACTGGAAGTGCTCGCGCATCTGGCGTTTTGTGAGTTTATGGCGACGTTTGTTATCGCGCTCCGAGACCGTAAAGATGACAAAGAAAGCGGCGGCGAAAAGGATACCGCTGACCGTTGCTACTGACTTGGTGAAAAGGTTGACAATCGCTGTCGTGAACAGCACAAGGAAGACGGAGAGCAGCCCGAAGGGGAGTTCCCGACCGGCGATGCGCAAGTTCAGGGGAACTTTCCAGCCACGCTCGCCGTTGTACTTCCAGCGCAGGACGAGCATAGCGAGAGCGTTGAAGGTGAAGCTCCAGATCACTCCGAAGGCGTACGCTTCTCCGATCTTAATGACGTCACCACGGGTGACCACGATCGTGAGTAGTTGAAGGATCGCGACGAGGTTGATGATGCGATAGCTGGTTCCGAACTTGCGCTGTGGCCGACGAAACCAGTCAGAGAGAACGCCGTCTTCGGCGACGCGCATCAGGACACCGGTGGAACCAACGATGGCTGTATTTACGGCGCCACCCAGGATCAGAAAGCCGACGATGACGACGAACACCCGGAAGGCGAGGCGGAAAGCGACCGGGCCCACCATGTACATGGCCATGCCAGAGATGAGGTTGTCGCGATACACCGGAACGCGAACCGCATCCGGGATGAGCATGACGGCTAGGAGAGAGCCAAGGCCGGTAAAGGTGAAGCTGTAGATGGCGATGACCATCGCAGCGCGCTTCAGATTCTTGAGTTTCGGATGTTCGATCTCGCGGTTGACCTGGGCCAGAGACTCTTCGCCACTCATTGCAAGAACGGAGTGTCCGAAAGCCATGAGAACGCCGAAGAGACCCAGCGAGCGGAGAAAGCTGGTGCCGGCAAGGAAGCCTGTCGCATCCTTGCTGAAGTGCAGGTTGGACGGGACGGGCCACGGCGGGAGATGGGCGCCGATGTGAATCGCGGAGAAGATGCCCCAAGCCAAGAGGATCACCACCATGACGGTGGTGATCTGCATGACTTTCAGCGCTTTATCGCTCGATTCCTCAATCCCTTTGATGTTCTGCCACCAGAAGTACACGGTCACGATGGCCGCGATGACGGCCGAGGTGCTGTTCGCAGGAAGGTGACGCAAGGTGCCATCGGCGTGGAGAACGATGCCCAGAAAAAGCGAGTGCCTGGCGAGAAAGCCGAGGAGCTCATTGGAGAGGCCGACGATGTATTGGCCTGCCGACACGCCGGAGATCGGACCGGTGAGAACGTAGTCAAACATCAGGGCCGAGACGGAGACCTTGGCAAAGGTTCCGCCGAGAGCTTCTTTGACGATGCGATAGACCCCGCCTCGCGTGAACATGCTGCAGCTCTCGACGTATACCTTGCGCACCGCGAAGGAGAAGAGCATGACGCCGAGGATGAACCAGGGGGCGGATTTGCCCACAGCCTCTTCCGCGATGCCGCCGGCGTAGAAGGCGGAGGAGCCGAGGTCATTCAGGACGATGGCCGCGGCACGCCAGAACGAGATGAAGGTGAGCATGACCGACGAGGCGACGACGAGACGAACACGCTGCGTCTGAGCTTCGGTACGGCGTGGTTTAGCGGGCATGGAGGCGATCAGATTCCGGCGAAGCGAGGGGAACGGGAGACGGCGCGTCGGCGCTGGGATGGGAGATTCGGCAGAGAGAGGTCCGGGCAGCAGGAGCGCGCGGCGGACCGGGGTCGTCGTGACGCATGCCTCATTCCTCGTCCTCGAACAGTTCCTTGAGGTCTTCGACAAAGCTGACGGCGATAACGACGAGTGAACCAACCGTTCCGAAGAAGAAGAGGGGCACAACTACTTTTGCCACGAGACGAACGACAAGATCCATCGTGATGTGATTGTACCGCCAAACGGCGGCAGGGCCATGACACGGGCGAGGGAGGGCAGTGGTAGACTCCTGATGCGATGCGACGGGTGCCCTTGGGGCTGTGGGGTCTGGCGGTACTTTCGGGTGTGCTGCAGGTGCTGCCGTTCCCCATAGCGGGGCCGGTGCCGCTGTGGCGGACCCATGTGGTGTGGGTGGCGCTGGTGCCGCTGCTGTGGGCGATTCTGGGGACGGCGAAAGATGGACGACCGATCAGCCGGCTGCAAGGGGCAGCGCTGGGGTACGCCTCAGGGTTTGTCTGGTATGTGGGCAGTTGCTACTGGATCTACCAGACGATGCATGTGTATGGCGGGCTGGCCAAGCCGATTGCGGCCGTGATTGTCGCGCTCTTCAGCCTGTATGTGGGGCTGTATCACGCGCTTTTCGGCGGTCTTCTGGCGACGGTGAGGAACTCGCGGTGGGGGCGGCAGGGGGCGCTGCTGCTGGTTCCGGTGCTTTGGGTGGCCAGCGAGTTGGCGCGATCGAGGATCACGAGCTTTCCCTGGGATCTGCTCGGGATTACGCAGGTGGATAACCCGCTGCTGCGTCAGCTTGCGCCCTGGGCGGGGGTGTGTGGGATCTCATTTGTGATCGCGGCGGTGAATGCATTGTGGCTGCTGCGGATCAGCGTGCGGGAGCGCCGGTGGACGCGACCGGCGCTGGCGGTGGTGGGGGTAGCGATTGTTGCCGCTTACACCTTTGCGGTTTTACATCCGCGAAGACGGGCGCAGCCGACGGAGGCGGGTACGGCGACGCTGCTGCAGGAGAACCTGGATGTCGGCGCGGTTGAGGTGCAGCCGCCGGAGACCGAGGGCCAGTTGATGCAGCAGTTTGCGGCGCTGAGCCGGCGACCGACGGGTGAGTTGCTGCGGGGGATGCCGGAGACCCCGGAGACCCGCGTGATTCGAGACGAACGGACGACGGCTCTGCAGATTCCGAAGGGCGCAGGATCGCTGGACGAGGCCTTCAAACCGACGGACCTGGTGGTGTGGCCGGAGTCGCCGGCGCCCTTCCGGGAGGGGGAGCCGGAGTTCCGGGCGGCGCTAGGAAGGCTGGCGCGACAGATGGGCGCGCCGATTATTGTGGGGAACATTGGCGTCGAGCAGGCGCACGACGCGGCGAAGCGGAAGCGAGTCGACACCTATAACTCGGCCTCTTTCATAGGTCCGGACGGAAGATTTGCGGGTCGCTACGACAAGATGCACCTGGTGCCGTTTGGCGAGTACGTGCCGTATAAGCAGCTGTTTTTCTTTGCGGGAAGCCTGCTGGCGGAGGTGGGCACGTTTGAGCCAGGCGTGAAGCGCGGCGTGTTTTCGAGCGGCGGCCATACTTTCGGGACGTTTATCTGCTACGAGTCGATCTTTGGCGACGAGATCCGGGAGTTCTCGAAGATGGGCGCGGATGTGCTCATCAACATTTCAAATGATGGATGGTATGGCGATACGAGCGCGCCATGGCAGCACCTGAACATGGTGCGGATGCGGGCGATTGAAAGCCACCGATGGGTGCTGCGGGCGACGAACACCGGGATCACGTCCGTGATCGATCCGGATGGACGCGTCTTCGTCTCGACGCCGCGGCATGTGCGGACGGCGATCCGGGTGCCATTTGGCTACGAGCATGATGTGACGTTCTACGCGCGGCATGGGGACTGGCTACCGTGGGGGTGCGCCGCGCTGACGGTAGGTGCAGTGGGGTTTGCGGAGTGGTCACGGCGCACGAACCGGCCCGGGTGGCGGGTGGTGTAAGGGCTGCTGCCGGAACGACGATGGACTAGAATCAGTGCTTATGTTGACTGATTTTGAGTACACCTACTCCCCGGTCCGCGAACGTGTGCGCGAGCTGCGGGAGTACCTTTGACTCGGCTCGCCTGAAGCGAGAGCTGGGTGTGATTGAGGAGAAGATTGCCGATCCGACGGTGTGGGCGGATGCGGCGCGATCGCAGCCTCTGATGCGGGAACGAAAGCGGCTGGAGACGCTGCTGGCGGATGATGCGGAGTTGCAGCGACGGTCGGACGACATCGAGGCGTATTTCGAGCTGGCGCGCGAAGGCGAGCCGGTGGACGCGGATCTCGAACGTGAGATTCCCGGGCTGGTCGCGTACACCGAGAAGCTTGAGACCAAGACGATGCTTTCGGGGGAGACGGACGCGCTGAACGCGATTGTGGTGGTACACCCCGGGGCGGGCGGAACGGAGAGCCAGGACTGGGCCGAGATGCTGATGCGGATGTACCTGCGATGGGCGGAGCGGGAAGGCTTCAAGACGGAGCTGAACGAGATCCAGGATGGGGACGAGGCCGGGATCAAGTCGGCCACGTTCACGATCTCGGGGGAGTTTGCGTTTGGTCTACTCACTGGAGAAACGGGAGTGCATCGGCTGGTGCGCATCTCGCCGTTTGACTCGGCGAAGCGGCGGCACACCAGTTTTGCGAGTGTGTTTGTAAGCCCGGAGATCGATGACACGATCGTGATCGATATCAAACCGGAGGATCTGCGGATCGATACGTACCGGTCGGGTGGCAAGGGCGGACAGCACGTGAATACGACGGACTCCGCGGTACGGATCACGCATCTGCCGACGGGGCTGGTGGCCGGTTGCCAGAACGAGCGCTCGCAGCACAAGAATAAGGAACGGGCGATGAAGATGCTGCGATCGCGACTGTACGAGTACGAGCTGGACAAGAAGAAGGCGATTACGAAGAAGCTCGAGGACTCGAAGCTGGACATCGGCTT